>JANYDY010000102.1 GCA_025363435.1 Betaproteobacteria bacterium
GCCTTCACCTCTTCGGCAATCGCGTGGATATGCTCGGGCGTGGTGCCGCAGCAGCCGCCGGCGATATCGATAAAACCAGCCTCGGCAAATTCCTTCAGCAACGACGAAGTGATCGGCGGCGTTTCATCGAAGCCGGTATCGCTCATCGGGTTCGGCAGCCCCGCGTTCGGATAAATGCAGAGGTAGGCGTCGCAGAACTTCGACAGTTCGGCGACATAGGGCCGCATGAGCGCCGCGCCAAGCGCGCAGTTCAGGCCGATCGTGATCGGCTTGGCGTGGCGCACCGAATTCCAGAACGCCTCGACCGTCTGGCCCGACAAAATGCGGCCCGACGCATCGGTCACCGTGCCGGAAATCATCAGCGGGTAATGCTTGCCAGACTCCTCGAAAAACTGGTCGATTGCGAACAGCGCGGCCTTCGCGTTCAGGGTATCGAATATGGTTTCGACCAAGAACAGATCGACGCCGCCCTCGTCGAGCGCGCGTGCCTGCTCGAGGTAGGCAGCGACAAGCTCATCGAAAGTAATGTTGCGCGCGCCGCCGTCGTTGACGTCGGGCGAAATCGACGCCGTCTTCGGCGTCGGACCGAACGCGCCGGCGACGAAGCGCGGCGATTCCGGCGTCGAATATTTTTCGCAGGCCGCACGCGCGAGCTTCGCCGCCACGACGTTCATCTCGAACGACAGCTCTTCCATGCCGTAATCGGCCTGCGAGACCTTTTGCGCGCCAAACGTATTGGTCTCGATGATATCGGAACCGGCGGCGAGATACTGCTCGTGGATTTCCTGGATCACCTGCGGCTGCGTCAATACCAGCAACTCGTTGTTGCCCTTGACGTCATGACCGTGCGCAGTGAAACGCTCACCGCGATACTCGGCCTCGCCGAGTTTGTAGCGCTGGATCATGGTGCCCATTGCGCCATCGAGTATCGCGATGCGCCGTTTGAGCAAATCTGTCAGTGCAGCCGTTGTGTCCATGTCATCCATAAAAACAAAAAACCCGATCTGCGGGCGCCGATCGGGTCACGCCGCTTAGCCGTATTTGTTTTTCACCGGTTTGGTTGTTGCGGAAGTCCCGGCGGCGCTCGCAAGCAATGCAGAAATCAGCGCTAAATTAGAAGGTTACGCGCAGAACACAGGGTTGTCAATCAAGCGCGCCAGCGCAGTTGCACCGGTGCCGCCGTTATACTGGCACGCCAGCCATGCACGCGGAACAAATATGGAACACCTGAAGCCGAAACAGGCCTACGAATTTATGCAAGCGAACCCCGGCGCCGTCCTCATCGACTGCCGCAGCGAAGTGGAATTTCTGTTTATCGGCCATGCAGCAGGCGCCATCCATGTCGCGTGGAGCGAGGCGCCCGACTGGGAAATCAATCAGCATTTTGTTGCACAGGTCAAAGCGGAAGCCGGTGCCGCGCAAGCCGTTCTGGTGATGTGCCGCAGCGGCACGCGCTCGGTAGAAGCCGCGCAGGCGCTTGAAAAAGGCGGCTTCAAAAAAATCTACAACGTGCTCGAGGGTTTCGAGGGCGATCGCGATGAGCACTTTCATCGCGGCAACAGCGGCGGCTGGCGATATCACGGCTTGCCGTGGGAACAAACCTGAGAGCGTGATTGAGGAACCAGGATTCAGCGCTAAATCACGCTTACTCCCAGCATTTTCCCGACCATAAACGTCACGCCGCCGGCGGCGGCACCGATCGCCAGCATGCGCAGCCCGCTGAGGATTGCATTGCGGCCGGTAAACAATGAAAGCGTTGCGCCGACCGCAAACAGGGCAACCCCGGTCAGCGCAATGGCGATGCTGAGCGCCGTAGCGCCGGCGCCGAGCACGAACGGCAACAAGGGCACCACACCGCCGGCAGCAAACGACAGAAAGGAAAAAATCGCCGCGCCCCACGGCGAACCGAGGTCTTCCGGATTGAGGCCCAGTTCCTCGCGCGCCAGCGCATCGAGCGCGCGCTCAGGATCCGTAATCACCGTCTGCGCCATGCGCTGCGCTTCTTCGGCAGAAATGCCGCGCGCCTCGTAAATCAGCGCCAGCTCGTGGGCCTCCTCCTCCGGATAGGCGGCGAGTTCGTCACGCTCGAGCCCGATCTGGTATTCGAACATTTCGCGCTGCGAGCGCACCGACACGTATTCGCCGGCCGCCATTGAAAATGCGCCGGCGACCAGTCCTGCGGTTCCCGTCAGCAAAATAGTTGCCGTATCGGCGCTGGCGCCGGCCACACCCATGATCAGACTGGCATTCGAAATCAAACCGTCGTTGATGCCGAACACGGCAGCGCGCAGATTGCCGCCGCCTGACATGCCGCTGTGATGGCCGACATCATCGAGTTGATGCGGAATGACCTGACCGCTGCTGTTCGATGCGTAAATTGACATGCCGCGGACTTTCATCGCGGCGAGCACGGTGCGCAGCTTGCGCGGCCCGTGGCTGCGCACCAGGCCGGCGACGACGCGCGCGCGCACGTCGGGCGTAAACGCCGGCAGCGTGCCGCCGGCAGCACGCGCCTTGTCGGCCCAGATCGCAGCCTGCCCTTCGGCTTCGCCGGCGAGTTGCAGAAAAAGTTTTTCGCGCGACGTACCGGCCTCGGCCTGCGCGACCACGCGATAAAGATAGGCCGCGCGCATCTCTTCGAACCAACTGGTAATTTCATGGCTCATGATTGCTCCGGTAATTTTGGCATGCGCAAAAAACGTATTGTGCAGACAGCGCCGCAAATCAACAATGCCGTTGCGGTAAAAGCAACTTCAAGCGCTGAATCGGCAACGCAAGGCACGATCGCCACCGCGGCAATCGCCGTAAACATGCTGTGCTGAAATGCCTGCAGTGAAGCCGCCATGCCGCGATTATGCGGGAACAGATCGAGCGCCAGCAGCGTCAGCGTCGGCATCGCGATGGCCATGCCCATCGCGTAGAGCATCACACAGAGCACAGTCCACGGCAGGGCCGGTGTGGCGACCGCGTGATAGGCGACGTTACAAGCGACCGCGACAAACATCACGGCGTAGCCGAGGCGCAGCGTTTGCGACTGCGCAAAGCGGCCGGCCATGCGGCCGGATATGAAGGCGCCGATAACGATACCGCTGATGCCCGGAATAAACAGCCAGGCAAACTGCGTTTCATTCAGACCCAGCCATTGGTAGATCACCACCGGGGCCGCCGCGATGTAGAGAAAAAACGCCGTGAAGTTAAAGGCGATCGCCGACGACAAAAGACCGAAGCGCAGATTGCCGAGCAGCTTGCAGTAGTTCGCCAAGAGAGAGAGCGCCACGAAGGGCTGGCGCTCATCACGCGGCAGCGTTTCCGGCAAAGCCCGGCAACAGGCCGCCAGCAGAATGGCCGAATAGGCGACGAGAAATAAAAATACCGAACGCCAGCCGAATGCGGCCTGCAACCAGCCGCCGACAATCGGCGCGATCGCCGGCGCCAGTCCGAAGATCATGGTGACCGTCGACATCATGCGCTGCGCGTCGTCACCGGCGAAACTGTCACGGATCATGGCGCGACCGACGATCAGACCGGCGCCGCCCGCCATGCCCTGCAGTGCGCGAAACCACAACAACTGATGAAACGCCGCCGCCAGCGCACAACCGGCGCTGGCAACCACGAACAGCGCGAGATTGGCGAGTATCACCGGACGCCGCCCGAACGAATCGGCGAGCGCGCCGTGAAACAGCGCCATGATTGCAAATGTCGCCAGAAACGCACTGATGGTGAATTGCAACTCAAGCGTGGACGCACCGAAGGTGTGGCCGATTTCCGGAAACGACGGCATGTAGGTGTCGATGGAAAACGGCCCCAGCATGGCGAGTGCGGCCAGCAGAATGGCGAATACCGGCACGCTGACCGTTTGAACTGACTTTGATGGCAGCATACGGGCGGATTATGTCATCTGTTTCCGTTCAACAGAACGGGTTTACGCCGACAATCACGCTGCACGCAGCGTTGAAGCGCCGCCATTGGAGCGGCGACTTGGCGCCGCCCAATTATTTGCGCTATCGTCATCAACATTGTCTTCAGCCAGCGGGCGCCAGATGCTGCTCTGCCAAATTCTCCGTAGTCAACTTATACAGTTGCTGCCCAAGGGTGGTGAAGTTGCCGAGATCGGCGTCGCCGACGGCGATTTCTCCAGCGATATTCTGGCCGCCGCCGCACCGCGGCGACTGCATCTGATCGATCCATGGGAGCATCAGGATCGCGATGATTACGCCAACGATGTCAACAACGTTGCGGAAGAAAAACAGGAATCGCGCTTCAACGCGGTGTTAGCGCGCTTTCACGGCGAAATTGAAAACGGCCTGGTGCAGGTGCATCGCGATTACTCGGAAGACGCGGCAATATTTTTCTCCGCCGGCCAGCTCGACTGGGTCTACATCGACGGCATGCACACGCAGGAAGCGGCTTATCAGGATCTGACCGCCTACGGTAAAAAATTGAAGCACGACGGGTTTATCCTCGGGCACGATTACACCAATCACGTGCAGGCCCGCTCGTGGAATTTCGGCGTGGTCGATGCCGTCAACCGCTTCGTCATTGAATCCGGCTACGAATTCATCGCGCTGACGATGGAGGCGTTTCCCACTTATGTGCTGGCGAGGGAAGGCGCGGCGGCGCAGGCACTGCGCAGCGCACTTTTTCTGAACGTGCCTTATCTGGTTGAAATCCGCGATTTCCCGCGCAATAAGGAATTCGATCACAAAACCGTTTCGGTCAACGGCAATCTGCTGGTTTATCCGTCGTTCTGAGCAGCGCGTTTTTCAAACACGGTTGTGCTGAAGGCGCCGGTACTGAATCGCTTCGGCGATGTGTGCATTTGCAATGCGCGATGCGCCGGCAAGATCGGCAATCGTCCGTGCGAGTTTAAGGCAGCGGTGATAACCGCGCGCAGACAACCCGAGTTGTTCGATCGCCCGCTTGAGCAGAGCGGCACCCGCTTCGTTGATTACGCAATAGCGATCGATTTCGCGAGTGCCCAGTTGCGCATTCGGTTTGGCCTGCCGCGCGAGCTGAATCTCATACGCTGCGCTGACGCGCGCGCGCACCGTCTCGCTTGATTCGCCGCCTGCATCGCGCGCCAGTTCCTGCGGGGAAACGGCCGGCACTTCAATTTGCACGTCGATGCGGTCAAGCAGCGGTCCGGAAATGCGGCCGCGATACCGTGCTATCTGATCGGGCGTGCAGCGGCAGCGCCCGCTGTAGTGGCCGAGGTACCCGCAGGGACATGGATTCATCGCGCCGACGAGTTGAAAGCGCGCCGGGAACTCGGCCTGGCGCGCCGCGCGCGATACGCAGATGCGGCCCGATTCAAGCGGCTCGCGCAACACTTCGAGCACACGACGTTCGAACTCGGGGAGTTCGTCGAGAAACAATACGCCGTGCATCGCCATCGAAATTTCACCGGGCCGCGGTATGCTGCCGCCACCAACCAGCGCAACGCCCGAGGCGGTGTGATGCGGCGCGCGGAACGGACGCCGCCGCCAGTTGGCTACATCGAAGCCGGCGCTGCCCAGCGACTGCACCGCCGCCGATGCGAGCGCTTCCGCCTCCGGCATCGGCGGCAAGATGCCGGGCAGTCGCGTTGCCAGCATGGTTTTGCCCGAGCCCGGCGGCCCGACCATCAGCAGACTGTGCGCGCCGGCGGCGGCAACCTCCAGCGCGCGCTTGGCCTGCGCTTGTCCTTTGACATCCAGCCATTCGGGGTAGGCGTGTGCTGTGGCCGCCGGCGTGGCATTGAATTCTGCCAACGGCACGCGCCCGGCGAGATGCGCGCAAACATCGAGCAGCGTGCCCGCCGCGTACACGCGCGCGCCCTCGGGCAGGCTTGCTTCGGCCGCATTGGCCCGCGGCACGACGAAGGCGCGGCGGTCGCGGATCGCACCGCAGATCAACGCGAGCATGCCGTGCACCGGCCGCAACTCGCCGGTCAGCGCCAGTTCGCCGGCGAATTCGTATTGATCGAGATTTTTCGCCGGCAACTGGCCGGAGGCGACGAGTATGCCAAGTGCGATCGGCAGGTCGTAACGCCCGCTTTCCTTCGGCAGATCGGCCGGTGCAAGATTGACGGTAATGCGCCGCATCGGAAATTCGAAGTTCGAGGTCTGCAGCGCAGCGCGCACACGATCCTTCGCCTCTTTGACCTCGGCCTCGGGCAAACCAACGATGGTGAACGCCGGCAGGCCGTTGGCGAGATGCGCTTCAACGGTGACCAGCGGCGCCTGCATGCCGGCCAGTGCGCGGCTGTAGAGTACGGCGAGTGACATGATTGTGCGTACGCGGGTGCCCGCGATGCGAATGAAGATGTCACTTTCAACGGGCGGCGGCGTGCAACGCCGACAAACGTCCTGCCTAGGCCTTAGGTGTTAATGCGCGCAGCACCCAAGGCGCATTTCAGTTACTGCGCCTGCCTAATGCGGCTTGGCCGTTTTTTCAAGTTCGGCGAGACGTGCTTCAAGTGCTGTCAGCTTCTCGCGCGTGCGCGCCAGCACCGCCGACTGCACGTCGAATTCTTCACGCGTCACCAGATCAAGACGGGCGAATAACGATGACAGCGTTACGCGCATATTGCGTTCGATATCCGCCGCCGGCGTGCGCGCCATCAATTCCTTGATGCGCGCGCTGATTTCATCGACCAGTTTCTCGTTGACCACTTGGTAATACTCCCTGCCGGTTAACCGCGCCAAATCTACCATGCGGCACCGGCAAAGACCCCAATTGCGACGCAACATTCAGGCAGCCCTTTTATGGTGCGGAACCGCTCAAAACGCATCATCACGGTGCATCGAGTCTCTGCTGAGGCAATACAGCAAAACCCCTTAGCCCTTTAAGTTCAATGATTTATGTTCTGGCACAGTCCGTGCTAAATGATGATTGGTAACGTTACCGATATGCCAACACTTGAAAGGATGATTATGTTTAAGAAGACGTTTATGGCCATGGCAATTGCTGCAGCTTTTGCCACTGCTGGCGGCGCACTTGCCGCTGATGCGGCACCGGCCGAAGAGAAAAAAGCTGAAGAAGCGAAGGGTCCGCACACGCTGACCGGCAACTTCGGGGTTTTCAGCCAATACATATTCCGTGGATTGACCCAAACCAATCGCAAACCGGCCGCACAGGGTGGTTTCGACTATGCGCATGAGTCGGGCTTCTACGCCGGCACATGGATGTCGAACATCAGCTGGTTGAAGGAAAACGCATCTGCGGTTCCGCCCGGCTCGATTCAAGGTACCTATGGCGGCGGCGGCAGTCTTGAGGCCGATTTCTACGGTGGCTACAAATGGAACCTGCCGAATGATTTTGTGCTCGACCTCGGCACTCTGTACTACTGGTACCCGGGCGACATCAACCCGGCCGTACAAGCGCTCACGCCGGCTGTGAGCCTTCCGAAGGGCGACACCTGGGAAATCTACGTTGCGCCGACTTGGAAGTGGCTATCTGCCAAGTACTCCTACAGCGTGAAGAGCGACACCTTCGGCGTCAAGGACAGCAAAGGCACGTCTTATCTCGACATCAGCGCCAACTATCCGATTCCGGATACGCCTGTGACGCTGATCGCGCACTGGGGCTGGCAGAAATACAAAGGCACTGATCTGCGCAATCCGACGGCCGGTGGCGCGCGCGTCAGCAACGACTTCCTAAACACCTATAAGGATCTTAAGCTGGGTGCGAGCTATGCGTTGCCGAAAGATTTCACCATCGGCGCGTATTACAGCAAAGCCTACGGCTACAACAAAGCCGCATACGGCGGCGTAGGCGACGTGATCACCGGATTGGCCGGCCTGACCAACGGCCCGTATCCGAAAGATATCGCCAGCGGCACCGGCACGATCTACATCCAGAAAACTTTCTAATCGCCGCAACACGGGGCCAGCCGATTCCTGAAATTCGGCCGGCCCCAATACCGGGGAGCAACAATGAAACTCGTTACTGCAATCATCAAGCCATTCAAGCTTGACGAGGTACGCGAAGCACTGAGCGCCATCGGCGTGCAGGGCGTGACCGTCACCGAAGTCAAGGGATTCGGCCGCCAGAAAGGCCATACCGAACTTTATCGTGGCGCCGAGTACGTCGTCGACTTTCTGCCGAAGGTCAAGATCGAAGCGGCGATCAAGAGCGAAATGCTCGATCAGGTCGTCGAAGCCATCGAAAAATCGGCCAACACCGGCAAGATCGGTGATGGCAAGATTTTCGTTTTCGAACTTGAACAGGTCTATCGCATCCGCACCGGTGAAACCGGCGCAGATGCCCTCTAAGGGGAATGCCATGAAGCGATTATTTACTCTGCTTGCTCTCGTCGGTGCGCTCGGTTTTTGCGCAGCACCGGTGATGGCGCAGGACAAAGCCGCCGAAGCCGCGAAGGCTGAAGCACCGGCTGCAGCAGCACCTGCCGCTGCCGCAACTGCAACGCCGACACCCGCGCCGACGCCGAACAAGGGCGACACCGCGTGGATGCTGACGTCGACTGCACTGGTTCTGCTGATGAGCGTGCCCGCACTTGCATTGTTCTACGGCGGCCTCGTGCGCAGCAAAAACATGCTGTCTGTGTTGATGCAGGTGTTCGTGACCTTCTCGCTGATCACCGTGTTGTGGTGCATTTACGGCTACAGCCTGGCGTTTACAGAAGGCAATTCGCTGATCGGCGGTCTCGACCGGCTGTTCCTCAAAGGCACCTTCGATGCCGGTAAGGGCGAGTTCGCGATGGGCGCGACCTTCAGCAAAGCGACGCCGATGTACGAACTCGTGTTCGTGGCATTCCAGGCGACATTCGCCGCCATCACCTGCTGCCTGATTCTGGGTTCGGTGGTTGAGCGCATGAAGTTCTCAGCCGTGCTGATATTCATGGTGATCTGGTTCACCTTCAGCTACCTGCCGGTTGCGCACATGGTCTGGTTCTGGATGGGCCCGGATGCTTACACCGATCCGAAGCTGGTGGATGAACTCAACAGCAAGGCCGGTTTGCTCTGGCAGTGGGGCGCTCTCGATTTCGCGGGCGGCACCGTGGTGCATATCAACGCCGGTGTTGCCGGTCTGGTTGGCGCCTATGTCCTCGGCAAACGCGTCGGCTACGGCAAAGAAGCGATGTCGCCGCACAACCTGACCATGACCATGATCGGTGCAGCAATGCTGTGGTTCGGCTGGTTCGGTTTCAACGCGGGTTCCGCGCTCGAAGCCAACGGTTCGGCCGCACTCGCCTTCATGAACACCTTCCTCGCCACCGCATGCGCTGTGTTGACCTGGATATTCGGTGAGTGGATTTTCAAAGGCAAGCCGTCGATGCTGGGTGCTGCTTCCGGCGCCGTTGCCGGCCTGGTGGCAATCACACCGGCAGCCGGTAACGTCGGTATCCCCGGCGCATTCGTGATCGGCTCCCTGGCCGGCCTCGTCTGCCTGTGGGGTGTCACCGGTCTGAAGAAAATGCTCGGTGCCGATGATGCGCTTGACGTATTCGGTGTGCACGCAGTCGGCGGCATCATGGGTGCGCTGCTGACCGGTGTGTTCAACAGCCAGGATCTCGGCGGACCGGGACTGGTGACCGATTGGGTCACTGCCAAAGTCGGCTCGAACCCGATCATGGATCAGTTGCTGATCCAGGCCAAAGCGGTCGGCGTGACGGTCATCTGGACTGCGGTGGTTGCCTTCATCGCCTTCAAGATTGCCGACATCATCGTCGGGCTGCGCGTCTCCGAAGAAGCGGAACGCGAAGGTCTGGATGTCAACGAACACGGCGAAGCTGCCTATCACCTGTAACAAAGTCGGGACCTCCTCCCCCGACAATGGGCGCCTCCGGGCGCCCATTTTTTTCGCCCTCTTTTCCGCCCCTGCGCACACCAGCGGGGGCCGCGAACGGGTTTGCTACAATACTCGCCCGTTTTGATGGCAGCCCCGATGACCGTCCCGCGTCTCACTACCGCACTCTCCGGCCCGCCGCTCGACCTCGAACGCAAGATACTGGCTGCGATGCCGGCCATCGAACACTGGCTGCGCGGTCAGTGGCAGGAACGCGAAACGCCGTTTTACGCGTCGGTCGATCTGCGCAACAGCGGCTTCAAACTGGCGCCGGTCGATACCAATCTGTATCCCGGCGGCTTCAACAATCTGAATCCGGATTTCCATCCGCTGTGCGTGCAGGCGGCGATGGTCGCGGTGGAAAAAATCTGCCCCGATGCACGCGGCGTTTTGCTGATTCCCGAAAACCACACGCGCAACACTTTTTATCTGCAAAACGTCGCCGCGCTGCAAACCATACTGCGCCACGCCGGCATGAACGTGCGCATCGGCAGCCTGCTGCCGGAAATTACCGCGCCGACGGAAATCGCGCTGCCTGACGGTTCCGCGCTGACGCTCGAGCCGCTCAAACGCGACGGCAACCGCCTGTCGGTCGATGGCTTTGATCCGTGCGTAGTTCTGCTCAACAACGATCTTTCCGGCGGTGTGCCGGATATTCTGCAGAACCTTGAACAGACGTTGCTGCCGCCGTTGCACGCCGGCTGGTTCATTCGGCGCAAATCCAATCACTTCGCCGCCTACCGCCAGGTCGCCGCCGAATTCGCCAAAGTGATCGACATCGATCCGTGGCTGATCGATCCGTATTTCGAAAAATGCGGCAAGATCAATTTCCACGAACGCAAGGGCGAGGAATGCCTCGAAGGTTATGTCTCGGAAATTCTCGACGACATCCGCGCCAAGTACCGCGAGTACGGCATCACCCACGAACCCTTCGTCATCGTCAAAGCCGACGCCGGCACCTACGGCATGGGCATCATGACGGTGAAAGACCCGGCGGAAGTGCGCGGCCTCAATCGCAAGCAGCGCAACAAAATGTCGGTGGTTAAGGAAGGCCTCGAAGTGCATGAAGTGCTGGTGCAGGAAGGTGTGCACACTTTCGAATCGGTGAACGGTGCGGCGGCAGAACCGGTTGTTTACATGATCGATCATTTCGTCGTCGGCGGCTTTTACCGCGTGCACAACGAACGCGGTCAGGACCAGAATCTGAACGCGCCAGGCATGAAATTCTCGCCGCTGGCATTTGCCGAGCCCTGCTCGGCGCCCAATCCCGATGATCCGGGCTGCCCGCCCAACCGCTTTTACGCCTATGGCGTGCTGGCGCGCCTCGCTCTCGCCGCAGCGGCGCTGGAACTCGAACAGACTGCCGAACAGCCGCTCGACGCACCGCGCGCCGCCGCCGGCAGCGCCTGATACACCACGGTCACGCACATGCGTTTTGCTTTTCTCATCGATCCGCCCGAGTCCTTCAAAATCTACAAGGACTCGACCTACGCAATGATGCGCGAGGCCGCCAAACGCGGCCACGAGCTACATATATTTCAGCAGGAACACCTGGCCTGGCGCGATGGCAAAGTCAGCGCGGCGACGCAACGCCTGCATCTGACCGGCGACAACAACGCCTGGTTCCGGCTCGATGCCGCGCAGAACACTGCGCTCAAAGACTTCGACGCCGTGCTGATGCGCAAGGATCCGCCGTTCGACATGGAATACGTCTACAGCACCTATCTGCTCGAACTCGCGCAGAATCAGGGCGCGCGCGTATTCAACGATCCGCGCGCGATCCGCGACTGCAATGAAAAAATGACCATCGCGCGTTATGCGCAATTTACGGCGCCGACCATGGTCGCGCGCGATCCTGCACTGATCCACGGATTTCTCGCCGAACACGGCGAAATCATTCTGAAGCCGCTCGACGGCATGGGCGGCGCTTCGGTGTTTCGCGTAAACAATGGCGACCACAATCTCAATGTCATCATCGAAACGCTGACTGATTTCGGCCGGCGCACCATCATGGCGCAGCGTTATATTCCGGCGATCGCCGATGGCGACAAACGCATACTGCTGATCGGCGGCAAAGTCGTGCCTTACGCGCTGGCACGCATCCCGAAAGCCGGCGAAACCCGCGGCAACCTCGCCGCCGGCGGCACCGGTGTGGCGCGTGAGTTGACGCCGCGCGACCGCGAGATCGCCGAAACGCTGGCGCCGCAGTTGCACGCGCAGGGCCTGCTGCTGGTCGGCCTTGATGTCATCGGCGACTACCTGACGGAAGTCAACGTCACCAGCCCGACCTGCTTTCAGGAAATCACCGAACAGAGCGGATTTAACGTCGCCGGCATGATGATAGACGCGCTCGAACACACTGCCGGGCGCCGCTGAAGCGCTGCGTTCACGGTAGAATATCGGCTCGCCATTTCGAATACAGGCAGCGAACGGCATGATCGGCATACTTATCATCACGCACGGCAATCTCGGCGAAAGCCTGATTCAGTGCGCCAGTCACGTGCTGAACAAAGTGCCGCCGCAGACTGCGCAGCTCGGCGTTTCATCGCGCGACGACCCGGCGCTGCTGCTACCCAAAGCAATCAGTCTGGTCAAAGAGCTCGACAGCGGCAGCGGCGTGCTGGTGCTGTCCGATATCTTCGGCGGCTCGCCGTCGAATATGGCATCAAAAGTAGTCGTGCCGGGCAAAGTTGAAGCCGTCTGCGGCGTCAATCTGCCGATGCTGATCCGTGTTCTCACCTATCGCGATCGCGACCTTCAAACCATCGTCACCAAAGCAATCAGCGGCGGCTGCGAAGGCGTCATGCGCGTTCCTGTGTTCAAAATGCACAATGCAGCAACAGGCAGCTGAAATCATCAACAAGCTGGGCCTGCACGCGCGCGCGTCGGCCAAGCTGACCCAGCTCGCCGGTCAGTACCAGAGCAACATCTGGCTGACCCGCAACGGCAAGCGCGTCAACGCCAAGAGCATCATGGGCGTGATGATGCTCGCCGCCGCCAAGGGTTCCACGGTCACTATCGAAACCGACGGTGCCGACGAAGAGGCTGCGATAAAAGCCATCGCCGCGCTGATCGCGAATTATTTCGAAGAGGGGGAGTGAAACAGGAATGAGGACTCAGGATTGAGGATTCAGGGATTTTGGTTTGTTGCCTGTTTGCTCAATCCTCAATCCTCGATCCTCGATCCTGCAAATGAGCTTCACCATGCACGGCATACCAGTGTCCGGCGGCATTGCCATCGGACACGCCCACCTGGTGTCGCATGCCAGGCTTGAGGTCGCCCATTACGACGTGCCGCTTGATCAGGTTGCCGGTGAACTGGCGCGCTTCGATGCCGCATTAAAAACAGTGCGCGGCGAACTCGCCGAGTTACGCACACAGATTCCGGCCGACGCGCCGCAGGAATTCGACGCTTTTCTCAACCTTCATTTGATGATTTTGAGCGACGCGACTTTGTCGTCGATGCCGCGTGAAATCATCGAAGCCGAGAAATGCAACGCCGAGTGGGCGCTCAAGGTGCAGATGGACGCGCTGCTCGAACAGTTCGACCAGATCGAAGACGGTTACCTGCAGGAACGCAAGGCCGACGTCATTCAGGTCGTCGAGCGGCTGATGAAAGTTTTGCTCGGCCGCCCCGGCTATGCGCCGCCGTCCAACGTGGACGAACGCAATCTGATCCTCGTCGCCCACGATCTCTCGCCGGCAGATGTGATCCAGTTCAAGCAGCACCAGTTCGCGAGTTTCATCACCGATGTCGGCGGCAGCACCTCACACACGGCGATTGTGGCGCGCAGCCTCGCCATCCCGTCGATCGTGGCCTTGCATCAGGCGCGCCAGCTGATCCGCGAAAACGAATTGCTGATCGTCGACGGCAGTATCGGCATGATCATTGTCGATCCGGATCCGCAGGCGCTCGCCGAATACCGGCTGCGCCAGAATCAGTGGGAACTCGAACGGCAGAAATTAAAACGCCTGCGCGGCACGCGCGCCGCCACGCTCGACAACGTCGAAGTCGAACTGCACGCCAATATCGAACTGCCCGGCGACGTCGAGCGCGTGCTCGAAAGCGGCGGCACCGGCATCGGGCTCTTCCGCACCGAGTTTCTGTTTCTCAATCGCGACAATCTGCCCGATGAGGACGAACAGTTCGAGGCTTATCGCAATGTGGTGCGCGCAATGGACGGCCTGCCGGTAACGATCCGAACCTATGATCTGGGCGCCGACAAGCAGATCAACGATGCAGTGACGACCTCGCAGAATCCGGCGCTCGGGTTGCGCGCAATCCGGCTGTCGCTGTCGGAGCCGCCGATGTTCCTGGCGCAATTGCGCGCGCTGCTGCGGGCCTCGCATTACGGCAAGCTGCGCATCCTGATCCCGATGCTGATGAGTGCCGCTGAAATCACCCAGACGCTGGCCTTCATCGCACAGGCGCGGCAGGAACTCGAAGCCAAATACATTCCTTACAACCGTGAAGTCAAAGTCGGCGGCATGATCGAAATCCCGGCTGCCGCGCTGGCGATACAAACGTTCACCAAGCGCTTCGATTTTCTCTCGATCGGCACCAACGATCTGATCCAGTACACGCTGGCGATCGACCGCAGCGATGACAGTGTCTCGCATCTCTACGATCCGCTGCATCCGGCGGTCATCAACCTGATCGCCGGGGTCATCAAGGCCTGCAACAAGTCGAAGACGCCGGTGGCGCTGTGCGGCGAGATGGCCGGCGACGTGCATCTGACGCGCCTCTTGCTCGGCCTCGGCCTGCGCCAGTTCTCGATGCATCCGGCGAGCCTCTTGGAAGTCAAACAGCAGGTACTGAAATCGAACTTGCGCGACATCACCGCGCTCGCCAACCGCATGCTGCATGCGACCGACGCCGACAAAATGCACGCCATGCTGCGCAAGTTGAATTCTTGAGCGCGGCATGCTGCGCGAGATACTCGCGGTACGTCAGGACAAACCCGGCCTCAGGCGGCGCTGGTTTCAGGATGAATTTTTCGATCTCTACACCTGGCAAAAACGCGACGGCGCGCTGGTAAATTTTCAGCTTTGCTACGACGTGCGCGGTCGCGAGCGCGCGCTCAGCTGGTCGCACGCGCAAGGTTTCTCGCACAACAAAATCGACAGCGGCGACGAATATGCCGGACAGCCAATGACGCCGCTGTTGAAAGGTGACGCCCGCTTCCCGCACCGTTTTGTGCGCACGCGGTTTATCCGCCACGCCACATCGCTCGATGCGACAACCAGCACTTTTATCCTCGATAAAATGCGCGAGTTCGGCCGTCACTCTGCACGCGGTGAAATCGTGCTGCCGCGACGCGTGCGAACGCCGGCGCCAGACACCCCTATTTGACAAGCAAGGCCTGCGCGGGTAACGTAACCCTCGTTGTTGTGCGCCGATTTGATTCAGCTTGCGGGCGCCTAATAAATCCGGCTAAAGAGAGGCGAGGTAAAACTAAGCCCGGTTTAGCGCAAGCAAACCGGGTTTTTTTATTTATGGATCACGCAGAAAACAAACATTCGGTCGGCGCGGTAACCCCGCAGAAAGCGCGCTTCGATGCACCGCTTTCATTAAGCAGCGGCGCAACGCTCGCCGGCTACGAACTCGCCTACGAAACCTACGGCACGCTCAATGCGAACCGCTCGAACGCGGTGCTGGTCTGCCACGCGCTGAACGCCTCGCACCATGTCGCCGGTTTTTACGCCAACGACCCCGCCAACCTCGGCTGGTGGGACAACATGATCGGTCCGGGAAAACCGCTCGACACCAACCGTTTTTTTGTTATCGGCGTCAACAATCTCGGCGGCTGCTTCGGCTCGACCGGGCCTTTGTCACCGAACCCGGCGACCGGCAAACCGTGGGGCGCTGATTTTCCGGTGGTCACGGTTGAAGACTGGGTCAACACGCAGGCCCTGCTCGCCGATCAACTCGGCGTCAAGCGTTTCGCCGCGGTGATGGGCGGCAGCCTCGGCGCGATGCAGGCGATGTCGTGGACCATCCAGTATCCGGAACGCGTCGGCCACGCGCTGGTGATCGCCGGGGCGCCCAATCTGTCGGCGCAGAATATCGCCTTCAACGAAGTCGCGCGCCAGGCCATCATCACCGATCCGGATTTTCACGGCGGCCATTACTACGAGCACAACACGCGGCCGACGCGCGGCCTGCGGGTAGCGCGCATGGTCGGCCACATTACCTATCTGTCGGACGACGAGATGGCGAACAAGTTCGGGCGGCTGCTCAGGAACGGCAAGCTCAATTATTCCTTCGACGTCGAGTTCGAAATCGAGTCGTACCTGCGCCATCAGGGCAACAAGTTTTCCGACTATTTCGACGCCAACACCTATCTGCGCATCACCAAAGTGCTCGATTACTTCGACCCCGCGGCGGCGCACGGCGGCAACCTGAGCCTGGCGCTGGAGCCGGCGACCGCGGCCTTTCTGGTCGTCTCCTTCACCACCGACTGGCGCTTCTCGCCCGAGCGTTCGCGCGAAATCGTCAAAGCCCTGCTCGACAACAGAAGTGCCGTCAGCTACGCCGAAATCGATGCGCCGCACGGCCACGACGCCTTTCTGCTCGACGATGCGCGTTACCACCGTCTCGTCGGCGCTTACTTCGAGCGCATCGCGCAGGAGCTCGCGTCATGACCGGCAGCGGCGTGCAACGTTCCGATTTTGCGGCGATCGCCAACTGGATCAAACCCGACGCGCGCGTGCTCGACCTCGGCTGCGCCGACGGTTCGCTGCTGCGTTACCTGGCCGAACAACGCGGCAGCATCGGTTACGGCGTCGAAATCGATGATGACCGCGTGCTGGCGTGCATAAAGAACAACGTCAACGTGATTCAGGGTGATATCGAACGCCGGCTTGGCGAATTCGCCGACGCCTCATTCGATTACGTAGTGCTGTCGCAAACGCTGCAGGCGGTGCGCAGCAGCGAGCGCGTGGTGCGCGAAATGCTGCGCGTCGGCCGCGAAGGGATCGTCACCTTTCCGAATTTCGGTTACTGGCGCAACCGCCTGCACGTACTGGGTGGCCATATGCCGGTGTCGGACAACATTCCCTTCGAATGGTACGACACGCCGAACATCCACCTCTGCACGACCACCGACTTCGAGGATTTCTGCAGCGCCTACGGCGTACACATACTCGAACGCATCGTCATGGACAACGACGGCGGCACCGTGCGCGTGCTGCCGAATTTGCTCGGCAGCCTGGCCATCTACCGCTTCGAGCGCGCGCCGTCGCTCATGGAAACCTGATCGCCTGTTCCGGTTTGATGCCGGCGGTGCGTTCCGTCGCGGACAATGCGACGCCTTGGAACACCATCATTCAGTGCTGATTTTTACCGAACGTGCAATATCGGTGAAGCGCTTGAGCTCGGTGTCGATGAAGCGGCGGAATTCCGCCGGCGAATTGCCGACCGGCTCATAACCGCCGGCCAATATATATTCGCGGATTTTTGGCAGTTGCAATGCGCGCACGATTTCGCGGTGCACGACGGCGACGCTGGCGGCAGGCGTGCGCGCCACCGCATCGGGATTGCCACCGGCCGGAAATGGCACGATCAGGCGTATCGGCCGCGCCGGGTACTCCGATACAGCCGGTGCAGCAACCGCAAGGCCTGCGCAAAACACCGGCGCTCCAAAACCAACAAGTGCTGCCGTTGCCGGATTCATGTTTTTACCGGCGTGGCGCCGGCACTTGCGGGTTGGCAGCGTCGAGCGGACTGCCGCGTTCAAAAGCCAGCACGCGCGCGAACTGGTCTGCGTAATACCGCTCAAGCTGGTCGCGCTCGACGTAACCGAGATGCGGCGTACACACCACATTATCCATATTGAGCAGCGGTTGATTCAGATCAGTCACCGGCTCCGCATCGAACACATCAACGGCGGCGAGACCGGGCCGCCCGGCCTTGAGCGCGGCCACCAGCGCACCGGCTTCAATCAACTCGGCGCGGCTGGTGTTGACGATCAGCGCGCCGGGCTTCATGCGCGCGAGGTCTTCCGCCTTGACCATGCCGCGCGTTTCGGCATTCAGCCGCACGTGCAGGCACAAGACATCGGACTCCTCGAACAAAGCCTGGCGACCGGGCGCTGCCGCGTATCCGTCGGCGCGCGCCGACGCCAGCCCGCTTTCACGCGACCAGATCAGCACGCGCATGCCGAAGGCGCGGCCGAAACCGGCAACCTGCTGGCCGATGCGGCCATAGCCCCAGACGCCCAGCGTGCGCCCGCGCAGTCCGGCGCCCAGACCGCATTGCCATGTACCGCGCTTCAAACTCGCCATTTGCTGCGGAATCTGTCGCAGCGAAGAAATGATCAGGCCCCAGGTCAGTTCCGCAGTCGCTGAAGACGGCCGCGGCTTGCCCCCGCATAACAACACTCCATGCGCAGTGCAGGCCGCCAGATCAACATGCGGATAGGGGCCATTCAACGTCAGCATTTTCAGTTTCGGCAAACGCGCGATCAGGTCGGCGCGTATAGGCGTGCGTTCACGCAGCAATACAATCGCATCGGCGTCCTGCAGGCGTTCGGCGAGCGCAGCGGTGTCTTTTGTGTGATCGCGCCAGATGGTGACTTTGTGCGCCGCCAGTTGCGCGTAACAATCCAGCGTGCGCACAGTGTCGAATTCATCGTCGAGTATTGCGATATTCAAGGGCACGGCCTTTCAAAATCCCGCAACAGCGGGAACCGGATAATCGCAGAATTGGCGACCGGCGGCGAGTCATGCGCCGGCGGCCGGTTTGCACTCACGCGCGGCGTGGCGTAATGTAGTCGCGGCAAACAGCGCGCATGGCAGGCGCCGGGGCAGCAAGCCGGCAACACCGATAGCAGTTCCAATCCGGAGCACGTCATGATTGAAAAAATTGTCATCGCCATCGTCGTTGTGATCGTCGCCATCCTCGGCTACGCCGTGTCGCTGCCCGATACCTTCCGGGTTGAGCGCAGCATCAGCATCAAGGCGTCGCCCGAAAAAATATTTTCGCGTATTAACGATTTCCACCGCTGGGCCGAATGGTCCCCGTGGGAAAATCTCGATCCGCATTTGAAACGCACCTATCGCGGACTGGTGCCCGGCGCGGGCTCAAGTTATCTGTGGGAAGGCAACGACAAGGTCGGCGCCGGCAGCATGGAAATACTGGTTTCTGAAGCACCGCACAAAATCGGCATCAAACTCGATTTCATCCGCCCGTTCGAGGGCCACAACACCACCGAATTTACCCTCGCCGCGAAAGGCGAATACACCGAGGTAACGTGGGCGATGTTCGGCCCCAGCCCGTACACCTCGAAACTCATGGGCGTTTTTTTCAGCATGGATCGCATCGTCGGCAAGGACTTTGAAACGGGATTGGCCAATCTGAAAACAGCGACTGAAAAATAGTCGCTGCAGTTTCAGACTTTCCAGCGTTCGGGCCAGTTCGGCAAAGCCTTGCAGCGCTTGAGCCATGCGGCAATGCCCGGATAAGCGTCCAGCCCGATACCGCCCTGCGGCGCCGTTTCGGCATAGGGAAAGCACGCGATATCGGCAAGCGTCGGATGACCGAGTGCGAGCCATTCGTTTTGCGCGAGCCGTTGTTCCAGCACGTCGAGTGCAACCCGGCCGTTGGCCTGCATCTGCTCAAGCGTGCCGGCGCTGTAGATGCCGCGCATAAGACCGCGCCGCGCGTACTGCAACCCGAACTGCATTTCGTTGCCGGCGAGCGCCGTCCAATTCATCACTTCGGCCATCGGCGCAGGCGTCGACGGCAGCCACTGCTCGCCGCCGAATTTACGCGCGATGTAAACGAGGCAGGCCGCCGAATCCCACAACACGGTGTCGCCGTCGACAATCGCCGGCACCTGGCCGCGCGGATTGATCTTCAGGTAATCCGCATGCTTGTGCGCGTGCGCGCGGAAGTCGACCATCACCTCTTCATAGTCAACGCCGAGCAGCGCCAGCAACACACGCAACTTGTACGAATTGCCCGACTGCTTCCAGACATAAACCTTCACCGTGTGCTTATTCCGGCTGGATCTTGGCGATGCGCGCAGCCTCGGCGTAACGCACGAGTTCGGCGTCGACGTATTTGGCAAGCTCCTCCGGCGTGCTGGCGAGCACCTCCCAGCCGCCGCTGACGAAAAAGTCGCGCACCTTCGGCACCTGCATGGCTTTTTTCACCTCGGACTGCAGACGCATGACGATCTCGCGCGGCGTTTTCGCCGGTGCAAACCACGCGTTCCACGTAAAGTGCACGACGAACCCTGGCAGCCCCGACTCCGACACCGTCGGCAATTCCGGCATGCCGTCCCAGCGCTTCGAACCGGTAAACGCAATCGCGCGCAAGCGTCCGGCCTTGACCTGTTGCACACCGGCCGGCGGCTGCAAAATGATCAGACTGATTTCGCCGCCAAGCAGTGCGTTCAACGCCGGCGCCACACCCTTGTACGGCACATGCAGCATATTGAGCCCGGCGCGTGCGTTAAAGAGCTCGGTTGCCAGATGCAGCGTATTACCCACTCCCGGCGAACCATAGCTGAGCGGTTTGTTTTGCGTCTTTGCATAGGCGATCAATTCTTTCACATTCGTCGCCTGCACCGACGGGTGCGCCAGCATCAGGTAGCCGAAACCCTGCGCGATGTTGGTAATCGGCGTGAAATCGCGATGCAGATCGTAGGCGAGTTTTTTGTAGACGATGGTATTCAAGGCAAACGACGGCGTTGCGTGCACCAGCGTATAGCCGTCGGGCGCGCCCTTAGCGCCCAGCTCATAGGCAATCACGCCGTTGGCGCCGGTGCGATTGTCGACCACGATGCTGCCGCCCAACTGCGACTCGACCTGCGTCGCAACCATGCGCCCCAGCGCATCCGGCGTGCCGCCGGCCGGGAACGGCATAAGCAAACGGATCGGGCGGTCTGGATAAGTCGATTTACTCTTCGGCGCAGATTGCGCCAACGCACCGCTCACAGCAAACATCGCGATCGCAAAGAGTAAAAAATTTCTTCGCATCAAAATTTTCTCCGGCAATAAAACTCAGCGATTCCTGGTCAGCGGCGGCGTGACACCTGCCGGCAGCGCCATTTCGTGCGCGATCACCGTCATCGCCACCATCGTGTAATAACCGAGCAATGCGGTCAGTTCAACTACACCCGGCGCGCCGAACAGATCGAGTGCGCGCTGGTAGGTTTTGTCGCTGACGATTTTTTTCTCGGTGAGTTCGGTGCAATAGTCGTAGACCGCTTCGTCTTTGGCGTCCGCAAAGACCGGGCGCTGGTTTTTCGCCATTGCATCAACCACCTCTTGCGGCAGACCGTTTTTGGTAGCAATGCCCATGTGCGCGTTGAACACGTAGTCGCAATCCATGCCGCGCGCAGCAAGCAGTATGGTGAATTCGCTCAAGCGCAACGGAAACGTGCTCTTCAGGCGCAGTATCTCGCCGAGCGGATGCCACACCTCGGTGATTTCAGGACAATGCAGCGAGACACGATAAGGGCCGGGAATACGGCCACCGCGTTTACCGAGAATGGCGTCGACGACACGCCTTTGCACCGGCGTGAAATCGCTGGTTTCAGTGAATGTTGGAATACGAGGCACGATGGTTCCTTTTTTTGATTGCTTCAGACGGATGCTTCGCGTGCCAGGCGCGCGCGCAGATAATTTTTTTCGCCGCCGAGTTCGATCATTTCACGCAGAAATTCCGGCAGAGAATTCGTTTTGATGGTTTTACCGCTGGTCAGATTGCGCAGCTGCCAGTTCGCGGTATCGAGTTCGAGTTTATCGCCGGCATTGGAAAATTCAATAATGCCCGGACAGCTGATCGCCCACAGTCCGGCGCTCGCCGCGTTGGTAATAAACAATTTTCCCAGCGACTCCGCAATTACTGCGCCGATGCCGAGCCCGATCACCGCCACATGGGCGGCAGTCGAAGAGCCGCAGCCGAAATTTTTACCGGCGACGATAAAGTCACCGGGCTGCGCCTTCGCGGCAAAACCAGCGTCAAGTTCTTCAAGGCAGTGCGCCCCCTGCTCTTTGGCCGGCAGATGCGAATAAGCCTTGCCGCGGATCAGGTCGGTGCTTATGTCTTCCTGCGTGAATTTCCAGGCATTGCCGCTGAGTTTCATAGGCGCCCCGTTAAAAATATTCGCGCGGGCTGGCGATGCAGCCGGCGATCGCCGACGCCACCACCGTCGCCGGCGAAGCCAGATAAATCTCGGCACCCTTGCCCATGCGACCCTTGTTGTTACGCGTGCTGCTCGAAATCGCCACTTCACCCGGTGCCAATATGCCGCCGTGGATGCCGGGACAGGCGCCGCAATTGGCATTGGTAACGATCGCATTGGCCTCGTGCAGCGTGTCGATGTAGCCGGCTTTGGTCGCCGCCATCAGCACTTCGCGCGAACCCGGCGTAATGATCAGCCGCACATCGGGATGCACTTTGCGGCCCTTGATCACCGCTGCGGCGGTGGCGATATCTTCGAGGCGTCCGCTCGCGCATGAGCCGAGGTAGGCCTGATCGATGCGGCGACCCGCCACCACGCTGACCGGTTTGACGTCGTCGCAGTTATGCGGCACCGCCACCTGCGGCTCGATCGCACCGACATCGATTACGTGTGTACTGTCATAGTTGAAATCGGCATCGGTCTCAAAAACGGTAAACGGTTTCTTGCACCGCGGCTTTAACCATTCAAGTGTCCGCGCATCGGGCTGAATGTACGACGACACCGCGCCCATTTCAGTGCCCATGTTGCATAGCGTGAAGCGCATATCCATGCTGGCCTCACTCACGTACGAGCCGGCGAATTCGAGCCCCATGCCGAGCGCGCCCTGCTGGCCGAGAACGCCGTTGACATGCAATGCAACGTCGCGGCCGAACACGCCGGGCCGCAGGCGGCCTTCGAGTTTGATCAGCACGACCTTCGGCACTTCGATCCAGTAACGGCCCAGTGCGTAGAGCATCATGCGGCCGCCGCCGAGCGAGGTACCGAAAGCGCCGATCGCGCCCACCGTCGGCGCATGCGAATCCTGATTGATGACGATGTCGCCGGGGCCGGCGATGCCGCGTTCGACCAGCACCAGATGCGAAATGCCGGCGCCACCGTCAATCACCTCGACGCCATGCGCGCGGTAAAAATCGCGCCACAGCTTGTGTCCCTCGGCCGCCGACGCCGAAGGCGCGGGCGAACCGTGATCGGAGAATGCAATGATCTTGTGTTTGATCGGCAGATTCTTCACACCGAGATCGGTCAGATTGGCGACGAGGTGGCGCGCCTCGGTCGCATTGAACGAGACGATCACACTGAAGATATCCGGTTCTATTTCGAGAAATTCACCGGCCACCGCGTTGCTGCGCGCCGGCTGCGCCCGCGCGGCGACGATTTTCTGCAATGCATGCATACCGCCCACGGCGATGCCCCCTGCCGGCGACGACCTGCGTTGCCGCCTGCTTTCGATGATCGGAATTCCGGTCGCGCGTTGTCGCCTGCTTTTCATTGCGCGCGGTCGCTCGAACCGCCGCCGGATTTGCTAGTATCCTACCCCGATATGATTGTTTACGCATCCCGCCGGCCGGCAACACTGTGAGCAATCCTCCCGCCGCAACGAATTCGCTGCTGCGCTCCAAATTGTTCTGGGTTGCGCTGTTGTATTTCTCCGAGGGTTTTCCGCTCGGCATTTTCTACGACATCTTTCCGGTCTGGTTTCGCCAGCAGGGTGTTGAGCTGCGCAACATCGGCCTGATCAGCCTGCTGGGCCTCGCGTGGACCTTCAAATTTCTGTGGGCGCCGGCGATCGATCACTACCGCCGGCACCGCATCTGGATGGCCGCGGTCGACGTGCTGATGGGCGTCGTCATGCTGACTTTCGCAATCGCCGAAGGCCTGCCCTTGTGGGTCTGGCTCGGCATCGCGATCTTTACCGTGTTGTCGGCCACCAACGATATCGCCATCGACGGCTACACCATAGAGCTGCTCAACCGCGACGAAATGGGCCTCGCCAACGGCGTGCGCATCGGGTTTTATCGCGTCGGCATGCTGGCTGCCGGCGTGATTCTCATTTTGTCCGACGTGCTCGGCTGGGGCGGCGCCTTCGCCTGCGCCGGACTCGCCTTCGTCGCCTGTGCCGCAGGCTGTCTCGCGGCGCCGCGCGAGAACAGCGTCGCACAAATCGCCGGCGTCTCGCTGCGCGGCGAGCTCGCTGCTATTTCGCGCGCGCCGCAAACGCTTGCGCTGGTGTTGCTGTTTGTAATCGCCTGCGTCTGGCTGGCCAACCGCGTCACGCACTGGTCGAGCGGCAACGACCGTTTCTGGATCTACGCCTGGGGCATCACGATTGCACTGTTTCTCGCGCTTATACTGGCCAACGCGGCGCGGCGCGCACCGGCCGCGACCGCGCAGGACGACGCCATGCACGGGCCGATGTTCGGCGCGCTGATGGATCTGCTCAAACGGCCCGGCATCGTTCCGGTGCTTGTTTTTATTCTGATTTTCAAACTCGCCGACGCGTCGATGGGTTTCATGGTTAAACCGTTCTGGGTCGACAGCGGTTTCACCGCGACCGAGATCGGGCTGGTCTCGGTCAACATCGGCCTCGGCCTGTCGATCGTCGGCGGCGTGGCCGGCGGCTGGTACACCGACCGCAAAGGCATTTACCGCGCGCTCTGGGTGCTCGGTTTATTTCAAGCAGCATCCAATCTCGGCTACGCGCTCGCCGCTGCGGTCATTCCGCCGGCCGCAGTCGGCACCTCGCTCGCGTTCGAACACCGCGCGCTGCTCTACTCGGCCAGCGCCATCGAGTCATTCACCGGCGGTCTGGGCACCGCGGCGTTTCTGGCGTTTCTGATGGCGATCGTCGATAAACAACGCGCCGCCACCGAATACGCGCTGCTGTCCTCGGTATTTGCTTTGTCGCGCAGTTTTGCCGGCTGGGCCAGCGGTTTCGGCGCCGAAGCAATGGGCTATTCCGGGTATTTTTTCCTGACCTTTTTTCTCGCATTTCCGGCATACTTTTTACTGCCGTGGGTAAAAACCATGCTCGCACGCAGCGACACCGCACACACAGACCCAACACTGGGGAGTAAACCATGAAGAAAATTCTGCTTGCTATCGTCGTTGCCGGCCTGCTCGCCGTTGGCGGCGGCGCGTGGTGGCTCTACAGCAAACGCGATTCGCTGATTGCCGACGCCATCCGCACCTATGGCCCCGAAATCCTTGGCGTGTCGGTGAAACTCGGCAGCATCAAAACCGATTTCGCCAATCAAAGCGCGGCATTGCACGGCCTCGTCATCGGCAACCCTCCGGGCTTCCAGTCTTCGCGCGCGCTCTCGCTCGGCGAGGTCAGTCTGAAACTCGATCTCGGTTCGCTGACCAAAGACGTGATCCTGATCAGGGAAATTTCGGTGATCAAACCCGACATCACCTACGAACATAAATCGGGCGGCAGCAATCTCGATGTGATCCAGCGCAACGCCGAGAAAAACGTCGCCGAAAAGTCTGCCGCTCTCGGCATCAGCAAGGACGACAAGAAAGATGCTAAAGACAAGGGTCCCGGCAAAAAATTCATCATCGAACACGTCTATATCAAAGACGCCAAGGCCAACGTCACGGCCGAATTGCTCAAGGGCAAAACGCTATCGGTGCCGGTCGCCGACCTGCATCTCACCGACATCGGCAAAAAAACCAACGGCGCTACCGCCGGCGAAGCCGTCAAACAAATCGTCAGCGCGGTGACTGCCAGCGTAACCAAAGCGGCAGCTTCGGCCATCAGCATCGATGTCGACGGCCTGAAGAAAAAAGGTACCGAGGCGGTGAGTGGCGCGCTCAAAGGCTTGTTCAAATAAGGAGGTATGAAATGTCATCTGCTCCCGCCCGCATCACGACAAGCGGCCTGTGGCGTACTGTCGCGCTGCTTGCAATGCTGATTGCCGCACCGGCCTTCGCTGCCGATGCGCCGAAATCCGCCGACAACGATACTTACGATCAGGACTCGGTTCTCAAGGATGCCGTTGCCTGGTTTGGCAAGGGCAGCGAAGGCCTCGCCAAGGTGGTTGAAAAAGCCTTCAAGGAACACGGTCGGCCCAACGGTTACATCAAGGGCGAAGAAGCCGGCGGCGCGATTACCGTCGGCCTGCGCTACGGCCACGGCACACTGCAATTGAAATCGGGGGCCAAGCGTAGTGTGCACTGGCAGGGCCCGTCGATCGGTTTCGATCTCGGCGCCAATGCGTCGAAAGTGTTCGTGCTGGTGTATCGCCTGCCGAATACGGAAGCCCTTTTCCAGCGCTTCCCCGCCGTCGACGGCAGCTTCTACTATGTCGGCGGCGCCGGCATCAATTACCAGCGGCGCGACAACATCACGCTGGCACCGATCCGGCTCGGCGTCGGACTGCGCGCCGGCGCCAGCATCGGTTACGTGCATTACACCAAGGAAAAAACCCTCAATCCGTTCTGATGGCGGCGCCTGCGGGAAAACTCATGAGCAAAGCAAACTGGGTCTTTCAATTGAGCGGCGACGCGCGCGGCATCATGCGCACGCTCGCACCCGGCATCGAGGCGAATATTTTCCCCGGTGAAAACGTCATGCTGTCGGTAGTACGCATCGAGCCGCATGCCAGCGGCACCGTACACAGCCATCCTGAAGAACAATGGGGCGTGCTGCTCGAAGGCAAGTGCACACGCATCCAGGGCGGCGAAGCGATCGATTGCATCGCCGGCGATTTCTGGCAGACGCCCGGCGGCGTCATGCACGGCATCACCACCGGCGACACGCCGGCACTGGTGCTGGATATTTTCAGCCCGCCGCGCGCCGAGTACAAACAGACGGGCAAGGGCTTCGGGTCGGCTGCTACGAAATAATTTTTATAGAACCGCGCCGCGTGCGGTGATCGGCCACAACGCCTCAACGCGGCCGTTGCGCACGCATACATACCAATCGTAGAGATTGACCGTCGGGTCGCAATGGCCCGGAATCAGCTTCAACTTGTCGCCGACGTTAAAACGCGTGCTGCCGTTCAATTGCAGCACACCGTGTTCATCCGACGCCTTCATGTATTCGACATCACTGTAATCGGCGACACGCGGCATGCCTGAATCGACGCTGGAGGCTTTGAGCCCGGCATCGACAATCGCGCGGCCTGCGGTCGTAGCGCTCATCACCGTCGTCCACACAAACAGGCTGTGCTCAAACTGCGGAATGCCGGACTCGGTCCATTCGTTGCGCGCGTAGTCGGCATCCATGAATATGTACGACCCGGCCTGCAACTCCTTATAGACGCTGCTCGCCGCCTCGAACATATAACTGCCGGTGCCGGCGCCGGTGACGAAATCGCAGGCCACACCCGCTTCACGCAGTAGTTGCTGCGTCAGTTGCACGTCTGCAACCGCGCGCGCGATCGCTTCGCGGCGGTCGCTCACTTTGCGCACATGCTGGGCGGCGCCCTGATACGCCTGCAAACCGGCGAAGCGCAGATTGCCGCAGGCCGCAATTGCTGTTCCCAGCGTCGCGGCGGGAATGCCGGGCGCAACGCCGCAACGGTGTGCCCCGACATCGACTTCAACCAGCACATCCAGCGTGATGCCGGCGGCGCGTGCCGCTTGATCGAGATCATGCACATTGCCGGCATCGTCGGCGCACACTTTGACCGTTGCACGTTTAGCCAGCGCAGCGAGGCTTTTCAATTTCGCCGCACCGACGACCTCGTTGGCAATCAGTACATCGCCGATGCCGCCATCAACCATCGCTTCGGCTTCGCTGACTTTCTGGCAGCACACGCCGACCGCACCGAGCGCCAGCTGGCGCTGCGCGATCTCGGGACATTTGTGGCTTTTCGCGTGCGGCCGCAATTTGATACTGCGACCGGCGAGCGAATCGGGCAGGCGCTTGAGATTGCGCTCGAACGCGTCCATTTCGAGTATCAGGCACGGTGTATCGACTTCGGCCAGCGGCATGCCGATCGCAGCGGCGGGACGGAAACTCATTTCGCCGGCGCCTTGTATTCGTAATCGATAATCAGCGGCGCATGATCGGAAAAGCGTTTTTCGGTGTAGATTTTTACTTTGCGCACCGTCGCCGCAACACCCGGCGTGGCGATCTGGTAATCGATACGCCAGCCGACGTTCTTCGCGTAGGCCTCCCCGCGGTTCGACCACCAGGTGTACTGCTCGGCGCGCTGATCGATACGGCGGAACACGTCAACCCAGCCGACCTCGTCGAAAAGCTTCGTCAACCAGTCGCGCTCTTCCGGCAGAAAGCCCGAGTTTTTACGGTTGCCGCGCCAGTTCTTGAGATCAATTTCTTTGTGCGCGATATTCCAGTCGCCGCAGACAATGATTTCGCGCCCCTCTTTTTTGAGCGCCTGCAGATGCGGATAAAACACATCGAGAAAGCGGAACTTCGATTGCTGGCGGTGCTCGCCGCTCGAACCCGACGGCAAATAGATCGAAATCACCGACAGCGGGCCGAAATCCGCGCGCACATAACGCCCTTCGTCATCGAATTCGCGCACACCGAAGCCGATTTTCGCCCGATCCGGTTCGCGCAGCGAATAAATGCCGACGCCGCTATAGCCTTTTTTCCCGGCATAGTGAAAATGCCCGTGGTATCCGGCCGGGGCGAGCATTTGCGCGCTCATGTCGGCGGCCTGCGCTTTCAACTCCTGCACGCAGATAACGTCGGCCTTCTGCCGCGCCAGCCAGCCGAAAAAACCTTTTGCGGTGGCCGACCGAATGCCGTTGAGATTGGCTGTGATTACGCGTAACATACTGTTTCGTTGTGTTCTTCCGGCATTAACTTGGTGCCGCAAATGGATTGTTTGTGATTCTTTGCGATTTTTTGATATCCAACCGCATAACCGGCTGAAACATCCGTTCAATTTAAAATATGTCCGCAAGCTTCCGGCACGACTTTATCCGCTTTGTCATCGCGCAAAAGGTTCTTGCGTTCGGCGAATTCAAGACCAAGGCCGGACGGCTTTCACCGTATTTTTTTAACGCCGGACTGTTTCACGACGGACTCGCGCTGAAACAGCTGGCACAATTCTACGCGAAAGCGATTCTCGACAGCGGCATTCAGTTCAACATGTTGTTCGGCCCCGCCTACAAGGGCATTCCGCTGGCGGCGGCGGTGGCGATTGCGTTTGCGGATGCCGGGCGCAATGTGAACTACAGCTTCAATCGCAAGGAAGAAAAAGATCATGGCGAAGGCGGCAGCGTGATCGGGGCGAACCTCGCCGGACGTGTGCTGATTATCGACGACGTCATCTCGGCCGGCACGTCGGTGCGCGAATCGGTTGCGATCATACAGTCGGCCGGGGCAACCCCCTGCGGCGTTGCCATCGCGCTCGATCGCATGGAGCGCGGCGCCGGCGAGCTGTCAGCGGTACAGGAAGTCGAACGTTTATATGCTATGCCGGTGGTCAGCATCGCGAATCTGGACGACCTCGCCGGGTTTCTGCGGGTGGACCAGGCATTGTCGAGGCATCTCGAACCGGTCAACCGGTATCGCGAAAAATACGGAGTTGCCGCAAGTGCGTAAATTCAATTCATGGTTGGTCAGTTTGTTCGCCATCGCGTTTGCATTAACGGGCGGCATCGCCTCGGCACAGCAAAAACCCGGCGGCATCGTCTGCTGGAAGGACAAGTCCGGCAAAACGGTCGGTTGCGGCGACAAGGTGCCGGTCGAATATCAGGACAGCGCAACGCGGGAACTCAACAAACGCGGCATGACCGTCAAACAAACCGACGCCGCGCTGACGCCGGAACAAATCCAGGCGCAGGCGGCAACAGTCGAGCAGAAAAAAGTCGACGCGCAAAAGAAAATAGAGGAAAAACGCCGCGACCGCGCCCTGCTTGATTCCTTCACCAACGAAAAAGAAATCGATCTCAAGCGCACGCGCGATATTCAACAGATCGAGGTCAACATCGCTGCGCAGCAGACCAATCTGAAAAATTCGACCGACCGGCAGCACCAAGTAAAAGTGAAAATCGACCAGATCACACGCGAAAAAAGACCCGTGCCGGTTGCCTATCAGGAGGATTTCGACCGTCTGGAAACGGAAAAATTGAAAATCCAGGCGCAGATCCTGCAAAAACGCAGGGAAATCGTCGAGCGTAACGGCGATTACGATACGATGAAGGCGCGTTTCATGGAATTAAAAGGCGTTACACCGGCGGCCGCGACACCGGCCGCCACCGCCGCAACACCGGCTGCCGCGGCAGGGACGCCGCGAAAGTAAAACACGCTTTCAGCGCACCCGCACGGTCAACCCGCTTTCGAAACACCTTTGGAGCAGACATTCATGCGAAATTTTCACTCGACCGTTTTTATTGCCGCAGCCTGCGCATTCGCGCTGACTGCCGGACCGTTGCAGGCGCAGCAAAAAGGCCTGGTGTGCTGGAAAGACAAGGCCGGTAAAACCGTCGGCTGCGGCGACAAGGTGCCGCCCGAATATCAGGACAATGCCAACAGCACACTGAACAACCGCGGCGTCACGGTCAATCAAAGCGAAGCGTCGATGACGCCGGAACAAAGAGCAGCGCAAAAAGCCGATTCGGAAAAGAAAAAATCCGAAGAGCAGAAGCGCGAAGAGGAAAAGCGCAAAGACCGCGCACTGCTCGACTCATTTACCAATGAAAAAGAAATCGATCTCAAGCGCGCGCGCGACATACAGCAGATTGAGGTCAACATCTCGGCGCAGCAATCCAATATCAAGAGCATGACGGATCGTCAGAGCGAGGCGAAAGCAAAAATCGACGAAGCGAAGAAAGAAAACAAGCCGGTGCCGCCAACCGTACAGCAGGAATACGACAAAAAGACCGCAGATATTGCCAAGGCACAGGAACACATTACGCAGAAGCGCCGCGAAATCGCCGACAAGAATCAGGAATACGACGCGATGAAAAAGCGTTTTGTCGAACTGAAGGGCGGCAGCACCGCGCCGACGGCAACAGCGCCGGCACCGGCGAAGAAATAACTAGCCGGCGAGTTTTTTCTTCAGCAGATCGTTGACCTGGGCAGGGTTCGCCTTGCCCTTGGTCGCTTTCATGACCTGCCCGACCAGCGAATTGAAGGCTTTTTCCTTGCCGCTCTTGTAGTCGGCAACCTGTTGCGCGTTGGCAGCGAGAACAGTGTCCACGATTTTTTCGATTTCGCCGCTGTCTGAAATCTGCGTTAAGCCGTTGGCTGCAATAATTTGATCGACGGCTTCGGGCCCACGACAAAGACCACTCGCCTTGTCTTCATTCCAAAATACATCGAAAAGCTCTTTCGCAATTTTCTCAGAAATAGTTCCATCTACGATTCGCTTCAGAAGCTGGCCTAATGTTGCACTCAAAATCCAGAATTCGGCCTTAGAAGAATCGTCATCGTTTCGCTTCCGAGCCACTTGTCCGATAACCCAGTTTGCGGAGAGCTTCGGATTCGCATAATTTCGATTCACATCCAAAGGGCCTTTTGTCAGCAAGCCCTCAAAACAATTTGAGATATCTAAATCAGAAATAAGAATCGACGCGTCATAAGCCGACAAACCAAACTCGTCCATATAACGTTTCTTCCGCTCGCGCGGTAACTCGTACATATTGACTCGAACCTGCTCAATCCAAGCCGGTGTAATAGCCAATGGGAGTAAATCCGGATCCGGGAAATAGCGATAGTCCATCGCATCTTCCTTTGAACGCATCGAACGCGTTTCATCCTTGTCCGGATCGTACAAACGTGTTTCCTGTACGACTTTGCCACCGTCTTCAATCAACTCAATCTGGCGACGCACTTCGTACTGAATCGCTTTTTCCATGAAGTTGAACGAGTTGAGATTCTTAATCTCGCAACGCGTGCCGAGCGGTTCGCCCGGCCGCCGCACCGAGACGTTGGCGTCACAGCGGAACGAACCCTCCTGCATGTTGCCGTCGCAGATGCCGATCCATTGCACCAGCGCATGCAGCGCCTTTGCGTACGCGACCGCTTCTTCGGCGCTTGCCATGTCGGGTTCGGTGACGATTTCCAGCAGCGGCGTACCGGCGCGATTCAGATCGATACCGCTCATGCCCTGGAAATCCTCATGCAGCGATTTACCGGCGTCTTCCTCGAGATGCGCGCGTGTCAGCCGCACGGTCTTCTCTTTATCGCCGACCATCACGCTCAGCGAGCCGCCTTGCACCACAGGCAGTTCGTACTGGCTGATCTGATAACCCTTCGGCAGATCAGGATAGAAATAATTCTTGCGCGCGAATATCGAGCGCGGCGCAATTTTGGCCCCTACCGCAAGCCCAAAGCGGATCGCGCGCTCGACCGCGCCCTTGTTCAAGACCGGCAGCACGCCGGGCAGCGCAATATCGACCGCACTGGCCTGCGAATTCGGGCTGGCACCGAATGCTGTCGATGAGCCGGAAAAAATCTTCGAGCGCGTCGACAACTGCGCGTGCGTTTCAAGCCCGATCACCACTTCCCATTTCATGGCGTCAGCTCCCCTGCGGCATGCGTTGATGCCAGTCGGTCGCGAGCTGGTACTGGTGCGCGACGTTGAGCATTTTCGCTTCGCCGAAATAGTTGCCGATCAACTGCAGGCCGACCGGCAGCTTGGCGCTATCAAAGCCGCACGGCAGCGACATGCCGGGCAGCCCTGCCAGATTGACCGCGATGGTGTAGATATCGGACAGATACATCTGCACCGGGTCGCCGGATTTTTCGCCGATTTTGAACGCAGTGCCCGGGCTGGTCGGGCCGAGAATGACGTCGCATTGCTTGAACGCCTCGGTGAAATCCTGCGCGATCAGGCGCCGCAGCTTCTGCGCCTTGATGTAATAAGCGTCGTAATAGCCGTGCGACAGCACATAGGTGCCGATCAGGATGCGGCGTTTCACTTCGGCGCCAAAACCCTGGGCGCGTGATTTGTTGTACATGTCGATGAGGTCGCTGTATTCGGGCGCGCGATGGCCGTAGCGTACGCCGTCGAAGCGCGACAGATTGCTCGACGCTTCAGCCGGCGCCAGCACGTAATACACCGGCACCGACAGCTTCATGTTCGGCAGCGACACCTCAACCATTTCGCAACCGAGTTTTTTGTACTGCGCGATTGCTTCGTCAATTGCTTTGGCAACGTCCGGCGCCATGCCTTCGGCAAAAAATTCGCGCGGCAGACCGACACGCAGCCCGGCCAGCGGTTTGACCAGATCGCGCGTGTAGTCTTCGCCTTCGCGTTGCAAACTGGTGGAGTCGCGCGCGTCGAAGCCGGCCATGGCGTTCAACATCAAGGCAAGGTCTTCAGCGGTTTTTGCAAACGGCCCGGCCTGATCGAGACTAGAGGCAAAGGCGATCATGCCGTAGCGCGAGACCACGCCGTAGGTCGGCTTCAACCCGCAGATGCCGGTGAGTGCGGCGGGCTGGCGAATCGAGCCGCCGGTGTCGGTGCCGGTCGCCACCGGCGTCAGGCGCGCCGCAACGGCTGCCGCCGAGCCGCCCGAACTGCCGCCCGGCACGGTTTCCGTATTCCAGGGGTTGCGCACCGGCCCGAAGAACGAGGTTTCGTTTGACGAGCCCATCGCAAACTCGTCCATATTGGTCTTGCCGGCAATCACGCTGCCTGCCGCATTGAATTGCTCGATCACATGCGCATCGTACGGGGCGATGAAATTGGCCAGCATTTTCGAGCCGCAGGTGGTCTTCCAGCCGTTAGCGCAAAAGATGTCTTTATGTGCGACCGGCACGCCGGTCAGGGGCCCGGCCTTGCCGGCCGCAATCAGGCGGTCAGCGGCGGCGGCGGCGGCCAGTGTTTTTTCTTCATCGACACTGATAAAGGCGTTGAGCGCCTTGCCCAGCGTATTGATTCGCTTCAGAAAAAACTCTGCAACTTCAACGCTGGAAACGCGCTTTGCAGCGAGTTCCGCGGTCAATTGCCTGATGGTGTAATTCAGCATGTCGTGACATTGCCCGGCGCAGCTACTGCCCTGCGCGCGATGGCCTACTCAATGACTTTGGGCACCAGATAGAGATCAGCCTCGACCTGCGGCGCGATCGCCTGAAACGCAGTGTGCTGATCGACCTCGGTGACAGCATCTTCACGCAGTCGCAGCATCAGGTCCTGCGCATGCGACATCGGCTCGACACCATCGGTATCAACCGCCTGCATTTCACCGATCAATGCGAAGATGCCGGAGAGCTGGCCGAGCACCTGTGCGGCCTCTTTCGCGTCGACTTCAATGCGGGCGAGGTGCGCGATGCGTTTGACGTCGTCAAGGGTCAGTGACATGAGCGGTTTATTGCTTAAAAAATCAGTCGCAATGAGGTATTATACATCGCCAATTCGGGGCATTTTTTCCTTTCGTCGGAATCAGTTATGTTCGGTTTTTTGAGCGGCTACTTCAACAACGATCTTGCCATCGATCTGGGCACGGCCAATACGCTGATTTACTTCCGCGGCAGAGGCATCGTGCTCGACGAGCCGTCGGTGGTGGCGATTCGCCAGGAAGGCGGACCGCAAGGCAAAAAAGTGATCCAGGAAGTCGGCCTCGCGGCAAAACAAATGCTCGGCAGAACGCCGGGCAACATCACGGCGATCCGGCCGATGAAAGACGGCGTCATCGCCGACTTCATCATCACTGAGCAGATGATCAAGGTGTTCATCAAACGTGTGCACGACAACAAACTGTTTTCGCCGAGCCCACGCATCATCATCTGCGTGCCCTGCGGTTCGACGCAAGTCGAACGCCGCGCCATTCGCGATGCTGCGATCGGCGCCGGCGCCTCACGCGTTTACCTGATCGAAGAACCGATGGCCGCCGCAATCGGCGCCGGCCTGCCGGTCGGCGAAGCCACCGGTTCAATGGTCGTCGACATCGGCGGCGGCACCACCGAAGTCGGCGTGATTTCTCTGGGCGGCCTTGTCTACAAAGGTTCGGTGCGCGTCGGCGGCGACAAGTTCGACGAAGCGATCATCAATTACATCCGCCGCAACTACGGCATGCTGATCGGCGAAACCACCGCCGAACAGATTAAAAAGGAAATCGGCTCGGCCTTCCCGGGTTCCGAAGTACGCGAGAAGGAAGTCAAAGGCCGCAACCTCGCCGAAGGCATCCCGCGCAGCTTCACGATTTCATCGAACGAAATTCTCGAAGCGCTGACCGAACCGCTGAACGCTATTGTCGGCGCAGTCAAATCGGCGCTCGAACAAACACCGCCCGAACTCGCCGCCGACATCGCAGAAAAAGGCATGGTCATCACCGGCGGCGGCGCGCTGTTGCGCGATATCGATCGCCTGCTGATGGAAGAAACCGGGCTGCCGGTCATCATCGCCGACGATCCGCTGACCTGCGTGGTGCGCGGCTCGGGCATGGCGCTCGAAAAAATGGACAAGCTTGGCAGCATATTTACTGACGAATGAGTCCGGCGCGCCCATTACGAAGCGGGCGCGCAACGACGGACGGATACAAATCATCGGTGTGCCTTACTCTGCGTTTCTGTCTGCGTTTCTGACCCCGCGCTGAATGGAATACACCCCGCCGCCGCTATTCAACCGCGGCCCGACGCCCCTCGTAAGATTGTTTTTGTGTTCGCTGCTGTCGGCGGGATTGCTGGTCGCCGACGCGCGCTATCAATATCTCGACGCGGTCCGCCAGGTCGTCGCCGTTGCCGTCTACCCGGTGCAGAGACTGGCCGGCACGCCAAGCGTAATCTTCGATCGCATCGGTGATTTTTTTGTTACCCAGGCGCGCCTGCGCAACGACAACACGCGGCTCGCCGAACAAAATCTGCAAAACGCAGCAAAGCTGCGCCAGTTCGATTCGCTCTCTGCAGAGAATGTGCATCTGCGCGAATTGCTCGCCGCGCGCCAGCGTTTTTCCGCCGGCACAACGATGGCCGAAGTGCTCTATGCAGGACGCGATCCGTTTACGCGGCGCATCATCATCGACAAGGGTCTGCAGGCGGATATCAAGGCGGGGCAGCCGGTGATCGACGAAATCGGCGTCGTCGGCCAGATCACGCGCGTTTATCCGTGGCTGTCGGAAGTCACGCTGATCACCGACAAGGATCAGGTGGTGCCAGTGCAAAACCTGCGCAACGGTTTGCGCGCGGTGCTCGCCGGCACCGGCAACGACGGCGAACTCGAACTCAAATTTATTCCGCTGAATGCTGATTTCCAGACCGGCGACCAACTCGTCACCTCGGGCATAGACGCCGTCTACCCGCCGGGCCTGCCGGTGGCGCAGGTGTCGAATGTCGAACGCAATGCCGCTTATCTGTTCGCGCGCATCACCTGCAAACCGCTCGCCGGCGTGGCGAGCCACGCGCAGGTACTCGTCGTGAACTGGGAAAACAAGGCGCCGGAACGACCGCCGCAGCCTGAAAAATCTGCGGGCGGAAAACGCCGGCGGGGCAGCTGATGCAAGCGCACGAATCCAGACCGCAAACAATATTGCTGCCGGTGCGGCCGGCGTTTATCGCCTTTACGCTGGTCGCCGCGGTGCTGATGAATCTGCTGCCGTGGTCGAGCTGGCTGCTGTTGATCAAACCGGACTTCGTCGCGCTGGTGACGCTGCACTGGTGCATACAACAACCGCGCCGGGTCGGCTTTTCCGTCGCCGTGCTGTTCGGGCTTGCCATGGATGTCGCCGATGGCAGCCTGTTCGGCCAGCATGCGCTGGCCTATTCGATGCTCGCGTTTGCCGGCATCGTGCTGCACCGCCGTGTGCTCAGCTTCACCATGAAAGACCAGATCCTGCACGTCATTCCGCTGCTGCTTGCCAACGACATCATCGTCCTCATTATCCGCAAGATTGCCGGCGGCGACTTCCCGGGCATCACTTATTTTTTCGGCAGCTTTATCGCCGGCGCGTTGTGGCTGCCGCTGTGTTATCTGCTGAAACTGCCGCAAATCCCGAAACCCGATCCCGACCATGTCTGAGTTGTACATCAACCCGGGCATCGAACTCAGAAATTCGCAGCGCGAGATTCACCACTTCCGGCTGCGCCTTGCCATCGCTTCGGGCTTCGTCATATTCATGTTCTTTGTACTGTTCCTGCGTTTTTTCTACCTGCAGGTGATACAGCACGAGCACTACAGCACGCTGGCGGAAGCCAACCGCATATCGATCGCGCCCATCGTGCCCAACCGCGGCATCATCGTCGATCGCAACGGCGTGGTGCTGGCGCACAACTACTCCGCCTACACGCTGGAAGTCACGCCAAGCAAGATCGAGGACATCGACGCCATGATCGACGCGCTGGCGGTGGTGGTTGAAATAACCCCGCGCGACCGCCGCCGTTTCAAAAAACTGCTCGAAGAAAGCAAGAGCTTCGAAAGCCTGCCGATACGCAACCGGCTCTCGGACGAGGAAATCGCGCGCTTCGCCGCCAACCGCTACCGCTTTCCCGGCGTCGATATCAACGCGCGCCTGTTCCGCCAGTATCCGCAGGGTGAGCTGTTTTCGCATGTGGTCGGCCACATCGGCCGCATCAACGAACGAGAACTCGAACAACTCGAAGCCGATGGCAACGACACCAACTACCGCGGCACCGAGTACATCGGCAAGGTCGGCCTCGAACAGAGCTACGAAAAACATCTGCACGGCACCACCGGCGTCGAAGAAGTTGAAGTCGATGCCGGCGGCCGCGCCGTGCGCACGCTGTCGCGCAAGCCGCCGGTGTCGGGCAACAATATCGTGCTTAATCTCGACGCCGGCCTGCAGGAAACCGTCTACCGCGCCTTCGGCGATTTCCGCGGCGCGCTGGTCGCCATCGACCCGGCGAACGGCGGCGTGCTCGCCTTTGTCTCGAAACCGGGTTTCGATCCGAATTTGTTTGTCGACGGCATCGATCCGCAAAACTGGAAAGAGCTGAACGAGTCGATCGACCGCCCGATGGTCAATCGCGCGCTGGCCGGCACCTATCCGCCGGGCTCCACCTTCAAGCCTTTTATGGCGCTCGCCGCATTAACCTACGGCAAACGCCGGCCCGAGCAGACGATCAGCGATCCGGGCTATTACAATTTCGGCAATCACACCTTCCGCGACGACAAAGTCGGCGGCCACGGCGCGGTCGACATGTTCAAATCGATCGTGGTCTCCTGCGACACCTATTACTACATGCTAGCCAATGATCTGGGCATCGATAACATTGCGAATTTCATGCGCTTGTTCGGTTTCGGCAGCCGCTCCGGCATCGATCTCACCGGCGAGTCACAGGGCATCCTGCCCTCGCAGGAATGGAAAAGAAAGCGCTACCGCACACCAGAAACGCAGAAATGGTACGCCGGCGAAACCATCAGCGTCGGCATCGGCCAGGGTTATAACTCTTACACGCCGCTGCAACTCGCGCAGGCGATCGCCACGCTGGCCAACAACGGCGTCATGTACCGGCCGCATATCGTCAATTACATTGAAGACATCGTCACGCGTAACCGCAGCATGGTGGAACCGCAACCGCTGCGCACGCTCGATATCAAACCGGAATACCTCAAGGTCGTGAAAGATGCGCTGATCGGCGTCAACAAGGAAGGCACCGGCGCGCGCGCCTTCGCCGGCACGACTTACACCAGCGCCGGCAAGACCGGCACCGCGCAGGTGATCGCGATCAAGCAGGGCGAGAAATACATTGCCAGCCGCGTTGCCGAACGCCATCGCGACCACGCGCTGTTTATCGCCTACGCGCCGGCCGACGAACCGAAGATCGCCGTCGCGGTACTGGTCGAAAACGCCGGCTTCGGCGCAGCCGCAGCGGCGCCGATTGCGCGCAAGGTTTTTGATTATTACCTGCTTGGCAAAAAAGCCACGCCGGTCAAGGTGGAAGAACTCGATGCCAATGCCACGCGTGATTAGGCGCCTCACCCAGACGTTGACGGCGCACGTCGATACGCAGCTGCTGCTGGCCATACTGCTGTTGATGGGGGTGAGTCTGCTGGCCATTTTCAGCGGCTCGAATCAGAGCGTTCCGCGCGTTTCCAGCCAGCTCGTCAACATGCTGGTGGCGCTGGGGGTGATGTACACCTTCGCCTATGTGCCGCCGAATTTTCTGTTGCGCATCGCGCTGCCGCTTTACGTGTTCGGCGTGCTGCTGCTGGTCTGCGTCGCCCTGTTCGGCGACATCGTCAACGGCGCGCGGCGCTGGCTGCACGTCGGCGTCACGCGCATCCAGCCCTCCGAAATCATGAAAATCGCGGTGCCGCTGATGCTGGCCTGGTACTTCGATCGTTACGAAGCCACCCTCAAATTGAAAAATTACCTGATCGCGACCGCTTTGCTGGCGCTGCCGGTGTGGCTCATCGTGCGCCAGCCGGACCTTGGTACCGCGGTACTGATCCTGGCCGCCGGCGCTTACGTGCTGTTCCTGGCCGGCTTGAGCTGGCGTGTCATCGCCGGCCTCGCCGTCGCAGGCGCAGCGAGCCTGCCCTTTCTGTGGTCGGCGATGCACGACTACCAGCGCCAGCGCATCCTCACGCTGATCGATCCGACGCAGGACCCGCTGGGCGCCGGCTACCACACCATACAATCGACCATCGCCGTCGGCTCCGGCGGTTTTTTCGGCAAAGGCTGGCTGCAGGGTACGCAAACCCACCTTGACTTCATTCCCGAGCGCACCACCGATTTTATTTTTGCGGTGTTCGCCGAGGAATGGGGCCTGCTCGGCAATATGGTTCTGCTGTTTTTATTCCTGCTGGTAATTGCGCGCGGCATGGTGATCACCGCCAATGCGCCGACGCTGTTCACGCGCCTCTTCGGCGGCGCACTGACGCTGACTTTTTTCACTTACGCCTTCGTCAACATGGGCATGGTCAGCGGCATACTGCCGGTGGTCGGCGTGCCGTTGCCACTGGTGAGTTACGGCGGCACTTCGCTGGTGACGATTTGTCTCGGCATGGGCATACTGATGAGCATACAAACGCACAAGAAACTGGTGCAGAGTTAGGAATTGAAAAACAGGATTGAGGATTCCGGATTGAGGATTGAGTTTTCAAAAGTGTTGCGATTGTTCTGTATTGCCGCCGCCATGCTGGGACTCGCGGGTTGCGGCACCTTCGGCGCGCGCGAATCCGCCCCGGTCGCACGTGCGCCCGAGGCGACGCCGTCAGGCACTGCCAAACCGGCACCGGCGCCGCGGTCCGGCAGCGGCGGTTATTATTTGAACGACGGCCCCGGCGACAACCCGCCGGCGAATATCGATCAAATCCCCGACGCGGTGCCCAAGCTCGAACCGCTGCGCGCTGCCACCATGCGGCCGTACACCGTGATGGGCCAGAACTACACGCCGATGACGCGCCTCGTGCCGTACAAGGAACGCGGCATCGCCAGCTGGTACGGGCGCCGTTATCACAACCAGAAAACATCGTCGGGCGAAATCTACGATATGTACGGCATGAGCGCGGCGCACACGGTACTGCCGATCCCGAGTTTTGCCCGCGTCACCAATCTCGCCAACAATAAATCGGTGGTGGTGCGCATCAATGACCGCGGCCCCTTTCATTCCGATCGCCTGATCGATCTGTCGTACACCGCGGCCTACAAGCTCGGCGTATTGGGCGGCGGTCGCGCCATGGTCGAAGTCGAAACCATCATTCCCGATGCCGGCAGTCCGGCGACGAACAACATGGCGACTGCACCGGTAGCCGCGGAAAAGCCACCCTCGCCACCGCCTGCAGCCGTCGAAAATACCGTGACTGTTCCGCCGGCGAAAACCGAACCGCTCATCACCACGCCGGTGGTCGCCGTCACCGCCGAGCCTGAAGCCAAAGGAATGTTCCTGCAACTGGGTGCATTCGGCTCGCAGGACAACGCCGACAATTATCTGGCGCGTTTGCGTATGCAGGTTGACTGGCTGGCGTCATCACTGCACGTCTATTCGAAAGACGGTCTGTTCCGCGTGCACGCCGGCCCGTATGCAAATCAGGCTGAAGCGCGCGCAGCGGCCGACAAACTCAATCAGTCGCTCGGCATCAAGGCCGTCGTCACGGCGCGCTAGCGCGTTTAATGCCCTTTGTGCGCGGCGGCGGCCGACATGTCGCGCACCTCGGCTTTGACTTCGACGCTGGCGCGCGTCTTATCGGCGCGCTCGATGGTCAACGTCAGCGGCACGCTATCACCGGCTTTGAGCGGCCGCTTCAGATCAACCAGCATGACGTGATAACCGCCGGGGGCGAGCTTGACAGTCTGGCCGGCGGCGAGTGCGATGCCGGCAACCGGCGCCATTTTCATCACGCCGCCCTCCATGGACATGTTGTGCAGTTCGACGCGTACCGCGACAGGGCTGGCGGCAGCCACCAGCCGCGCCGGCGCATTGCTGCGGATATCCAGGTAAACGCCGCCGACTTTTTGCGCGGCGACGGTGGCGCGTGCCCAGGCATTGCTGACTTCCACGCCCGACTGCGCGTATGCGGGTGCGATTGCAATAGCGAGCATCGCCAGCAGAACGCGGGGGATTTCATTGATCGATTGCTGGATTTTCATTTATCTCTCTGGAATCCGTTTCGCGCAATCAGTTGCGCCGCGAATGAGTCTTGAACCATTGTTCCGCCATGCGCCTGTCGATGAGCCCGCTGCGCACTTCGGCCACATGTGCGGCGTCGAAAAAATAACTGCGCGGCAATTCACCGCGCCAGCTCTTGTCGACCGAATAACGCAGGCGTTCGGCAAATTCATCGGCAAACAACCAGTGCTGCACCGGCCCTGGATTGTAGCGCATGAGAAACGCCCTTACCGCCGCCTGATCGGCCGGCCCCTCGGCCGCCACCAGCACGATGGGTATTTGCGGATAACGCAATTTCAGCGCACGCCACAGCGCCATTTCCTTGCGGCAGGGTTCGCAGGTCGTTGACCAGAAAGCCAGCACGAAGGGTTTGCCCGCGTATTTGGCGCGAATCGCTTCCATACTGCCGGCGTCGAACGGCCGGATGGTGATGTGATCGGCAAGCGCGCCGGCAGTCGCAAGCAGCAGCAAAATACCGATCAGGTTGCGGCAAAACAATTTCATTGCAGTGCTACTGTCAGCAGGGGTTCGCGGCGCGTGTTCCAGAACACTTGAAACGCGCCGCCGCGCAGCAGCACGCGCGGATGATCCGAGGCCTCGGCCGTTGTCGCCAGTTCGCGTTCGCGCCAGCTATCGCCGCCGTCATCCGAAATCATTGCGCGCAGACGCGAGCGCTCGCCATCGAATTCCTTCCACGCCACCGCAACGCGGTTGCCGCTAACGGCGAGATCGGCGTGCTCGGCGGTTTCGCCGCCGACGCGCCGCTGCGCATCGACCGCGCCGTCGCGCAATCGTCCGTAAAATATACCGCTATGTTTCGGCGCCTGTGTAAACCACACCGCATGCAGACGGCCTGCAGCATCCATATCGAGCGAAGGGCCGTGATGCGGGCAGACATCGACGCGCCAGTCGTCAAAGGTCACACGCCGCGCGACGCCCGGTTTGCCGTCAGGCGTCAAACGTGCAAGCGCGTGATCGCGTATGTTCGGCGTAAAAACATGCCGCCACATCGCCAACACACTGCCGTCGTCCTGCGTGCGCAGGGCGATACGGCAGCACTCGCAGCTGTGCTCGGCCAATTTGTAATCGCCGCGAAAACTCGCCCCCTTGTCATCCGACACGGCGTAGTAAACAGCCGCGCCCTGATACGCCGGCCCTTTGGCCTTCGCTGCAGCAACGCCGTCGCGCTTGTCGATCCACGCCACGAACAACTGCCCTTTGTCATTGACCGCGATGGCATCGAAGCGATGGGTAATTTCCTGACGGTCAGAGTGCACCGTAACGGGCGTGCTAAAGCTGCGGCCGCCGTCGAGCGATCGTGCAAAACGGATTTCACCGGTGAACGGTTTGCCGAGCGGACGCGTCCACGTCACGTAAAGCTCGCCGCCGGCTCCCACCGCAATCTTCGGCCGTGAATCGGCGCCCATATCGGTCGGTTCAATCACCGCGTTGACGCGCACCGGCCCGGCCCAGCTGCGGCCCGCATCGTCGGAACGGCTAACAGCAATGTAACCGCCATCCTTGTGCGCCGCCCACAACACGCCCTGCGCGTCGAACGCGGCGGTGGCGCCGAGATCGGGGCGCACCGCGCCGTCTTTCGCGGGCATGCCGTGACCGGCGTGTTGCGCGCATACCAAAGGCGCGTATGCGGCAACCGCAGCCGACGCAACGCCCAGCACGAAACCGCGCCGCCGCGGATTTTTTACCACTTGATTTACCACTTAAGTTCGGCCCCCGCAAAGAAGGTGCGCGGCAAACCCGGCGAGAACACCGCGGTGTTTGAGGTCACCGAAGCGCTGTCGGCAAAGCGCCGGTTCTGCAGATTGTCGATTTTTGCGAACAACGCCGTTTGTTTCGCCACCGCCCAGCTCGCGCGCAGGTTAAAGAGATCGTGCCCCGAGTACTGCGGCTTGGTATGGCCGGCATCGACCCAGTAGCGGCCGATCTGCACCCATTCGAATTGCGCACTCACGGCAGGCGCCGGCGTCCAGGTGAAGCGTGTATTGCCGAGCAGCCGCGGCGCCGACTCCATTTCGTAACCATTCAGATTGGCCGTCGTCGAGGTGTTCCATTCTTCGTACTTGTGTCGCGCGTATGAGTAGGCAATATCGAGCCGCAAACGATTCATCAGCGGCGCGCCGATGCCGGCCTCGACGCCACGGTGCGAGGTGCGCCCGGCATTGACGTTGGTGCGGACATTGGTGGTGGTATTGGTAAAGCTCACGATGTCGTCGCGCTTGATCAGGTTGTAGGCGACCAGATTGTACGACGCGCCGGCCACC
>JANYDY010000052.1 GCA_025363435.1 Betaproteobacteria bacterium
TTGTCTGATTGAGGCCGGCAAGAAATGCTTCGAAATCGGCATACCCCGCGTTCTGCCAGTGAAACTGCACACCTTGCCGCAACAGCAGACCGGACTCGCTCATCATTGCGGCCTCGTCGAGCGGCGGGAACAGGCTGTGCAGCGAAGAAGCGTCGGCGTCGCGCGCGAGTTGCAGCGCGGCAGCAAGCAACAGTTGGCGTTGTTCTTCGGCCGCAGCGAGCAGCCGGTGGCCGCCTACAGGCGTAAACGGGATCGCATTGAGCAATTTGGGGTAGTAGTGCAGGCCGTGGCGGCGGTAGGCATCGGCCCATGCCCAGTCGAATACGTATTCGCCGTACGAATGCGTTTTCAGATAGAGCGGCATGGCGCCGGTCAGGGCGTTGTTTTCGCGCAGCAGCAGGTACTGCGGTGTCCAGCCCGTTTCCGCGCAGGCGCAGCCGGTTGTATGCAATGTGTGCAGAAATTCGTGGCGCAGGAAGGGATCGTTGCCGGCGAGCGCATTCCACGCGGCCGGCGTAATTTCTCCGATCGATGAGCAGACTGCAATCGTGGTGGCTGCGGCCATGATTCGCGGGTTGGATTCCAGTGAGGGCGTAACGGCAATCCGGCCACGGCTTACGGCAGATGCACGCGTGCAGATGATATATTAGCGGCATGAAAATCGCGATTGCTCAAATAAACTGCACGGTAGGCGACCTCGCCGGCAACGTTACGCGCATCCTCGACTTCGTTACGCGCGCGCGCGCGCAGTCGGCGGATATCCTGATTACGCCGGAACTGGCGCTGTGCGGTTATCCGCCGGAAGACCTGCTACTGCGCGATGATTTTTATCGCGACTGCGATGCCGCGCTGGCGCGTCTGGCCGCGGGTGTGCGCGGAATTACCGTCGTCGTTGGCCATCCGCAACGGATCGCGCTTAAACGCTACAACGCCGCCTCGGTCATTCGTGACGGCCGTGTTATCGCCACCTACCACAAGCATGCATTGCCGAATTACACGGTGTTTGATGAGCAACGTTATTTCGAAGCCGGCAACGAGGCTTGCGTATTTGAGATCAACGGTGTGCGCGTCGGCGTGAATATTTGTGAAGATACCTGGGGCCGGCAGGGGCCGACGCTGGCGAATCCCGGCCCGGACGGGCGCACGCTCGACCTCGGTGGCGACGGCATCGGTGGCGCGCAGGCGCCGCTGGCGGCGCGCGATGCCGGCGCCCAGGTGCTGCTGGTGTTGAATGCGTCGCCGTACCATTTGCGCAAACAGCAGACGCGTTATGAGGTGATGCGCCGGCGTGTTGCGGAAATCGGCATGCCGATCGTCTATGCCAACATGGTCGGCGGACAGGACGAACTGGTGTTTGACGGCGCCTCCTTCGTGCTCGACAACAAAGGCGTGCTGACGCATCAACTGCCGATGTTCGAGGAGGCGCTGGGTTTGGTGACAGTCGACGGCACGAATGTCGTGGCCGGTGAAATTGCGCCACCGCTTTCATTGGAAGCCGAGGTTTATTCCGCGCTGTGCACGGGCGTGCGCGATTACGTTGGTAAAAACGGGTTTCCCGGCGTGCTGCTCGGGCTTTCCGGCGGCATTGATTCCGCGGTCACGCTGGCAATTGCCGCCGACGCCATCGGGCCGGCCAAGGTGCATGCGGTGATGATGCCGTCGCAATACACGGCCGACATTAGCCAGATCGATGCGCGCGAGCAAGCTGAAAAGCTCGGCGTGCGTTATTCGGAAATCGCGATCAAACCGGCGTTCGATGTTTTTACGGCTTCGCTGGCCGGCGAATTCAAGGGCCTGGCCGCCGATACCACCGAGGAAAACATCCAGGCGCGTGTGCGCGGCACCCTGCTGATGGCGTTGTCGAACAAGACCGGCGCGATCGTTGTCACCACCGGTAACAAAAGCGAAATGGGCACCGGATACGCGACGCTGTACGGCGACATGGCCGGCGGTTTTGCCGTGCTCAAGGACATCAGCAAGATGCTGGTTTACCGTCTCGCCAATTACCGCAATACAGTTTCAGCGGTGATACCGGAGCGCGTCATTACGCGGGCGCCGTCGGCAGAGTTGCGTCCCAACCAGACCGATCAGGACAGCCTGCCGCCATATGACGTGCTTGACGCCATCATGGAAGCCTATGTCGAGCACAATCGCGGCCCGGAGGAAATCGAGGCGGCGGGGTATGCGCGCAAGGACGTTGACCGCGTGATTCAGCTGTTGCGCATCAGCGAATACAAGCGCCGGCAGTCGCCGGTCGGCATTCGCATCACGCCGCGCGGCTTCGGCAAGGACTGGCGCTATCCGATTACGAATAAATACCGCCACCGCTTTGATTAAGGGTTCGCAAATTCCGGGCGCTGCTGGGCTATACTACGTTTTTCGCACGGTTGCGCGGTGCGGCCGGAACCGACCTGGGTGGGGGACATTATGATGAAAAAAATTGAAGCGATTTTCAAACCGTTCAAACTCGACGAAGTGCGCGAAGCGCTGTCGGAAATCGGTGTCAGCGGCCTGACCGTAACCGAGGTCAAAGGCTTCGGTCGCCAAAAAGGGCATACCGAGCTTTATCGTGGCGCCGAGTACGTGGTGGATTTTCTGCCCAAGGTAAAAATCGAGGTGGTGGTTGCCGAGAGTCTAACCGAGCGTGCGGTCGATGCAATCATCAAGGCGGCGCGCACGGGCAAAATCGGCGACGGCAAAATATTCATTTCGAATGTGGATCAGGTCATCCGCATCCGCACCGGCGAAACCAACGAAGCCGCGATTTGATACGGGCGCAGCGCTAGCGCTGCGTTTTTAACAGCACGATGACGGCGCCGCCGCCACCATCGGCCTGCCTGGCCTGACAGTAGGCGAGTACTTCGTCGCACTGCCTTAGCCAGGTGCCGACCCTGGTTTTAAGCACCGGCTCGTTGTTCTTTGAACGCAATCCTTTGCCGTGGATAATACGCACGCAGCGCGTGCCTTCGCACGTGCATTTGCGCAGGAATGCGGCGACAGCGCTGCGCGCCTCGGTGGTGGTGTGGCCGTGCAGATCAAGCTCGCTTTGTATGCCCCAATGCCCGCGGCGCAGTTTGCGCAGCGTCTGTGATTGCATGCCATCGCGCAGATAAACCAGTTCGTCGCCGGTTTCGCTGTCGATCTCCCGCGTTATGTGGTCGCTGAGACTATCGGTGAGCGCTTCCTGCTCATCGCGCAACCGTTGACGGACGACCGGTGCGACCTTTTTGCGCGGATGCAGGGCGCGCCCGTGGTAGGGCAAACGTGTGACATCCGGAAGCAGGGCTTCCAGAGGTTCGGCGTCATCGACGTGGATTTTTTGCGCGCGCTTTTGCACGGCGCCGTCAGTGTCAGTATGAGTAACTGGTAAGGCGAGGCTAGCCGGCCAGCGACTCGAGGTAGCGCTGTGCATCAAGCGCGGCCATGCAACCGGTTCCCGCGCTTGTAACTGCTTGACGGTAAACGTGATCCTGCACATCTCCCGCAGCAAATACGCCGGGTATGCTGGTCGCGGTTGCATTGCCGCCCAAGCCGCTCTGGGTGACGATGTAACCGTTTTTCATCTCGACCTGGCCGGCGAAAATTTCAGTGTTCGGGCGGTGCCCGATGGCGATAAATACACCCTGCAGCGCCTTGTCGATGGTCGCGTTGGTCTTGACGTTTTTGATACGCATGCCGGTGACGCCGGACTTGTCGCCGAGAACTTCATCGAGCACGTGGTCCCACAGAATTGTCGCGCTGCCTGCCGCTACTTTTTCTTTCAATTTGTCGACCATGATGGCTTCGGCACGAAATTTATCGCGGCGGTGCACGACGGTAACGTGGCGCGCGATGTTGGTCAGATAAAGCGCTTCCTCGACTGCAGTATTGCCGCCGCCGATAACTGCGACTTCCTGGCCTTTGTAAAAAAAACCGTCGCAGGTTGCGCAGCCTGAAACGCCGCGTCCCATAAAAGCCTCTTCGGAAGGCAGGCCCAGATACATTGCCGACGCGCCGGTGGCTATGACAAGAGCATCGCAGGTGTAGGTGCCGTTGTCGCCGATCAAGGTCAACGGTTTTTCAGTCAATTTCGCGGTATGGATGTGGTCGAAAATGATTTCGGTCTTGAAGCGCTCGGCGTGTTTCAGGAAACGTTCCATGAGTTCCGGGCCCTGGACACCCATGGCATCTGCCGGCCAGTTATCGACTTCCGTGGTCGTCATCAACTGGCCGCCTTGGGCAAGGCCGGTCACGAGCACAGGATTGAGGTTGGCACGAGCGGCATAAACAGCGGCCGAATAGCCTGCTGGACCCGAGCCAAGGATCAAAAGTCGGCAGTTTTTGGTGGGTTTTGTCATGGTTTTGCCCATATTTGGGCCGAATTGCAGAAAAACAACATTTTCGCCGCGATTCAAGCCAAATGTCGAGCTTTAAATCTGCATGAATATTCATCAATAATCCCTTGGTATATAATAAAAAAGTAGGGAATTTGCGACTTTTGCATGGGCGCATCCGAGCGCAAACAAAAAATATCGGGAAATTGATGGATTTTGCTTTCCGAAAATTCGTGTGCGGGGCCACAGCGTGGCTCATCTTCGTGACTCCGGTGTGGGGACAAAACCCGTCGGCTGATGCGCGTTTTGATATCAGCGGATTTTCGGTATTGGGTGCGCCGCAGATTGCAGCAGACGAATTTTCGCGGATTGTTGCGCCGTTCATCGGCCGTCAAAAAAATTCTGCGGATGTGCAAAAAGCGCAGCAGGCAGTGCAGCGCGCGTATCTGGATCTTGGGCATTGTTCGACGCAGGTAACGGTCGCGCAGGCGCAACCTGAATCCGGCGTGGTTACCTTCCGTCTGGCGCAGACTGCAACGCCGCTGGTTCGGGATTGTGCGCAGACTATTGTTCTGGATCAGAAGCGGGCAGTGCCGCCGGTGCCGGTTGCCCCCGGCGAGGTTGCGACGCGGCCGCTGGCAGACGTGACGGGCGCGTTTGCGGATGCCGTGGTCCCGCCGGAAGCAAAAACCGAAATTGCGCGTGCGACCACTAAACCGTTGCAGGACGGCCCGGTCGTCAAGCCGTTGCAGGATCGTCCTCCCGTACCGACCGTGATCGCGTCCGCACCGGTGGTGGCGCCGAAGATCGAAGCCGTGCCGCCGAAACCTGAGGTGGTTGCGAAGGCTGAACCTGTGCTGCAACCGAAGCCACCGGTGGTTGCAGTTGCGCCGAAGCCTGAACCTGCGCCAGTGCCTAAGGTTGAAGTTGCACCACCGCAACCTGCGGTGGTGGCGAAGGTTGAGCCCGTGCCGGCGCCGAAACCAACGGTCGTTGCGATCGCGCCGAAACCTGAGCCCGTACCTGCGCCGAAGATTGAAGTTGCGCCGGTGTCGGCGCCGGAAGTGGTTGCCAAGGTCGAACCTGCGCCGGAGCCGAAGCCGCCGGTCGTTGCGATCGCGCCGAAACCTGAACCCGCGCCTGCGCCGAAGATTGAAGCGGCGCTTGTAGTGCCGGAAGTTGTTGCGAAAGTTGAACCCGTGCCGGCGCCGAAACCAACGGTCGTTGCGATCGCGCCGAAACCTGAGCCCGTACCTGCGCCGAAGATTGACGTGGCGCCTGTAGTACCGGAAGTTGTTGCGAAAGTTGAACCCGTGCCGGCGCCGAAACCAACGGTCGTTGCGATCGCACCGAAACCTGAACCCGCACCGAAGATTGAAATTGCGCCAGCGATACCGGAGGTTGTTGCCAAGGCAGAGCCGGTTCTGGAACCCAAGCCGCCTGCCGTCGCGCTCGCGCCGAAACCTGAGCAGGTGCCGGCACCGAAACTTGAACCTGCGCCGCCGCCTGAGGTTGTTGTGCGGCCCCTTGCGGATGCTGGTGCGCAATTGCGACAACCGGAAATTGTTCCGTCTGTGAAGCCGGAAATTGAACGTGCGCCGGTGCGCCCGTTGCAAGACCGCCCTCAGCCGTCAGTTGAAACTGCGGGTATTCCGGCGCCTGCAGCAAGCGCCCCGCAGGTAGCCGCGAAGCCCAAGCCGGCAGTTCCTGAGACGATTGCGCAGGCGACGCCGGTAAAGCCGGAAACCAAACCGGGGGTAACGCCGGAACGGAAAGCTGCGGCGCAGCCGGTGCCGGTTTATGTGCAGGCGCCTGCGGATGCGTCGGCAGCGACTATCGCGCAGGGTGATGAAGAGGCGGCAGCCGCAGCATTGCGGTTCGATATCGCGCGTTACCTCGTCGTCGGTAACACGATGCTGAAACCCGATGAGATTCGCGGCGTGTTGCGCAGTTACACCGGCAGGCAGAAGGACTTCGCTGATGTGCAGCGCGCGCTCGAGTCGTTGCAAACAGCGTATTCCGAGAAAGGCTACAGCGCAGTGCAGGTTACGCTGCCGGAGCAGGAGCTTGAGCGGGGTGAAGTCAGATTTGAAGTGGTCGAAACGAAGATCGGCAAGATCGAATTTCAGGGCAACGAACTGCATTCAGAGCGCAACGTGCGAAATAGTCTACCGTCGCTGCGTGAAGGCTTTACACCGAACTCGCTCGATATTGCGCGCAATCTGAAACTGGCAAATGAAAATGCCAGCAAGCAGACACAGGTGTCCTTACGCGCGGGCAGTCAGGACGGCGAGGTCGATGCGATGATCAAATTGATCGAGGATGATCCGGTCAAATATTCAGTGAGCATGGACAACACCGGCACATACTCTACGGGCAAATACCGTACGGGGTTCGGCTACCAGAACTCCAATATGTTCAATCGCGACCATACACTGACGCTGCAATACATTACCAGTCCAGAACATCCTAGCGCGGTAACGGTATTCGGTTTTGGTTATCGTGTTCCTCTATATGCATCAGGCAATTCGATTGATCTCATTGCCGGTTTTTCAGACGTTTCGTCGGGAACGGTTAACCAGTTGTTCAATGTCTCGGGCGCCGGCACGGTTTTCGGCCTTCGTTTTAATCACAACTTCGATCGCGTGGAAAATTACGAACACAAAATTGTCTACGGCCTCGACTACAAGGCATTCCAGAGCAACGTAACTTTTATCGGCAGCACTACTCCGCTGGTGCCTGACGTAACCATCCATCCGGTCAGTGTGACTTATTCCGGCCTGTGGCGCGGAGCGACCAGCCAATTCGATTTTTATGCAAGCTATTCGCAAAACGTATTTCCGGGCGGTAACGATGGCGCGAACAGTGATTTCCAGGAACGCAAGGTCGGCTACCCCAACCCAGCGCGGACGGAGGCCAAGGCGGGCTACAACATTATTCGTGCCGGAGCCAACTATACGCATCAAATGTGGGGTGAATGGCAGGCGCGCGCGGCATTGAATATTCAACAAACCGATGCCGCATTGATTGCCGGTGAGCAATTTGGCGCAGGTGGCGCCGAGTCCGTGCGCGGATTCGATGAACGCGTCATATCAAATGACCGTGGCTGGCGTGCGAATTTCGAACTTTATACGCCGGACATCGCGGGTGATCTTGGCTGGACCGGCGGGCGCGCGAAAGTGCTGGTGTTTTATGACACGGCTGATTTGACCCGTAATCGTCGCCAGCCCGGTGAGGCCAGTGGAAATACGATTTCAAGCTACGGTCTTGGTCTGCGTCTGCAGACCAAGAATGTATTCAGCATGAAGGTCGATTACGCGCAGGTTTACCACGACAGTGAAACCGACAGCGGCACGCCGCGCCTGATTAAAGACGGGCGGCGCAATTCGAATACGGTCCACGCCTCGATGGTGTGGGTTTTTTAGCAGATTCTGCTTGCATAATATTCACGTAAGTTTATGAATAATTGATATAAAAAATGCCTGTATCGATCGAACCGATAGACGGTCAACATGAGCGTGATTTTGTTCACTTGTTTGCACTGGGCGATTGGCCTAGCGTTAGCGCAATTTGGCAGTGGTACGCCTCTTGCGGCGGCACTGCTGAAGGCGTTCTGCGGAAGTGCTGATCGGGCAAGTCAAAAACAATAAAAATCAATAGTTTCAGAAGGTTGCGGTTGCGACTGTAATGGGTGGCGCAGTTCGGGCGATTTCGGGGCGAGGTCGCATTGCCCAATTGCGGCAGGAAAATGTGTTTTTAGGTGCGCAATTTAGAGCGTCATGTGCGTTGATGCGCAGGGCGCCGGGAGTTTAAGGCTATGAAGAATTCGAACCGGGTTCCGCGCAGATCATCGCTCAGGCGCAAGGTCGTCACGCTGGCAGTCGCATCGTGTTTTGCGACCGAACTGGCCCACGCCAATCCGACTGGTGCGACAGTCATCAGCGGTCAGGTGTCGATGACCACTAACGGCAATCTTCTTCAGATCACAAATTCCCCGGGTTCAATTATCAACTGGCAGGGTTTTTCAATCGGCGCCAATGAAATCACCCGATTTCTTCAACAGTCCGCTTCAAGCACCGTTCTCAATCGCGTTGTTGGTGTAAATCCGTCGATTATTCTCGGCGCCTTGCAGTCGAACGGTCGCGTGTTGCTGATCAATGGCAACGGCATTGTGTTTGGCACCGGTTCGCAGATCGATACGGCCGGGCTTGTTGCGTCTACGCTCAAAATGTCGGACGGCGATTTTCTTGCCGGCCGGATGAAATTTACCGACGGCGCAGGTGCCGGCAGTATCAGCAACGAAGGCAATATCAAGACAGCCAACGGCGGTTTTGTTTATCTCGTTGCGCCGAATATTCAAAACAGCGGTGCGATCAAAAGCGAAGGCGGCGAAATCATACTTGCCGCCGGCAAGAGTGTTGATATCGTCAATCCGAATTCCCCTGATGTGCGCGTTACGGTCACCGCTCCCGACGGTCAGGCGGTCAATATCGGGCAGATCATCGCCAGCAAGATCGGTATCTACGGCGCTTTGATCCGCCAGGCCGGCGTCGTCAACGCAAATACCGCGGTGCGCGGCGAAAACGGCAAGATCGTTTTCAAAGCGACAAAAGACGTCAAGCTTGAGGCGGGCAGCGTTACCACTGCTAACGGCCCGACCGGCGGTTCGATTTCAATTCAATCGGACAGCGGTAAAGCCACTATCGCGGGCACCGTTGAGGCCAACGGTACGCAAGGCAAGGGCGGCACGATTGCGGTCTCCGCGCCACAAGGCGTGTCTGTTGAGTCGAGTGGTCGCGTGACTGCCAACGGTAGCGACGGCGGCAGCGTCAATCTCACCTCAGCGGTCGGATCCATCGCAGTAGCGGGTACGGTCAGCGCGAACGCGACCTCGGGTCGCGCCGGTGAAATTGCGTTGAGTGCTGCAACTACCGGCCTTGCGTCAAGCGGGCAATTGAGCGCCAGCGGCGGCCAGGGCCGCGGCGCGATTTCGATCAAGGGCGGCAATAGCGTAACGCTCGAGTCCGGCAGCAAGGTCGCCGCAACCGGTGCAAACGGCGGTAGTGTATCGGTGCAGGCCGATCAAGGCACGGTTGTTGCGCAGGGAACGATAGACGCAACGGCAACAGAAGGTTATGGCGGCAGTGTGCGGATCGCAGCGCGCTCCGACATCACGCTCGATATCGGTAGCCAGCTTCTGGTTGGCGGTCGCATCGGCGGTGAAGCCAAAATTGAATCACGTGAAGGCATGTTGCTCGCGTCAGGTCTGATTGACGGGCAGGGCAGCGACGGCCCCGGAGGACTGGTCTGGTTGCTGGCGCCGCGCGTTGGCTTGATTCGTGAAGCCGCTGTCGATGTTTCCGGCACCACTGGCGGCGGCACGATACTGATCGGCGGCGATTATCAAGGCAGCAATCCGGATATTCAAAACGCATTGCGGACGTACGTTGGCGAGAACGTAATATTGCGTGCCGATGCCGGCATCAGCGGCGATGGCGGCAAGGTCATCGTCTGGGGTGACGAATGGACGAAGTTCTACGGCACGATTTCGGCGCGCGGCGGCAGTGAATCCGGTAACGGCGGGTTCGTCGAAGTTTCCGGCAAGCATACGCTCGCGTTCGACGGCAGGGTCGATACGTCGGCCGCACACGGGCGCACCGGTACACTGTTGCTTGATCCCGATGACATTACGATTATCAACGGTAGCGGCGGCACGGACGACGCCACGTTATTGAGCGCGACAGATGGTACCGTCCTGTTTGCCGATGGCCCGCTGAGTACGCAAATCAGTGAAGTCGCGCTGGAAACGGTTAACGCGACGACCAACATAATATTGCAGGCCAACAACAGCATCACGATCAACAATCTTACCGATAACCTCCTGAATCTGGCGCAGGACGGCGCCCATTCTGTAACGTTTCAAACAGGTGCGGGCGGGTTCTCGATGAATGGGACCGATACCATTCAAACAGCCGGCGGCGCGATTAATTTTATTGTCACAGGTGGCGGCGGCGCCTCGGTAGCGGGGCTTAACGCCGCCGGTGGTGCGATCAGTTTTGACGTTGCCGGCGCGTCGTCGGTCAGCGGTGTTATTGCCGGCGGCGGCACGACATTGACTAAGCTCGGCGTCGGTACCCTGACGCTTTCCGGTACGAACACCTACACCGGATTGACCACGGTCTCGAATGGGGCCTTATCGCTTTCGGGCGGCAGCGCTATAGCGGATACCGGCGCAATCAGCGTTGGCGCCACTGGTACGCTGAACATCGCGAACAACGAAACAATCGGTTCACTTGCCGGCGTTGCAGGTGCGCAAGTTAATTTGAACAACAGGACGCTGACGACCGGCGATTCGTCGAACACGACGTTCGCGGGCGTGATGAGCGGGGCAAACGGCGTTTTGACCAAGCAAGGGACCGGCACGTTTACGCTTTCGGGTGCCAATACCTACACCGGTGCAACCAACGTGAACGCGGGTGTTCTCAACTTGCAAAATGATACGGCCGCAGGTACCAGTGCGGGCGGAATTACCGTCGCGAACGGCGCGGCACTCGAGTTGCAGGGAAATATCACGGTGGGTGCGGAGGCCTTGAGTCTCGACGGCACGGGTGTCGGCGGCAACGGCGCGCTGCGTAACATCAGCGGTACAAACACCTGGGGCGGGACGCTCACGCTCTTGGGGGCGACATCAATCCAGTCGGACGCCGGTACGTTAACGCTTAATGCTGCCAATGCCATTACCGGCGCGGCGCAAAACCTGACGCTGACCGGCGCAGGCACAGGGGCCGGCGTAATCAGCGGAACCATTACAACCGCGGCCGGAACGTTGACCAAGCAGGGTGCAAGCACGTGGACGCTGTCGGGCGCCAATACGTATACCGGAACTACAACCGTCAGTGCAGGAACCCTCGCGCTGGGTGCCAACAACGTTCTGGCCGACACATCGGCTGTGGTTGTAAATGGTACGGGTACGTTTGACGTAGCGACATTCAACGATACCGTCGCCGGCCTGCAACTCGCCTCGGCCACCGCTACGGTCTCGGGTTCAAGCGGCGTTCTGACATCAACAAGCACGTTCGATATGCAGGCGGGATTTGCCAGTGCAATCCTCGGTGGCGGCGTTGCATTGGATAAAACCACTGCCGGCACAGTGACATTGAGCGGCGCGAATACGTACACAGGCGTGACGACAATCAAAGCCGGCACTTTAGTGATCGGTGCCAATGCGCCCTCGGGCGCGGCTGGTGCGTTGGGCAATGCAGCAAGCGCCGTGCTGCTCGGAGACACTTCGGGTAGCGCCAACGCGGCGTTATTGACGGCTGGTGCGTTCACGGTCGGCCGTGCCATTACTGTGCAGGCCGGCAGTTCCGGGACTGCCGCTATTGGCGGCAATACTGCCAATGCCTCGACGTTTTCAGGCGCCATCGTTCTGAACAAGGATGTCACGCTGACAGCGGCGACCAGCGGAACGGCAACTTTGACTGGAGTTATCAGCGAGGCCGGTGGCGCGCGCGCCGTGACCAAAACCGGTGCCGGTACTGTATATCTGAATCAGGCAGCCAACACCTATACCGGTCAAACGACGATCGGGCAGGGCGCGCTGCAGGTGGACAAACTCGCCGCCGGCGGCGCGAACAGCTCACTCGGCGCAACTGCGGCGGGCACTGCAATTGTGCTTGGCGACGGCACGAACGCAGCAACGCTTGATTACATGGGCACCACCGGTGACACCAGCAACCGGCAATTCAGCGTGGCTGCGGGAAGTGCTGGCACGATAAAAGCGAGCAACGGCGGCTTCATGGATTTGACGCTTTCCGGGGCAATGGCGAACGCAGGCGGCGTCACCTTTGACGTTACAAATGCGGCCGGCGTGCTGACGGAAAGCGGCTTGATTTCCGGCGCAGGCGGTTTGACCAAGAACGGGGCCGGTACATTAGTGCTGATCGGTACAAATACGTTCAGCGGTGCGGCGACGATCGCCGCCGGTATCTTGAACGCAAATTCGACTGATGCAATCGGTAATGGCAGTGGAACCAATACGCTGGTGTTCACGGGCGGCACATTAAAAGCGGGCGGCGCGATCACCTCGCCGGGCACGCGTAGTGTGACATTGACCAGCACCGGCATCATCGACACCAACGGCAACAGCGTCAGCATTGCCGGAACTGCAAGCGGTGCGGGCGGGCTGACCAAGAACGGCGCAGGAACTCTGACCCTTACCGGGTCCAATACGTACAGTGGCGCGACGACAATCTCGGCAGGCACGCTGAATGCGAATTCGAGCGCGGCGATCGGCGATGGCAGTGCAACCAACGCGCTGATATTTACCGGCGGCACCTTGCAGGCCGGCGGCACTATTACATCCGCCAGCACGCGCGGCGTGACGATGACCAGTACCGGTGTCATCGACCTCAACGGTAATAACGTCAGCATTGCGGGCGTGGTGGCTGGCGCCGGCGGACTGACGATGAACGGCAGCGGCACACTGACGCTTTCGGGTAGCAATACCTATGGCGGAACAACCACGATCAACACGGGAACGCTGTCCGCGCAGCACGCCAATGCATTGGGCGGCACTGGCAGCGGCACAACGGTCGCGAGCGGCACGCTGGAAATAAACAACGCCTTAATCGGCGCGGAAAACGTAACGATCAATGGTACCGGCATTAGCGGGCTTGGTGCGATACAAGGCGTCGGCACTGCGTCCCTTGGTGGCAACGTGACGCTTGGAACCGGCAGTCCGACAATTGGCGGCACTGGAACATTGACTGTAAGCGGAACGGTGGCCGATGGCGCGGGCAGTACGCTCAACAAAGCCGATAGCGGTACTTTGGTGTTAAGTGCAGGTAACACCTACACCGGCATAACCACAATCCTCGGCGGTACCGTGCAGATCGGCGCGGATTCTGCGCTGGGCGCTGCCCCCGGGGCGTTTACGGCGGGTCAGCTTTCGCTCAATGGCGGCATCTTGCAGACGACTGCAAACTTTACGCTTGCCGCCAATCGCGGCGTTTCGCTGTATGCCGGCGGCGGCACATTCAATGTTGATCCGGGTGTTATCTTTACGATCGGCGACGGTGTGGTCCAGGCAATACAGGGCATTGGCGTTCTCACCAAGTCGGGCACTGGCGCGCTCGTGCTTACAACGGGCAACACGTACACCGGTGCAACTGCAATCACTGGGGGCACACTCAAGATTGTTGACGATTCATCGCTTGGCGCAGCGCCGGGTGTGGCGACGCCGGGTCAATTGACGTTCAGTAACGGCGCCACGCTGCAAACCACGACAACGTTTACCTTGAACGCCAATCGCGGTGTAACGCTTAACGCTGGCGGCGGTTCGATTGATGCTGATCCGGCGACTGTTCTTACCTACAATGGTATTGCAACTGGCGTGGGCGGGTTAACCAAGGTTGACGCCGGCACCCTGATTCTTGGTGGTGCAAATACATACACCGGTGCGACCACGATCAGCGGCGGAACGTTAAGCGTCGATACGCTTGCGGACGGCGGCTCGGCGAGCAACATCGGCCAATCGTCCAATGCTGCAGCGAATCTTGTGCTGGACGGCGGCACGCTGCTGTATACCGGCACAGGGGTGAGCACCAATCGATTGTTTACGCTGACCACAAACGGCGGCAGCAGCACGATCGATTCCTCAGGCAGCGGTGCGCTAAATTTCACTAACACCGGCAATATTGCCTACAGCGGATCAGGCGCGCGTACGCTGACGTTGACCGGCACGAATACCGGCAGCAACACCATCGCCGGCAATCTTGCCGACGGCACAGGCGGCGCAACCGCATTGACCAAGAGCGCAGCCGGCACATGGAAGTTAAGCGGCACGAACACGTATACGGGGACGACGACGGTGAACGGCGGCACGCTGCAGTTGAGCGGTGGTGCTGCGATTGCGGACACGGGTGCGGTGGTGCTGGCGAACACGGCGGGTGTGTCACTCGATCTGTTGAACAACGAAACGATCGGTTCACTGGCTGGTGGCGG
>JANYDY010000057.1 GCA_025363435.1 Betaproteobacteria bacterium
CTACGCGCCGCCCGACGTTACAGAGATATTAAACGTGGCCAGTCAGGAAACGGGGTTAGCGACCGGCGTTTATAATTTGTCTTCAGCCGCCTGCTTTTTGGTTTTGCGGGTCTCGGCCTTGAGCTTCTTTTCGGCTTCGAGGCGCAGCGCTTCGTTGCGCTCGGCAGTCTCCTGGCTGTCGCGCAGAATGCGGCCCTGAATCTGCGGCCATTCCGACTTGAAGCTTGCCAGTTCGGCTTTCGCCTGATCGACGTCGTCGCCCTTGAGGCCGCTCAGGTAGTTCGGCGCAAAGCGGTACTCGGGCGGCACCCATTTTTCGCGCTCCTCGATATACGTGCTCGAGTCGCGGGCGCGCACAAACTGCAGCGCCACCTTGAGCCCCGGCGCATTGCACTGCACGGCCCGATCGAGCACCACCCAGCCGTGTCCTTTGCTATAGCCCCACCATTCCGTATTCATATAGGTTCCATTTCATGGTTTGAAAGATTGCGCGGCCGCAGATTGCGGCGGGTCGCGCCGACGGCAGCGAGGCCTGCGCCCGCGCTGCAATCATTGTTTTGCGTTGAAGGAGCCCGGCGCCGGCGGCGTCGGGCGACAGCAGGAATAGTGCCGATTATGCGTCTTATTGCCGCGTCTGTCTGTGTAGTGGTGAACAGGCATGAAAAAGCGCTGGAATTCCCGCCGTTGGAGCAGGCGATCCTTGCGTTATTATCAGTTAGCAACCAGTCTCAATATTAATCCACCATAATCCGGCCGCGGCCGTACCAATGGAAAACGAAAAACCGATAGACGGCGCCATACCTGCAGACGCGCATCCGGCTTACAAGATGCAGCGCGGGGTGTCGCTGCGCTCGGGCATGAACGGTGTCATCGCGGTTTTCTGTGTTGTGCTCATCGCCATCGTCTGGACGGCCGTGTTCGCGCAGATTGAAATTGACCGGCAGACCACCATCGACAAGGCGGTCACGCAGAACTCGAATCTGGTCAAGGCGTTCGAAGAACACACGATCCGCACCATCAAAGGCATAGACGCGGCGACCCTGTTCATCGCGCACGAGTACGCGCGGCTTGGCATGAAGATCGATATCGCCAGCTATATCAAGGATACCTATATCGACGGCATGCTTTTCACCAATATCGGCGTCAGCAACGAGCGCGGCGATATGCTGGCGAGTAGTCAACTGCGGTCGGGGGCGATCAATATCGCCGACCGCGAATATTTCAAGATCCACATACCGCACGACAGCAAAGGTCTTTTTTTCAGCAAACCGGTGCAGAGCCGTATCACCGGCAACTGGACCTTTCCGATGTCGCGGCGTATCAGCAAGCCGGACGGCGGATTCGGCGGCATCGTTTCGGTCGCCGTTGATCCGCGGTATTTCAGCGACTTCTACCAGAAGGCCGAGCTCGGTGAAAAAGGCGTAGTGGACCTGATCGGCCGCGACGGCATCTCGCGCGCGCGGCGCGACGGCACTACCGCCAGCGTCGGTTTTGACCATAAGGATGCCAACCTGCTCAAAGTGAGCCGGATCGATCCGGTCGGTAACATACTGACGCGCGGAATCGCCGACGGCACCCCGCGCTACGTCAGTTACCGGGTGCTGCAGAATTACCCGCTGATTATTATCGTCGGCACTTCGCAGGCCGAAGTGCTTGCGCCGCATATGCAGCGTAAACAGCAATACGTCTGGGCGGCGATCATGGTCTGCCTGTTCATCGTGCTGATGGGCTGGCTGCTGATGCTGGCAGTCACGCGGCAGCAGCGCGCCACCGATGCACTGGCACGCATCAATACCGAACTGGAAACGCGGGTTGCCAGCCGCACCGCCGAACTCGAGGCGGCCAACAGCGAACTGAATTCGTTCAGCTACACCATTGCACACGACCTGCGCGCACCGGTGCGCGCGATCGGCGGCTACAGTTCGATCGTGCTCCGGGACAACGAGAACAAGCTCGACAAGTCGACGGTCGGCTACCTCAGGCGCGTCGTTGCCGGCGCCGAGCACCTCGGTGAGTTGATTGACGATTTGCTCAATATGGCGCGTCTCTCAAGGCTGGAAATGCGGCGGCAGGAGCTGAGTTTCAGCGAATTGGCTGCGCGTGCGGTGCAATCGTTAAAGCAGGCCTTTCCGGAACGGGGGGTGGATATCTCAATACAACCCGGCATCAGTATCAACGGCGACCCCGGTCTGATGCGCGCCCTGCTCGACAATCTCATCGGCAATGCCTGGAAATACACCGGTAAAACCAGCGCGGCGCAAATCGCCATCGGCGTTGAAAACCATAACGGGCAGAGCGTCTACTTTGTGCGCGACAACGGCGCCGGTTTTGACATGCAGTATGTGCACAAGCTGTTCGCACCTTTCCAGCGCCTGCATCACCGCGACGAATTCGAGGGTACCGGCATCGGCCTTGCCACCGTGAAAAGAATTCTTGACCGCCACGGCGGCAGAATATGGCTGGAGAGTGCGATCAACGCAGGCACGGCAGTGTTTTTTACGGTCGGTCGGGCAGGCTAGACTGTCGGGCAAACGCAGGCGCACTGCCATACTAAAATAACGGTGGTCTGTCTCTTTGGAAATTTAATTCAGGCAGGAGGTGATTGATGCGCACCAGAATAGCTTCAATGCTGCTCTTCATGAGCTTCATCACGGTCGCTTTTACTGCCACCGCTCAGCCTTATCCGAATCACGTTGTGCGCATCATCCTGCCGTATCCGCCCGGCGGCAGTCTCGATGCACTGGGGCGCATGATCTTCGACCGCCTAAGCCAGACGCTCGGCCAGCAGTTCGTGATTGATTACCGGCCCGGCGCTTCAGGCAGCATTGGCACCGAGCTGGTGGCGCGCGCAGCACCTGACGGCCATACGATCCTGCTCAATACGCTGCCCTTCGTGGTTAACCCGAGCATCTACAAAAAACTGCCCTACGACACGGTGAAGGATTTTGCGCCGGTGTCGATGCTGGCGAGCTCGCCCTTCGTGCTGGTGGTGCATCCGTCGGTGCCGGCGAAGACGGTGGCGGAATTTGTCGCGCTGGCAAAGCAGCGTCCGGGCAAACTCAATTATTCCTCCGCAGGTATCGGCACCAATCTGCATGTCGCCGCCGAACTCTTCAAGAATCTGACGAAGACCGATCTGTTGCACGTGCCTTACAAGGGCGGCGGTGCGGCGCTGATTGCAACCGTGGGCGGTGAGGCGGATTTGAGTTTTATCGGCACACAGCCCGCGCTGCCGCACGTGCAATCCGGCAAACTGCGCGCGCTCGGCATCACCAGTGCGAAGCGCGCACCCGGCCTGCCCAATTTGCCGGCGATCGGTGAAACGGTGGCCGGCTACGAATTCTCAAGCTGGTGGGGCATGCTCGTACCATCCGCAACGCCGCTGGCGATTGTGCAGACGCTGAGCGATGCCATCGCCGGCGCAGCGCGCGCGCCGGACATCGCCAAACGCTTCGAGCAGGACGGCGTCGATGTTGTTGCCGGCACGCCGGCGCAGTTCGCGGCAATCATCAAGAGCGATATCGCGCGCTGGGCGAAGGTGATCAAGGAGAACAGGATCGAGCCGCAGTAAAGCGCGCGGCAACTGCGGCCGGATCATCAGTTTCCCGTTAACGAAAGCGTCAGGTCTTTGAGCATGCTCACCGGTTCCATTTTTACCCGCGAAACGCGCAAAATCATTGCCGCGAACGAGTTGAATATCACCTCCTGCATGGCGGCCAACGCCGATGCGACCTGCCGCGCGATTGCGGCCTATCTTGGCGCAAGACTGGCATCCCCCACCCGTTTTGTTGACGACATCGGCTGGGAAGAGCGTGAAGAGCTGTTTGACCGCGGGCAGATACATGTTTGCTGGATCTGCGGGCTGCCGTACGTTTGGAAGGCCGATATGGATAACGCGGCGATTGAGCTGTGCACGGCGCCGGTCATGCAGGGTGCGCGCTACGGCAACCGCCCCGTCTATTTTTCAGATGTGGTCGTGCATCGCGACAGCCGCTTCAAATCATTTGCCGACTTGCGCGGGGCCTCCTGGGCCTACAACGAGCGGCGTTCGCATTCGGGCTATAACGTGGTGCGGCATCATCTCTCGACGCTGAACGAACCAACGGGATATTTCAGCAGCGCCGTCGAGTCTGGCGCGCACCAGGCATCGCTCGACATGATCTTGAGCCGGCAGATCGATGCCTCGGCGATCGACAGCACGGTGCTTGATGCAGAGTTGCGCCGCCGCCCGCACATTCAATCGGAATTCCGCATTATCGAGACGCTGGGCCCGAGCCCGATGCCGCCCTGGGTGGTTCTGAAGAGCCTGCCGCTCGAGGTGCGCACCGCGATTGCCCGATTGTTGTTCGACATGCACAACGATGCGCAAGGCCGCGAAATTCTCGCGCGATGGGGCATTGCGCGTTTTGCCGCGGTTGAAGACGCTGACTATGATCTGATACGCCGCATGGCCTCGGCGGCGGAGAATGTTGCGCTGGCGGCGTAATGTTCGCGCTGGTGGCTGGTTTAAGCCGGGAAAAAAAGCGGGTTTCGCTCGGCGATACCGCGGTCTCTCGCCAACTGCCAGTTGTCGTTTGCACCAGCGCTTTTTATCAGGAATGGAATTCCGGGGTCGCAGCCTGCCGGCAAGCATAAAAGGTTGGCCTCCGGCTGATACTGCGAAAAAATGTTTTCCTTGTTATTAAAATGATTTGATTTGTTGTAGTAGAGTGATAAATGCCACCAGGCATCGTAACCAAGTTCGGCGATTGCGGCATTGGTGCCATGCGTCCTGTCGAGCGTGTTGTTTTCCACAAACAGAGTAGGCCGGAATTTTTTGATTGTTTCGCGCGCGCCCCTGATGACGCCGGGCTCCATGCCCTCGACGTCAATTTTGATCAGATTGCAGGCTTTCAGATCCATCGAATCGATGCTGACGAGATCGACAACTTCGCCCGAACGGTCGTTGTTCGTCAATGAGACGGCGCCGAAATTGCGCTGTTCGTGCGGATTCACGATAGGTGCATTAGTCCGGCCGACCGCGTCGCCAACTGCCTGTTGCATGCAACGCACGTTGGTCAGGCAGTTGATCGCGACATTGCCGCACAACATCTGAAACGCCAGTCGCTGCGGTTCAAATGCCAGCACTGAACCGGTGCTGCCGACAAAATTGGCAAACGCGACAGTATGCGTGCCGATGTTTGCGCCGGTATCTATTACGGTGTCGCCGGGTTTGAGAAACTGTGCCAGTAAATTTATTTCCGGCTCGGACCATTCCCCGTAGTAGGCCAGTGATTTGCCGATAAACCGGTCGTTGCGATTGAACATGAAAGTTCCATGCTTGCAACGCTTGATCGCGACGAACCCGTTTTCTAAATCATCATTTAGCACGACTGGCATTCCTCAACGGTCGCAGGCGACAAAATGAGCCTTTATTGGGCACTCTGGCGTGCGCACATATAACGTACGTAATTACGTACGTGATGTGCATTGTAGGGGCGAATATTGGCCGGCGCTAGCGGGGTTGCCGGTTTCCGAATACAGTGACGAAACCGCCCTTGCGGGGAGATAACTAGACCATTGTTTTCAATGCTTTATCGGGGTGGCATACCGACGACAATGACCTCGTGTGTAGCGGCAGGTCTATGAGAAAGCGCAGCCGGCAGGTGCTGGCCTGCACCAATAAAAGAGGAGGCAGATATGAATAAGGTTTTCCGGCTGTTGCTGATTGTCAGTCTCGCAGCGTTCAGCGCATTGGCGGCGGCGCAGGTCTTTTTAACCACGCGCCCGCCCACCGGCGACAAAGAATGGCCGGTGGTGAAAGAAGGCACAGCGAAAAGAATCTCGCCGCACGTCTACGTCATTCCAAGTGAATCGGTGCCGCGCGTGCCGAACGTCGGCATCATCGTCGGCAGCAAGGCGACGATGATCGTCGACCCCGGCATGGGGCTCCTGAGCGGGCAGGCGGTCGCGCGCGAAATGGCGAAGGTCAGCAAAAACAGCGAGGTCTACCTCGTCACTACCCACCTGCATCCAGAGCACACCACCGGGGAGGGCGCGTTCCCGACTGCGAAGATCGTCCGTTCCAAAGCGCAGAATCAGGATATCGAAGAAGCCGGCATGGAGTGGGTCGGCATTTTCGCCAAACGCTCGCCCGAATTGACCGAGATATTGAAGGGCGCATCGTTCCGCAAACCCGACGAGATTTTCGACAAGGAAAAAACCATCGATCTCGGCGGCGTGCGCGTGCGCATGATGTGGGCCGGACCCGCGCACACCATGGGCGATACAGTGTTCTTCGTCGAGGGCGACAACGTGCTGTTCTCGGGCGATCTGGCGATGAAGAACATCTTCCCCGCGTTCGCGATGCCGCAGTCAAACATGAAGTCGTGGCTGACGCGCCTCGACGAACTCGATCGCCTGCCGGCCACGCAGGTAGTCGGCTCGCACGGCGATCTTGCGGATGCTTCCATCATCAAGGCCAATCGCGATTTGCTCGCCGCGATACAGACTCGCGCCGTTGAGTTGAAGAAAGAGGGCAAATCGGCCGATGCAGCCGGCAAACAGATCGCCGATGAATTTAAGACCAGGTACAAGGAATGGGATCAGCCGGTGCGGGTTATTCCGGCGGTTGCGGCAGTATATAAAGAGACGCCTTGATTTCTTGATCAGTAGCCGGCAAACACGCTGGCCCGAAACCGGAAAGCGTTTTACCGGCTACTTCGCGCGACTGACTGCGGCAATCAGCGCGGCAATTGCGCGCCGCTCGGCGCCGGCATCGGTGAGGCCGCGTTGTGCGCAAATGGCGGTCTCCATGCTTTTGAGAAACGCACTGTCTGTTTCGGCCCGCGACAGCAGCGCAGCGAGAGATTGTTCGTCGCCGACGGGGTAATAGCCGGGATAGGCGGCGCCCAGCAGGCCGGCATTGCCCGGAATGTGCGAAGCGATCACCGGCACGCCGGCGGCAATGGCTTCGGAGACGACGTGCGCGCCGCCTTCCATTACGCTCGATATCACCATTGCGTGGCTGCGCGCCAGCCAGCGCATGGCATCGGCGTGGCTGCGTTCGCCGATCCAGCGATAGCGCGGGTCGCTTTGCATCAGTGCACGGGCTTCGCGTTCGAATTCGGGGCTCATTGCCGAACCCAGCTGAACCAGACGTATCCTGCTGGCCGGCGGCAGGTGCTTCAGCGCATAGGCAGCGCGAAACGGGTCTTTTACGTCGCGCAGATGGCCGATGACAGTGACGAGAAAAGAGTTGCGCGGCTGCTGGTGGCGTTGCGGCGCCCGTACCGACTGGCAGATAACGTCCGTTTTTTTGCGAATATCCGGTTGGAGCTGTTGTGGCCCCAGCGACTGCAGCACGACGATACGATCAGCGAGCGCGAGCGACTCTCGCGCATCTTTGTCGGTATGAATATCACGGTAGAGATCGGTGCCGGTGAGCACCACGATCAGCGGCCCCTGCGGGTGCGCGGCGCGCCAGCGCTTGATCGAATGCTGGCTGCGCTTGGCATGCAGGGCAATCATGGCGTCACAGCGGCGGCCATCCCAGTCAACCATAATGCTGACGGTGTGCCCGAGGGCGCGCAGATGCCGCGCCCAGCGCAGCGCGGTTGCACGATTGCCGTGGCGCGTACCGGGCGGAGCGGGCGTTACAATGGCCAGACGCATTTGGATGGCGGTAATCGAAAGATGAGCAAATGAATATAACAGAGTCATCCCATCGCGCCGGATGGCCGGATTTTTCCGTCTATGGTTCGCCGCCGCCGGCGGCAACACTGGCGGCGTGGCTGCGCGAGACGCATGCCCGCACCGGCGCGCTGTTCAGTGCAATCGACGCGGCGCGGCTTGCTGTGCCGCAAAGCCGGATTGTCAATCCGCCGCAGTGGGAAATCGGTCACGTCGGCTGGTTCCAGGAATTCTGGGTGCAGCGGCGCGGTTCGCAAGACGCGCCTTCCATGCTGCGCGGCGCCGACCGCTTGTACGATTCCGCACAGGTGCCTCACGGCACGCGCTGGTCGCTTGATCTGCCGGATATCGATGCAACGCGGCGCTACTGCGACAGCGTGATGGAGCGCTCGCTTGAAGCGCTTGATCGCGCGCCGCTCACGCACGAGTTGGCGTACTTTACGCAGCTGAGTATTTTTCATCAGGACATGCACAACGAGGCGTTCTGCTACATGTGGCACACGCTGGGTTATCCGGTGCCGGACTTTTTAGCCGTGCCTGCTGCACCGGGCGCGCCCGCTGCTGATATCGAAATTCCGGCGCGCAGTTTCATGCTCGGCGCGATGCCCGGCAGCGGCTTTGTATTCGACAATGAGAAGTGGAGGCATGAGATCACGCTGCCGGCTTACGCGATTGCAGCGAACGCCGTGACCAACGCTGAATTTCTGGCGTTTGTCGAAGACGCCGGCTACCGGCGCGGCGATTTATGGAGCGCCGCCGGCTGGCAAATGGTGCAGGAACTCGCACTCGAAGCGCCGCGATACTGGCAGTGCGATGCCGGCGCGTGGAAGGTCAGGCGCTTCGACCGGGTGATTGCGCTTGATCCGCTGGAGCCGGTCATGCACGTCAGCTTTCACGAGGCCGAAGCCTACTGCCGCTGGACGGGACGGCGCCTGCCGACCGAAGCCGAGTGGGAATGCGCCGCCGCGAGCGGCCCCGATGAGCCGCGCAAGCGGCGTTATCCTTGGGGTGACAACACAGAACCGCCGGTCGAAGCGGCGGCGCGGCGCAGTGCCTGGGGCGCACACCGGATGTCAGGCAACCTCTGGGAGTGGACATCCAGCCGTTTTGCCCCGTATCCGGATTTCATCGCCGATCCGTACCGTGAGTATTCCGCGCCGTGGTTTGTTGACGATCACCGTGTGCTGCGCGGTGGAAGTTTTGTCACGCCGCTGCGGCTGCTACGCAATACCTGGCGCAACTTTTATCCGCCGCATCGGGCCGATGTGTTCTGCGGATTTCGCACTTGCGCGGCATAACGCTTTTTTCAAACCCGGCGCCCGGGAGGGGTATTTCATGAAAAAACATTTTATTTCGCGCTGCGTCGCTGCTGCACTGACGGGCGCATTTCTCGCGGGCAGTGCAATCGCACAAATGGACCTCGGCCCGAAAACCGAAAAAACCTACGGCATCGGCCTGCCGCGCAACCACGCCTCGCAACTCTTCAAGGACGCCGACTATCCGGTGTTCGCGCTGAAACCCGGACAGGAAGCCTACAAGAACATCGACGGCGCACGCATGAAGAACGACGTCGTTGCACTGTCGAAGATTGCACTCAAGCATCGCGATACCGTGAACAAGCAGATGTGGGGGCGCTTTCCCGGCACCGACGCCGAGCGCGAGGGCATGAAATACCTTACCGACGAATTCACGCGGCTGGGCCTTGCGGTCAAAACCTATCCGTATGTGCTGCCGAAAGACTGGCGTCCCGAGAGCTGGAGCATGAGTTACGCCTCTTCGAGCGGCGCGAAGATCGACCTCGCGACGGCGTTTCCGATTTCAGGCACGCCGGGTACGGCGCCGCAGGGCCTGATCGCCGAAGCGCTGTGGGTCGGCATCGGCGCGGAAGCGGATTTCATCGGCCGCGATGTCAAAGGCAAGGCTGTGGTGATTTACAGCAGCTTCGTGCCGGGCGGGCGCAGCCATTCGGCATCCGATCGCTCGGGGCTCTTCGGCGCCAACACGCGCGCGCAGCGGCTGGGCGCGGCGATGGTGATCAACGTCATGGCGGTGCCCGGCAACGGCATCTTCCAGCCCGAAGACGCGCTGAAAAATATTCCGCACATGACGGTCAGTCAGGACGAAGGCTTTGCGCTGCGCGACCGCCTCGGCAAGAGCGAAAAAATTACGGTCACGCTCAATCTCGACATTCCGCCGCTGAGCAATGTGCAGACCGCCTACACGATCGCCACGCTGCCCGGCATGTCGGAGGAAGAGATACAACTGCAGATACACACTGACGGTTATTTCCAGGCGGCGACCGACAACAACTCCGGCATGGCCGCAGCACTTGAGCTCGCGCGCCATTACGCCGCGCTGCCGAAAGAAAAGCGACCGCGCACGATTACGTTTCTGTCTTTCCCCGATCATCATCACGGCGAGGTTGCGCATCGCATGAAGGGCGGCATCGACGAGACCTACGACTGGACCAAGGTCGCGCTGAAGCTCACCGTCGAGCATCCGTCCGAAACGCTGCTCTATATGTACAACTCTGATCTGACGGCGACCAATGCGATGAGCGCAGTACGCTGGAATGCGCTGGGCAGTGTCGAGTTCGAACGCATGGTGTTCAATCAGCTGCGCGATTTCGGTGTTTCGGTTTACGGCGTTGAAGACGCACCGAAGAATGGCAACTTCGCGCCGTCATTTCACATCATCAATCACGTTGTCTATCACACCAGCCTCGACACGCCGGAAATGGTGCCCGTCGAAGGCATGCTGCGTTCGGTGCGCGCGTTTGCGGCGATTATCGATCGCGTCAACGCGATGACGTTGCCGCAATTGCGCGGCCCGGGCTTTCCGCCAAAGGACGGGCGGGGATCGGTGCTCGGGCCGATCGGGATGTGATGCCGGCGCTTGCTCCGCGCGCGCGGAGAGGGGCTCAGGCCGCGCGTTTGGTATCTTTTTTTCTCTCACGTTTGGCCAGCATGCGCGCCGGAATCACGCCAAGTAGCGCAACGATGCCGAGACTTGCGAAAGCGAGCCCCCACGCCATGCCGGCATCGCGGCCGCCGGCGAGGTCGAGCACCGCGCCGAAAATCGCCGGTGAGACAAAGCCCGCGCTGAAACCGAGCAGCGAGTACATCGCCATGGTGGCGCCGCGCTGTGCGGGGTCGGCGGCATTCACCACGCCGGCGGTCATGGTGCCGGCGTCGATGCCGATGAAGTACATTTGCACGACGGCGAATGTGAGTAGCGCGATCCACGGCGAACCGGCGAAAAATCCCATGATGCAGCTTAGTATCGCGGAGCCTGCTGCGCCTATGGTCATCAAACGCGCGCGACCGAAGCGCAGCGCGAACTCATTGCCGCTGATGCTGGCGATCGGTCCCAGCAGCAGAATCAGCGCCGCGGTGAACGCGATTTCGCCGGGTGTGGCGCCATCGCTGCCTTGCAGGCCGGCGGCGAATGTGAGAAATGCCACCAGCCAGGCGCGCGTGCCGTGCAGTTCCCATGAATGCGCAGCGGCGGCGAACAGATAAGGGCGCACTGCGGCATTGCGCCACACCAAGGCGAAGCCGGACAGGGCGCGGTGCGTGGCGGGGTGGGGTGTCAATGGTTTGAGTGCGTAGACGATGGCGACGGCAGCCAGCAATGGTCCGGCGGCGGCGACCACGAAAGCAGATCGCCAGCCATAACTGCCGGCGACGGCGCCACATAGTATCAGCGAGCCGCTGGTGCCGACGCCGAATATCGCACCATAGATTGCAGCGCCGCGGCTTTGCCACGGACCATCGACGCGATCAGTCAGCGCTTTCATGCCGGGAATATAGGTGCCGGCGAGGCCGACGCCGATCATGATCTGGCACAGCAGGGCCGACCAGAAGCCGCTGGCAAAAAATGCAAAACCCAGTGCGCCGCTGGCGGCAACGAATGCCGCCATGGCGTATACGCGCCGCGCGTCGATGCGATCAGTGAGCGAACCGAGAAATGGCACGCCGACCAGATAACCGCCGAACACGGTGCCGCTGATCAGACCGGCCTGCGAATTATTCAGTCCGAACTCCGGCACCAGCACCGGCAGCAGCGCGGCAAAACCGGCGAAGGCGGTCATGCTCAGCACTTCGGCACAGCAGATGGTGGTGATGATGCGGCCGGGGCTGCGCGCGGATGTCGTTGCGGTATTCATCGGGCTTCGTTGATGCGGATACGCGATGATACTGGATACGCTGCGGTTTAATGGTTGCGAGGCTGCGATTGTGGGCGGCGCCGGTTCGGCGATATAGTCAGCACCTGAAAAACTTTACGGGCTCGCCATGGCGTGCGGCGTGTTGCAGCGATGAATACGGGCCACAGTGCGGCGAGCTACGATTTTGTCATCGTTGGCGCCGGCAGCGCCGGTTGCGTGCTGGCCAACCGGCTGAGCGCGTCAGGACGGCATCGCGTGCTGCTGCTTGAAGCGGGCCCGGACAGCAGGCACCCGTGGCTGCGCATACCGCTGGGTTACGGCAAGCTTTTCAACGACCGTCGTTTCAACTGGTGTTACAGCACCGAACCGCAGGCCGAATGCCACGGCCGCAACGTCGTCGCGCCGCGCGGGCGCGTCATCGGCGGTTCGAGCTCGATCAACGGCCTTATCTACATACGCGGGCAGGCTGAAGACTTCGATCACTGGCGCGCGCTCGGCAATACCGGTTGGGGTGCCGATGATGTGCTGCCGTACTTCCGCAAAGCCGAAGACAACGAACGCGGCGCCGGCGCATGGCATGGCGCGGGTGGGCCGCTCGGCGTCTCCAATCTGCGCGACCGCCATCCACTTGCTGCGGCTTTCGTCGAAGCTGCGCAGCAGTGCGGCCACAAACGTAATGACGATTTCAACGGCGCAATGCAGGAAGGCGCGGGTTTTTACCAAACGACTATGCGGGGTGGCGTGCGTTCATCGGCCGCAGTCGCTTATCTCGATCCGGTACGCAAGCGCGACAACCTGAAGATTGTTTCGAACGCATTGGCGACGCGCATCCTGTTTGACGGGCGGCGTGCGACAGGCGTCGAGTATGAGGTTGGCGGCGGGAAGCGCACCGCCATGGCGAACATCGAAGTCATCGTCGCTGCCGGCGCTTTTAATTCGCCGCAGCTCTTGCAATTGTCGGGGCTGGGGCCGGCGGCGTTGTTGCAAACATACGGCATTTGCGTCGTTGCCGACCTGCCCGGTGTCGGCAGCGATCTCAGCGACCACTATTTCACCCGCATCGTTTTGCGCTGCAAGGCGCCGCTGTCTCTCAACGACGTGGTGCGCCAGTGGCATCGCGGCGCGGCGGCGGTGTTGCGCTACGCCTTGTTCCGTCGCGGCTACTTTTCGATTCCCGCGTTGTCGGCGGGCTGTTTTCTGCGCGCGCTGCCGGACGCCGCAACGCCGGACATCCAGGCTTCACTCGCGCTCTATTCAGTACAGAACATCGGCGACGCCTTGCATACATTTTCCGGCGTCACCGCTGTGTGCACGCTGTTGCGCCCGGAAAGTCGCGGTCACGTACGCATCAAATCGGTTGACCCGCATCATGCGCCCGCGATCGATCCGAACTACCTTGCCGCGCAGAAAGACCGCGACACCATGGTGGCCGGCGTGCGCGCCTTGCGACAAATCGTGCAGGCGCCGGCGCTGGCGCAACACATTGCAGAGGAAGTCGAGCCCGGGCCGGCCTGCGCGAGCGACGATGAACTGCTTGATTACATTCGCCGGCGCGGTTCGACGGTTTACCACCCGGTCAGCACCTGCCGGATGGGGCAGGATGAGTGCGCTGTCGTTGATACGCGTTTGCGCGTGCGAGGCATCGCCAATCTGCGTGTAATCGATGCGTCCATCATGCCGACGCTGGTTTCCGGCAACACCAATGCCGCCGCGATCATGATCGCGGAGAAGGGCGCCGACATGGTATTGGGGGACTTGATATAGGCGCGAATGTCGCCGCCCGCGCTGGTATACTCGGCGTACTCAGTTGTACCAGTCCCACTGCGGTTGTCGCTTCCGACACGCTCTAATCCATCGGCCTGTGACTGGCGCCTTGTGCGGCGACAGGCCGGTTATTTTTCTGGAAATTATCATGTCATTTGAAAATCTCGGCTTGTCCGCCGAACTCGTACGCGCCGTTGCCGAACACGGCTATACCACTCCCACGCCAATACAGGTGCAGGCGATTCCGGCAGTGCTCGCCGGCGGCGACCTGATGGCCGGTGCGCAGACCGGAACCGGCAAGACCGCCGGCTTTGTGCTGCCTATTCTGCAATTGCTATCGATGCACACGCCGCCGGCGACGGCGAGCGGGCGCAAACCGGTACGTGTGCTGGTGCTGGCGCCGACGCGCGAACTTGCTGCGCAGATCGAAGAAAGTGTCCGCGTCTACGGCAAGTATTCGCGCAAAACATCGACAGTGGTATTCGGCGGCGTCAGTATCAATCCGCAAATGATTCAACTCAAACGCGGTGTCGATATTCTGGTCGCTACACCCGGACGCCTGCTCGATCTGCAGCAGCAGCGCGCGGTTGATCTCTCGCACATCGAGATACTGGTGCTTGATGAAGCCGACCGCATGCTCGACATGGGTTTCATTCGCGACATCAAGCGCATTCTGGCTTTTCTGCCGAAGCGCCGGCAGAACCTGCTGTTCTCGGCCACCTTCTCCGCGGAGATCAAGGCGCTTGCCGATGGCCTGCTCAACGCGCCGGCGATGATAGAAGTCGCGCGCCGCAATTCAACCGTGGAAATGATCAATCAGAAAATTCATCCGGTCGATCGCGGCCGCAAGCGCGAACTGCTCTCGCACCTGATCAAGAAAAACAACTGGCATCAGGTGCTGGTGTTTCTGCGCACCAAGCACGGCTGTAACCGGCTTGCCGAACAACTCAACACCGACGGCATCACAGCGCTCGCCATACACGGCAACAAAAGTCAGGGCGCGCGCACGCGCGCGCTCGCCGAGTTCAAAGAGGGCGGCCTGCAGGTGCTGTGCGCCACCGATATCGCCGCGCGTGGCATCGACATCGACCAGTTGCCGCACGTCGTCAATTACGATCTCCCTAACGTGCCCGAGGATTATGTGCACCGCATCGGCCGCACCGGCCGCGCGGGTGCTACCGGTGAGGCGATCTCGCTGGTGTGCGTGGATGAGCATGTGTTCCTGCGCGACATTGAGAAACTGATCAAGCGCGACATTCCGCAGGAAGTTATCACCGGCTTTACGCCGGATCCGCATGCCAAGGCTGAACCGATCAAGCAGCGCCAGGGACGGGGGCAGAATCAGGGGCAACGGCAAGGACAAGGACAACGCCAGAGCCAGCAACGCAACAACGGCGGTGGTGCGCAAGGTCGTAACAAATCCGGCGGTGGTCGCAGCGAGGGGCGCGGCGCGCCGGGTGCGTCGCAATCAAAGCGACATCCGAATGACGCCACGGCCAAACCGCAACACGACCGGCCGAATCATCAAGCGGCGCGCCCGCATCAAGCCGCGCCTGCCGCCAAGAGCGGAACACCGCAACGGCATGCCGCGTCTGCGGCGCCGGCGCGCCCGGGTAGCGGTGGACAAGCCGCACCGGCGCCTGCCGCCAAGCGCAAATTCGTTTATCGCTCCGGCGGCCGGCCGCGCTGATCCGCCACTGCCTCGATTGCATGCGCCGGCCTTTGCCCGCGTTGATGCGGCATAATGCCCGCATAAATATAACGACGGAGGAGCAATCATGGCGATGCACTGGAAAGCTGTTGCGCTGTCGATCGCAATCGGAGGAGGGTTGTACATGGGTAACGGCGTGGGTAACGGCGTGGTTAACAGCGCGCAGGCGCAGGATAAGACGACGGTGATACACGGCACGGCAACACCCGGCGGCGGTTTCCCGGTGTATGGCGATGCGTTTGCGGCGACCATCAATGAAATCGACGCAAGCTTGTCGGTGCAGCCGAAAAATACCAAGGGCAGCACTGAGAATGTGCCGCTGCTTGAAGCGGGCACCATAGACACCGGACAGGTCACCGGCGAGGTGACTTACGAGGCGGTCAACGGCATCGGCCGCTCGCGTGCGAATGTGAAAATTTTGAGCGCGATGTATTCGAACAGCGGCATGTTCATCGTGCGCGCCGACAGCCCGTACAAAACGATTGCCGATCTCAAAGGCAAAACCATCGCCTGGGGTGCGGGCGGTTCGGGTTTTGTCGTGCTGGCGCGTTACGCGATGGACGGCATCGGTCTCGACATAAACAAGGATTTCAACGCGGTCTATCTCGAGAAAGCCGCCGATGGCCCGGCGATGCTGCTCGACGGCCGCGCTGCAGCCTTGTGGGGCGGCGGTGTCGGTTGGCCCGGGTTTGAAACGGTGGCGAAGTCAGCCGTGGGCGCGCGTTTTATTGCGCCGAGTGCGGATGAAATCAAACGTATTATCGGTAAACACACTTTCATCAAACCGCTGACGCTGGCGGCTGGCAGTTACACCGGGCAGAGTGCGCCAGTACACACCGTCGGATCGTGGGCCTTCGTGCTGGCGCGGCCGACGCTGCCCGATGAGGTTGCCTATAAATTGATCCGTGCTTTGCATAAAGGCGAAGCGGCGATCGGCAAACGTCTCGAGCAGGCGCGCGAATCGACGATGGCGAACACGGTTGCGGCAGCCTTGAGTGTTGATCTGATCCATCCGGGCGCGCAGAAATATCTGCGGGAAATCGGCGCGCTTAAATAGTTTTTTCATTTACTTTGAGAGAGTGGAGGGCGGTGGAAAATGCCGGCCGTTCACCCTCACCCCTACCTTCTCCCTTCAAGGGAGTGAGGGAAAAACAAAATCCGCGGGTTCGCGAAGTAGACGTTAACGGAGGAGTGGTCATGATGCAGCGCATACTTGTTGTAGCAATCGGTTGTGCGATCAGTGCCGGCGCATTCGCGCAAACCTATCCAACCAAAGCAATCCGGCTGATCGTACCCTTCGCGCCCGGCGGCAACGTCGATATCACCGCGCGCGCGATCGGCCCGGGGCTGGCCGAAGCGCTGGGTCAGCAGATCATCATTGACAATCGCGGCGGTGCTGGCGGCACCATAGGTGCCGATCTGGTGGCGAAAGCCGCGCCCGACGGATATACGCTGCTGATGGGCTCGAATAGCACGGTCAGCGTGGCGCCCGCGTTGTATCCGAAAAACCCGTATGACCCGGTGCGCGATTTTGTGCCGGTCTCGCTGGTGTCGGAAGTGCCGTTCGTGCTGGTGCTGCACCCGTCGGTGCCGGCGAAGACGGCGAAAGAGTTGATCGCGCTGGCCAAAACAAAACCCGGCCGCATGACCATGGCCTCGGCTGGCACCGGCAGTTCGAACCATCTGGTCGGTGAATTGTTTCAATCGATGACCGGCACCAAACTCACGCACGTGCCGTACAAAGGCAGCGGCCCGGCGCTGGTCGATCTGATGGGCGGGCAGGTCGACATGCATTTCGACCAGTTGCCCTCGGCGATCGGTTACATCAAGGGCGGCAAGATCAAGGCGCTTGCCGTGACCACACAGAAACGCGCGGCCGAACTGCCGCAGGTGGCTACGCTCGCCGAATCGGGTGTGCGCGGCTTCGACGCCAGCGGCATCACCGGCGTGCTCGCGCCGGCGAATACGCCGCGCGCGATCGTCGATCGCCTGAACGCTGCGGTGCTGAAGGTGCTGGCGCTGCCTGCCACGAAAGAACGGTTGGCGGGTTTCGGTGCGACGGCGATTCCCGGCGCGCCCGAAGCCTTTGGCGCTTTCATCAAAGAAGATTTTGCGAAGTGGTCGAAAGTGGTGAAAGATGCCGGCATCAAGGTCGAATAGCTGCAGTAACGCGGGCCGCGGCATTTGATCACTCGGCACCGCATGTAATATATCCGTGTTGCTGTTAAAGCGCGAAAGACCTATTCTTATCGTGCAAAATGTCGAAGAACGTTTGCACACTCAAGGGGAGAACTGCAATGAAAAATTCAATCGGAATATTTTTCACGTGCGCATTGCTGAGCGTCATCATCGGTCAGGTAAATGCGCAGCCGGCGAAGGATCCGTTTCCGCTCGCTGCGCCTGCCGGTAAAGACAGCAATGCACGGCAAGTACCGTTGTCCGGCGGCGTAAATCAGGGGCCGTTCGACAATTCGAACTGGAAGTACGGCAGTGCTTTTAATGCGCCTGCGGGTAGCAAGATTTGGAACCCGGCCAAATTAAAGCTGATGCAGGGCGGCAAACTAGTCGGTGGAACGGTGCGCGGCGTCGTCGCGCCGAGCACCTATTGCGCGATGGCGGAGGCCGGTTACGATTTTATCTGGACCGAGATGCAGCACCAGGGGGCATCGTGGGCCGAGGTCTGGCGCGCGTGGGAGACCTGCCCGCGTGCCAGGGCAGTACCCGGCGTGCGCGTCGCGTATACCGACGAGCGGGAAATTCAGCAGGCGCTTGATGGCGGTGCGCTGGTGCTGGTGGTGCCGACTGTCGATACAGTCGAGGAAGCGCGCGAAGCCGTCAAATGGGCGTACTTTCCGCCGCTCGGCAGACGCAGCCTCGGCGGCGGCAATGCATTCAGTCCGGCCATGTGGGGCAATGTCCCCGGTGGCTACCGCAACACGATCAACGATAATCTCGTGCTGATCCTGATGATCGAAACGCTTGAAGGTTTGAAGAATGCGGACGAGATCGCCAAGGTTCCCGGCGTCACCGCGATTTTTGCGGCGAGCGGCGACATCGGAAATTTTTCGGGTTACAAGCAGGGCGATCCGGACTACGAACGCGCCATCAACATTGTGCACGACGCGGCGATCAAAGCCGGTGTGAAGCTCTGCGGCCCGTTCGCGTGGAAGGAGCGGCCGGACTTCAGTTGTTTTCAGGCGCAGAGCGAGTCGGTGCAGATCATGCGCGGCGCGAAAGCCGAGCTTGGCGATCTTTTTAACACGCAGGCAAAACCCGAAGTCGGTCCCTATGCACCGAAGTAACGGTGCGGGGTACTGACGCCGGCATTGTTGCCGGCGGCGGTAATCCGTTGCCGCGCGGTAACATTGTCGTACCAATGCCCGTGTGGTACCATTTACAAATGTTCCGCCTCCGCATCTGGATTGTTGCGCTGTTGCTGTTGGTGATACCCGTGCAGGGTTTCGCCATGGCGCGCATGCTTGTTTGCGACTCGGCGCCGGCGGTGCAATTGCAAAGCGCGCACCCTGCGGAGCATCAGCAGCATGTTCACGACGTCGACAGCGCTGCCGGGCACCAGCAGCACGGGCATGACGGCACGGATGAACAATTGTCATCCGCGAGTGGAGACCATAGCTGCGGCAAATGTTCTTCATGCGCGATGTGCGGTGGCATGCTGGTGTCCGCCGCGGTCACTTTTGCGGTGTCTCTCGTCTCCGCGCCAAAACCGCAGGGTCTTATCGTAGAGCCGGCGACGCTTTTTCCCGTCAGCATCTTTCACGTTCCTCTCGTCCGCGCCGCTTAGCATTCGGCGCAGGAAAGGCCCGTCCGCGGGCCGTCTCTGCGTCGGTATACGGGCGCACCAAAACTTTTTTTTCGGGTGGCGATTGAATCGCCACCCGGTGTGCGCTCGCGTTTAATCACGATGCGAGGGTGTTATGACGATCAGGACAACTCTGCTGGCGATAGGCAGCATTGCACTTGCCGGTTGCACGAGTATTACCAAAGACGGCGGGTTCAGCGACGTGCGCAACATGGTCGAAGCACGATCAAGTGTGCAGCCGCATTGGAACCGCAATAGCGACGACGACAAGGCGGCAGAAAAAGCGGTTGCCGGGTTACTGGCGCAGCCGCTCACCGCCGAAGCCGCGGTGCAGGTTGGTTTGCTCAATAACCGCGGATTGCAGGCACAGTATGCCGAGCTTGGTGTGTCGCAGGCTGACATGGTGCAGGCGGGGCTGCTGTCCAACCCGGTTTTTTCGGGCGTGTGGTATCGCTCGTCCGAAGCCACCAAGTTCGAGCAGAGCCTGACGTTCAACTTCATGAGCCTTTTGCTGCTGCCGATGCAGCAGAAGCTGGGCGCGGCGCGCTTTGAACAGGTCAAAGCCAAAGTCGGCAACACTATCATCAGCTTTGTTGCCGAGACCAAGATCAGTTATAGCCGCGCCGTGGCCGCGCAACAGGCGGTTGATCTGATGCAGCGTGCCGTGTCGAGTGCCGGGGCTGCTGCGGAACTTGCCGCCAACCAGCGCCAGGCCGGCGCTTTGGGCGCGCGCGAACTGGCGCGTCATCAGGCTTATCTGGCCGAGACGCAAACACAGTTCGCGCGAAGCAAACAGGCGGCCGCAGGCGAGCGCGAAAAACTCATGCGCCAGCTTGGCCTCGTAAAAACGGCGCAACTCGTGCTGCCGGAACGTTTGCCCGACACACCCGCCCGCAAACCGGAATACGCCGACATCGAAGCGCTGGCGCTGTCGCAACGGCTCGACATCGAGTCGGCAAAACGCGAACTGAACGTCGCCGGCCAGGCGGCGGGCATCACCAACATCACGCGCTTTATCAACATTCAGGAGATCGGCATCGCGCGCGAGAAAGAAACCGGCGCGCTGACCAAGCGCGGGCCGGTGCTCGGTGTTGAGTTGCCGGTATTCGACTGGGGCAGCGCGCGCATGGCCAGACATCAAACGGCGATACGCGAAACGCAGGACCGGCTCGCCGAGCGCGTGGTTGCTGTCAGATCGGAGGTCAGGGAACGTTTGGAAGATCTGCAGACAGCATTTGATATTGCGCAGCGGCAGCGCACGGCCATCGTGCCGCTGCGTCAGCGCATCGTTGCCGAAACCCAGCTCTTCTATAACGGCATGCTCGAGGGCATCTACAACCTGCTCAATGACTACCGCGAGGGTGTGCTGGCCGGTAAAGACTACATCGACACGCAAAAAGATTACTGGGTCGCGCAGGCGGAACTTGAGCGCGCGGCGGGTGGCAGATTGCCGCCGCTGCGTGACGCTGGCACCGCCGTTACGCCGGTGACGTCAGCAGCGCATTTGAAAGGAAATCAACCATGAATCGCCGGCAATTTTTCCGCAAGGGTGGTGCGTTGGCATCGAGTGCAATTTTGATTGCCGGCAGTTCCGCGCATGCGCAGAATCATCAGCACGATCATGCGGCAAAGCCGACGCCGACGGATGCGCCGAAGCCTGCCGAGAGCGCAAGCGAGAGAAGCCGTGGACTCGGCCTGTGGAAAGAGGCCGCAAGTGCGTCGCCTCTAACTCAGGCGCCGATCAAGCCACAGCATGGGCAGCGCTACACGCCGGTCATCACACCAAACGGCGCGACGTTGCCGTGGAAGATGGTCGACGGCGTCAAGGAGTTCAGGTTGACTGCCGAACCGGTAGTGCGTGAATTTGCGCCGGGCATGCTCGCACATTGCTGGGGCTACAACGGCATGACGCCGGGGCCGACCATTGAAGTTGTCGAGGGCGATCGCGTGCGATTTTTTGTCACCAACAAACTGCCCGAGCACACGTCGATACACTGGCATGGCCAGCGCCTGCCGAACGGCATGGACGGCGTCGGGGGTTTAACGCAGCCGCATATCGATCCGGGCAAGACTTTCGTTTACGAATTCACCGTGCGGCGTTCGGGGACCTTCATGTATCACCCGCACTCCGACGAGATGGTGCAGATGGCGATGGGCATGATGGGGATGTTCGTCGTGCATCCGAAAAATCCGCGCGAGCATGCGGTCGATCGCGATTTCTGTTTTCTGCTGCAGTCGTGGAAGATCGAGCCCGGCACTTACACGCCGAACACTGTCGAGATGCTGGATTTCAATTTGTGGTCGCTCAACAGCCGCACCTTTCCCGGTATCGATTCGATGGTCGTGCGGAAGGGCGATCGCGTGCGCATCCGCATCGGCAATCTCACCATGACCAATCACCCGATGCATTTGCACGGCCACGAATTCAAGGTGGCATGCACCGATGGCGGCTGGGTGCCGCCAACCGCGCAGTGGCCGGAGGTAACGATAGACATGCCGGTGGGGGCGGTGCGTGCCGTCGAGTTCATCGCCGACGAAGAGGGTGACTGGGCCTTCCATTGTCACAAATCGCATCACACCATGGGACCGATGGGGCATGCGATTCCCAACATGATGGGCGTCGATCAGGGTTCGACGGTGAAAACGATCGCGGAACTGTTTCCATCCTATATGTATATGCCGATGGGCTCGGCCGGCATGGCCGAAATGCAGGACATGGCGGCGATGGGCATGACGTTGCCGGAGAACACGCTGCCGATGATGACCGGCGAGGGCCAGTACGGACCGATTGAGATGGGCGGCATGTTCACCACGCTGAAGGTGCGGCCCGATACGCCGCCGGCGTCGCGCCAGTTGCTGGCTGCCGATCCGGGCGACTATCAGCATCCGAAGGGAACCGTCGCTTTTGAAATGAAGTGATCGGCGGGCACCGCGATGAACTTTGCGCGTCAAATAAGTTCTACTCAACTCAAACCGGAGACTTCCGTGAACATCAGAATCATCCACGCATTTGTGATTGCATCTGCGCTTCTTGCGTATTCGCAAGCATTCGCCGACCCCGGCCACGACCACCGTAACCTGAAGGTGGCGTTCGGCAGCCCGGGCAAAGAGTCCGAGGTAATGAAGACTGTCAACGTCGAAGCCGGCGATCAAATGAGATTCGTGTTTGATCGCACCGATATCAGGCAGGGCGACGTCGTCAAATTCATCGTCAGGAACTCTGGCAAGATACGCCACGAGTTCTCGATCGGCGACACGGCATATCAGCGCGCGCATGCAACGATGATGAAGAAAATTCCCGACATGGTGCACAACGATCCGAATATGGTGACACTTGAGCCCGGCGAGACGAAGACACTGTTCTGGAAATTCGACAAACCTGTTCAGGGCAAGATCGTATTCGCCTGCCACGAGCAAGGCCACTTCGAGGCGGGAATGAAAATTGAAGTTGTCCTCGGGAAATAGATCCATGGAAAATCACGAAAAGCAGCCCGGCGGTGCGCCCATGCACACCGGTAAAACCGCCGGCGAAAGCAGCCTGACCGCCAAGGATCCCATCTGTGGCATGTCGGTAAAGCCGGCAACCGCACGTCATGTCGAGCACGCCGGCAAAACATATTATTTTTGCAGTGCATCCTGTGTAACAAAGTTTCAGGTTGCGCCTGACCAATACATAGGCGCCAAAGCGGTGGCGGCACATCATCACCATGTGCCGCACGCCCACGCGACGGTGCAATCAACGGCGCATGCCGTCAAAGGCAACACGGGTTACACCTGCCCGATGCATCCGGAGATACTGCGTGATCAGCCCGGCGATTGTCCGCTCTGCGGCATGGCACTGATACCGATTGCCGGTAGCGGCGAAGACGATGGTGCGGAATTGCGTGGTCTTGCACGACGATTGTGGATAGGCGTCGCGCTGTCGATTCCGCTGGTCGTGCTGGCGATGGCACCGATGGTCGGCTTCCACGATTTGTTCGGTCTGCAGCCGCAAACGACCGGCTGGATACAGTTTGTACTCGGCACGCCAGTGGTGTTGTGGGTCGGTTGGCCGATTCTGCGCAAGTTCTGGCTGTCGTTGACGCACCGCGCGCTCAATATGTACACGCTGATCGGCCTCGGCGTCGGGCTCGCTTACCTCTACAGTCTCGCCGCAGTACTGGCGCCCGGCTGGTTTCCGCAGGAGTTCCGCGAGCACGACGGTGCGGTCGGCACGTATTTCGAAGCCGCCGCGGTCATCGTCACGCTAGTGCTGCTCGGCGACTTTCTGCAACTGCGCGCGATGGGCCAGACCGGCAAAGCGATCCAGCAACTGCTGCAACTCGCCCCCAATCTCGCCTGGCGCTTGCGTGACGATGGCAGCGAGGAACAGGTCGCGCTGGAGAAAATCGTAGTCGGCGATCGTCTGCGTGTAAAACCGGGCGACAAAGTGCCGGTCGATGGCACCGTGCTTGAAGGCGCCAGCCGTATCGATGAATCGATGATTACCGGCGAACCGGTGCCGGTGGCGAAAGCTGTTGGCGCCAAAGTTACCGGCGCGACCGTCAACGGCAACGGTTCGCTGGTCGTCTGCGCCGAGCGCGTCGGCGCCGATACACTGCTTGCGCGCATCGTCCAGATGGTGGGTGAAGCGCAGCGCACGCGCGCGCCTATCCAGCGCTTGGCCGACGTGATTGCCGCGTACTTCGTGCAGATTGTGGTGGTGATTGCGATTGTTACTGCCGGCGTCTGGTGGTTTTTGGGCCCGGAACCGAAATTCACTTACGCATTCATCAACGCAATCGCCGTGCTGATCATCGCCTGCCCATGTGCGGTGGGACTCGCCACGCCGATCTCGATGACGGTGGCAATGGGACAGGGCGCGCGCGCCGGCATTCTTTTCCGCAATGCCGAGGCGATCGAGCGCATGCGCGATATCGACACCGTGGTGGTGGATAAAACCGGCACGCTGACGCTCGGTCATCCGGCGCTGACCGGTTTTCTCGTCGACGGCATGCCGGAGAATGACGCACTGGCATTGGTTGCCGGCGTTGAGCAACTCTCCGAGCATCCGATCGGGACCGCCATCGTTGAAGGTGCCAAAGCGCGCAGCCTGACGCCGGCGACCGCCAGCGCTTTCGAAGCGGTGAACGGTCTCGGCGCGCAGGCTGACATCGGCGGCAAACGCGTGCTCGTCGGCAGCCGCGGTTTTCTCATGCAGCGCGGTGTCGACACAAAAATCTGGGAAGCGCGCGCCGAAACCTGGCGCGCAGAAGCGAAGACGGTGGTGTTCTTCGCGGTCGATGGCGTTGCAGCAGGCATTGCGGCAGTTGCCGATCCGATCAAGGACAGCACTGCCGAAGCGATTACGGTACTCAAGCAGGCGGGTGTGCGCATCGTCATGCTAACCGGCGATTCGCGCAGTACCGCTGAAGCCGTCGCTAAGCAACTCGGCATCGACGAAGCGCTGGCAGAAGTGCTGCCAGAAGATAAAGCGGGTCACATAAAACGTTTGCAGGGCGAAGGCCGCAAGGTCGCGATGGCGGGTGATGGTATTAATGATGCTCCCGCATTGGCACAGGCCGATGTCGGCATCGCCATGGGCACCGGCACCGATGTGGCGATGGAGAGCGCCGGCGTCACGCTGGTCAAAGGCGACTTGCGCGGCATCGCGCGCGCCGCCGTGTTGTCGCGCGCCACGATGCGCAATATCCGGCAGAACCTCGCGTTCGCCTTCGGCTATAACGCGCTCGGCATTCCGCTTGCCGCCGGCGTGCTCTATCCGGCGTTCGGTTTGCTGCTGTCGCCGATGTTCGCCGGTGCTGCCATGGCGATGAGTTCGGTGTCGGTGGTCACCAACGCGCTGCGTCTCAATCGCGTCAAGCTATGAACGTGATGCCACGGTAAATTCCGTTCGCGTGATTCGCGGGCGCCGCAAAAACTACACACAGCAACGAGCGGCGACCCAGCCACACTTTGACCTGAAGCCGGCGTGCGTTGACCGTGGCCTGTCCACACTGGCACCGATGATGGACAATGCGAACGTGGCATTCGCCAGACTGCCTATATCGCATAAGAGGGATTGATGGCGCCGTTGCTGACTTTGGAAGTGCACGAAGCTTTGCGCGCAGCGGCGCGCGCCGGCAAGACGCAGCTTGAGTGCAGTCTGGACCTTGGCCGTTCCCTGACGACGGTTGCGCTGAGCGAAGCCGGGTGGAGTTCGCAGGGTGAGCGCTATGCCTTCCTTGAGAACTGCAAGGACCACACGATCTATTACCGGAACGACGGCGCGTTTCAGCCGGTGGCACGCTTCACCACTGCGCTGGTCAAGCTGGTGCCGACGTCATACGGCCCGCCGACTTTTGAAATCGACGGCATCAAGATGCTGCCGACCGCGCAGATTTCGCCCTATGCGGATGCGGAGCGCAAGGTTGATCTGATCAAGCCGCGCGGCAAGGTGATCCTCGATACCTGCGGCGGCCTCGGTTATTTCGCGGCGTGGTGTTTGCAGCGTCAGGCGAAGCAGATCATCTCTTTTGAGAAAAATCCGGATGTGATCTGGTTGCGCAGTATCAACCCGTGGTCGCCGGCGACGGGTGGTGGTTTAACATTGACGAACGCGGATATCGTCGAAGAAATCGGTGCGCTGCTTGAAAATTCCATCGACGCGGTGTTGCACGACCCGCCGCGGTTCGGTATTGCCGGCGAACTTTATTCACTGGTTTTTTACGAACAGCTCGCCCGGGTATTGAAAAAAAAGGGCGGCTTGTTTCACTATACCGGCACGCCGAACAAGCTGACCAGCGGGCGCGACGTGCCCGCTGAAGTGGCGAAACGTTTGCAGCGCGCCGGGTTTGCGACCACGTTTAACGGCGATGGCGTGCTGGCGTTGAAAAAGTAGAGTGCAGCGCAGAAAGGCAGGATTGGTTGAGGCGGCACCGCCGATACCCGTCAGGGTCGACATCAGCGCGCGGTGATCGACCGGTTGACGAAGGAAAAATTTGGCACCCCGACGACGGTACAAATGAACTTTGCCGCACCCGGCAATAACCCGGTTCAATTATAGTTTGAGCTCTTTGACGAGTGCGCTCCAGCGCGCCATGCCGTCGCGAATCAGTACTTCGACGTCCTGCGGCGATCCGGCTTGTGGCTCGAAGCCTGCCGACTCCAGTCGTTCGCGCACCACCGGCTGCTTCAGTATCCCGATCACGTCTGCGTTCAGTCTGGCGATCAACGTCTTCGGCGTTTTTGCCGGCGCCAGCAGCGCCGTCCACTGATAGACATCGAAACCGCTGAGACCCGATTCCGCCAGCGTCGGTACGTCGGGCAAGGCGGTAGAGCGCTTTTTCGAAGTTACCGCCAGAATGCGCACGCGCCCCGTCTTTACCTGCGGAATGACGGTCGATGAGCCGAGTACCGCGGCTGGCACCTGTCCGCCGGCCAGATCGACGATGGCCTGGCCACCGCCTTTGTACGGAACGTGCGTCATATCGATGCCCGTCATCTTCTTGATGAGTTCGCCGGAGAGGTGTTGCGATGTGCCGGTGCCGGATGAGCCGAACGACAGCGTGCCGGGCTTGGCCCTTGCATAAACCAGAAACTCCTTGATGTTGGCCACGGGCACCGATACGTGCACCGCAAGCACCAGCGGCTGTGTCGACATCAGCGCAATCGGCGCGAAGCTGGTGCGCGGATCGAAAGTGATGGTCTTGAACATCGATGGCAGCAGCGTGAGCGAATCCGCCGCCGTTATCAATGTGTAGCCGTCCGGGCTGGATTTGGCAACGCCATCGAAGGCGATTGTGCCGGTCGCGCCGGGACGGTTATCGACGACCACTTGCTGGCCCAGCACGGCGGTCAACCGTTCAGCGATCGTGCGCGATACAAGATCAGTCGCTCCGCCCGGCACGTAGGGCACCACCAGTCGCACGGGCTTGGAGGGCCAGGCTTGCGCCTGCGCAGTGTTTACTGCAAACAGCGATAAAACCAAAAATGAAATCGCGGCAAATGTTAAAGACAAATCCGGACGCGCGCGCATGTTGCACCCAAGTTTTCAGAATGAGGCGATAATAGTAGCGGAATTTGCCATGCACGGAGACACAATATGGGGAAGCAGACGGCGCCAAATATCGTATTCGTGCTGGCCGACAATCTCGGCTGGGGCGAACTGGGCTGTTACGGCGGCGGCGAACTGCGCGGCGCGCCGACACCTCGCATTGACAGACTCGCCAGTGAAGGATTGCGCTTTCTGAATTTCAATGTCGAGTCTGATTGCGTACCTACACGCTCGGCACTTATAACCGGCCGTCATCCTATCCGCACGGGCGCCTTGCAATCGGTGCCGGCGGGTCTGCCGCAGGGCATCATCCCCTGGGAAATTACGCTCGGGCAATTAATCTCGAGTCGTGGCTATGCGACCGCGTGTTTCGGCAAATGGCATCTGGGCGACAAGGAAGGGCGTTATCCCAAAGACCGCGGTTTCGACGAGTGGTACGGCATTCCCCGCACCACCAACGAAAGCATGTTCACGAGTTCGCCCGGTTTCGATGCGGATGTTGTGCCGTTGCCGTACGTGATGGAGGGCGTTAAGGGCGCGCCCGCGAAAAATTCCCATATCTACGATCTTGAGGCGCGCCGCCGTATCGACTCTGAGTTAACGGCCAAAACGATTGATTTCATGACGCGGCAGGCGGGCGCGAAGAAACCGTTCTTTGCGTATGTGCCGCTCACGCATCTGCACTATCCGACATTGCCGCATCATGATTTTGCCGGCAGGACCGGCGCCGGCGATTTCGCCGACTCGATGCACGAAATGGATTTTCGCGTCGGCCAGATTATCGACGCAACCGACGCGCTGGGGCTGCGCGACGACACGCTGTTCATTTTCGGCAGCGACAACGGCCCGGAGTTCCGGCGTCCGTGGCGCGGCACGGCAGGGCCATGGACCGGCACTTATCACACGGCGATGGAAGGCGCGCTGCGCGTGCCGTTCATGCTGCGCTGGCCCGGGCATATAAAGCCGGGCAGTGTCACTAACGAGGTCGTGCACATTACCGACATGTATCCAACGCTGGCGCGCCTGGTCGGTGCCGAATTGCCGAATGACCGGCCGATCGACGGCGTGGACCAGCTCGACTTCTTCCTGGGCAAACAGCCGAAGTCTAATCGCGAGGGTTTTGTTTATTACATCAAGCAGGAACTGCGGGCGGCAAAATGGCGCGACTGGAAGATGCACATGGTGCTGGAGCGCGAGCCGAACGACGGCCCCAATCATCTGGAGACGCCGTTCGTCTGCAATCTGACGCGCGACCCCAAGGAAGAAACCGACGTCGGTAATGAATTCAGCTGGGTGCGTACACCATTGCGAAAAATGATTCACGCTTTCCAGGAAAGCCTGAAAAAATTCCCGCCGATTCCGCCGGGCGCACCCGATGATTTTGCGCCAAAGCGCAACATCAAGGCGGACTAGAGCGGCACCCTAAAAGCCGTATAACCGCGCCGGGTTGTCGACCAGCACCTGCTTGCGCGTTGCCTCGTCAGCTACCCAACTGCCGAGCAGATCGCACAGGTCACCGTCGTTCGGCATCGCGCCCTTGACCATGACGTGCGGCCAGTCGCTGCCCCACACAACCTGTTTCGGTGCGGCTGCGATCAAGGCATGCGCGTAATCGTTGGTATCGGTATGCGGTAGCGTTTGCAGCGAGATGCGATAAGGGCCGGTGAGTTTTACCCACGCCTTGCCGGCTTTCATCAAACGCAACAACGCCTGAAAGCCCGGATGTGCGATACCCAGATTTGTTTTCATGTAGCCGAGATGGCCGTAGACGGTGTCGACCGGAAAACCGTCGAGCATGTTGTCGAGATCCGGGAATTCATCGACGTGCGCCAGAAATTCCATGTGCCAGCCGAAGGGCTTGACCTTGAGCGCAAGTTTTTTCAGTGACTCCATCGGCAGTGTGCCGGGCTTGCGGTTGGGCACGTCGACGATGTTGACGCGCACGCCGCGCACACCGGCGGCATGCATGCTGGCCAATTCAACTTCGCTGATGTCGTCGGCGACAACGGCAACGCCGTGAAAATTCGGGCCTGCTGCTTTCATTGCGTCGAGCATCGCGCTGTTGTCAGTGCCGTAAACGCTGGGCTGCACCAGTACCGCGCGCTCGACGCCCAGTGTGGCGAGCATGTGGCTGTAGGCGGGCAGCAGACAATCCGGCGGCGTGTAAACGCGCTCGCTGAAATACGCGTATTGCGACTTCGGGCCGCAGATATGCGCGTGGGTATCGGTGGCACCCGGCGGCAGGGTGATTTTCGGCTTGCGCGGTGCGGGGTCGGGTGCCGCGCACAGCGGCGGTTCGGGCATAACGCTCATGATGGTCGATCCGGTGATTGAAGATGCAGCGCGGATTTTAGCATCGCGCGACGCTGCCATTATTGCGGCGAATGATCGTGCAGTCTATTATGCGGCTTGCTTCGTTTGCTGCCGCTGAACTTCCCTTGCCGTCAAAACTTTTCCTGCGTCGATTGAATTGCTGCCGTGCCGCCATTGCGGTTGCGGCCTCTGCGCTTGTGTTCGCCGCGGTGAGCGATGCAATGGCACAGGGCTGGAAGCCGGATAAAACCGTTGAGTACGTCGTCGGTTCGACGCCGGGTGGGGGCAACGACAAAACCGCGCGCACCATGCAGCGCATCTGGCAGATCAACAAGTGGCTGGAGAACTCGACCGTCGTCAACAAGGTCGGCGGCGGCGGCGCGGTGGCTTATGCTTATGTCGCGCAGCGCACCGGCGACGCGCATTACGTTGCCGTGGTGCGCAAGGCCTTCCTCGCCAATCACATCCTCGGACGCAGCCCGCTTAACTACACCGATATGACGACACTCGCGCTGGTCGGCGATGAATCGATGGCGCTGGCAGTGCGCGCCGACTCGCCGATCAAAACCGTCAGGGATCTGGTCGATCGCATCAAGGCCGATCCGCAGTCGGTGGCGGTATCGGTCGGCAGCGCGCGTGGTGCCACACCGCACTTTACCTATGCGCTGGTGGCGAAGGTCGCCGGCGTTGACCCGCGCAAACTCAAAGTGATTACCTTCGGCGGTGCGGCGGAATCGGTAACCAATCTGCTCGGCGGCCATATCGACATGCTGTCTGCCTCGGTCGATAACGTCATACCGCACGTGCAATCCGGTGCGATGCGCGTGCTCGGCATTTCGAGCGCGCGGCGTTCGAGCGTGCTGCCGAATGTGCCGACGCTGAAAGAGCAGGGTTACGACGTGGTGCAGGGCGGCTGGATTGCGGTGATGGCACCGCGCGGATTGAGCGACGCGCAAATTGCGTATTGGGAAAATCTGCTCGAACGTACCACCGCGCATGCCGACTGGAAACGCATGCTTGAAGCCGATGCGCTGGAGTGGGAATTTCTCAAGTCGCAGCCGGCGCGCGATTATCTGAAAAAGGAATACGACTTCATGCGCGGGCTGCTGGCTGAGCTTGGCATGGTTAAATAGCGCAGGATTCAGGAATCGGGATTGAGAGGGAGTAAGAAAATGGCATTGAAGAAAAAAACGGCGGTCTCACCGCTGATGAAAAAATTGTCCGGTTATATCGCCGGTGCGGTGAAGAAGTCGCCGCCGAAAGACGTGATTGAAGTGACCAAGCATCACATACTCGACACGCTGGCGGCGATGGTGTCGGGATCGAAACTGAAGCCGGGCAAGGTAACGCTGTCGTATGCGAAAACGCTGGGCGGCAAACCCGAGGCGCTGGTGGTTGGCACGAAGCTGCTCACCAACAGTGTGAATGCGGCGCTGATCAATGCGATGCTCGCGCACGCCGACGAAACCGATGATTCGCATGCGCCGTCGTGGTGCCATCCGGGTTGCGCGATTGTCGCGTCAGCGATGGCGATGGGTGAGCGTGAAAAGAGCAACGGCACTGCATTCATGCGTGCCGTCACGCTTGGCTACGACGTTTGTGCGCGGCTCAATATTTCCTTGAACCCCGTCGATTTCCGCAAGCTCGGCCACATGACCCATTGTTTCGGTCCGACCTTCGGTGCGGCGGCAACCAGTGCGGCACTGGCAAAACTCAATAGCGATCAGGTGCGCCATGTGCTGTCGTACACCGCGCAGCAGACCGGCGGCCTGTCCACTTATATGCGCGACCTCGACCATATCGAGAAGGCCTTCGACTTCGGCGGCATGGCGGCGCGCAGCGGCATGTCGGCAACCACCATGGTGGCTTCGGGCTGCACCGGTGTCGAGGATGTATTTTCGGGCGAGCGCAATTTTTATCACGCCTTCGACGAATCGCGGCGCATGGGCGGCATCAAGCCCGATCCGCAAACACTGGTGCGCGGACTCGGCAGTAATTTCGAAATCATGCGCACCAACATCAAGCGCTGGACGGTCGGTTCACCGATTCAGGCACCGCTCGATTCGCTGCTTGAATTGATACGCATGCACAACATCAAGGAAGCCGATGTCGAAAAAATGATCGTGCGCGTTTCGACCACGGGTGCGAACACC
>JANYDY010000071.1 GCA_025363435.1 Betaproteobacteria bacterium
TCGATGGGCGGCATGATCGGCCAGACTTACGCGTTGAAATACCCGGGCGTGTTCACATCGCTGGTATTGGCGGACACCACCAGCCGGCGCCCGCCGAACGCGGCGCAGATGTGGGGCGAGCGCATCGAGATCGCAAAAGCAAAAGGCATGTCGGCGCTGCTCGACAGCACCCTGGCGCGCTGGTTCACCGCGCCCTACATCAAGGCGTGCCCCGACATCATGAAGCGCATCGGCGCCGACATCCTGAATACGCCGGTGGCCGGCTTCTGCGGCGCCTGTGCAGCCATCGCCAAAGTCGACACACTCGACCGCCTGAAAGAAATTAAATGCCCGGTGTTCATCACCGTCGGCGATCAGGACCACGGCACGCCGCCCGAGATGGCGCGCGCGATCCACGCCAACCTGCCCGGCTCGTCGCTCGCCATCATCGAATCGGCCGCGCACATTTCGAACGTCGAGCAGAAAGACGTGTTCAACAAGAACCTGATGAACTTCCTCGATAGTGTGAAGTAGCACTCGTTAACCGTGGCGCAGGCGAGTCGCCTGCGTCAAACCGTCTGTGCATATGCGTTACGGTGCTTCTCGCAGGCGAGTCGCCTGCGCCACAAAACCGGTCGACGCTTGTGGTTCACGTAAATTTCTTACTAGCAATGATATTGACCGCAAGGGCAAACTCATGAAAACAAAATCGAACGGCATCGACATCAATTACGAAATCGAAGGCAACGGCCCGTGGCTGACGCTGTCGCATTCGCTGTGCTGCGACCTGCACATGTGGGACGAGCAGATGCCGGCGCTGACGAAAAAATTTAAGGTGCTGCGCTTCGACACGCGCGGCCACGGCGGCAGCAGCGCGCCGGCCGCTGCTTACACGCTCGAACAGATGGCCGACGACGTGCGCGGTCTTTTCGACGCGCTCGGCATCAAGCAGACGCACTGGTGCGGGCTGTCGATGGGCGGCATGATCGGCCAGACCTTCGCGCTGCGCCATCCGGGTTACTTCCAGACCATGACGCTCGCCGACACCACCAGCTATTACCCGCCGGAGACGCAGGGGCCGTGGGGCGACAGAATCAAGCTCGCACAGGAGAAAGGCATGGCGCCGTTCGGCGAGATGATGCTGTCGCGCTGGTTTACCGCCGCTTATCTCAAGTCGGGTGCGCCGGCCTTGCAGCGTATCGGCGATTCGGTGCGCGCGACACAAGCCGCCGGCTTCATCGGCTGCTGCCACGCCATTCCGAAAATCAACCTGACCGCGCGCCTCAAGGAAATCAAATGCCCGACGCTGATCATTGTCGGCGAACAGGACCCGGGCACGCCGGTGGCGATGGCGCGCGACATCCACAATGCGATGCCGGGCTCGGAACTGGTAATCATTCCGCAGGCCGCGCATCTCTCCAACATCGAGCAGACGCAGGCCTTCAATGACGCGCTGACCGGCTTTATTTCGAAGCAGGGTTAGTTATTTTGGCGGCGCGGTATATGGTGCCGCCGCCGATCAGCATCAGTGCATTGATGACGAACACCGGGTAAAAACCGAAGGCCGAGCCGATCGCGCCGAACAACAGCGGCACTGTGACATGCACTGTGTGATTGACCGTCACCCGCACGCCGGCCGCTTCGCTGGTGCGGTCGCGCGGCGTCAGGTTGTAAATCAATATCATCGACAGCGGTTGCCCTGTGCCCATTGCCAGCCCGAGCAGAAATGAAACCGCTGCCAACAGCCAGGCATTGGTGCAAAATGGAAACAGCAGATAAGCCGTGCCTGCCACCACCAGCGCAATATTCAGTATGCGTGCTTCCTGGCCGCGTTTAATCAGCGTGGCGAGGAACAACCGAATCACGCAGGTCGCCATCGCAAAAGTCGCGATAATCATGCCGATCACCGAGGCCGACAGATCAATCGAGCGGCCGTAGACCGGCAAATAGAAGGTGTACAGATCCCAGCCGGCGGAAATGAAACCGCCGGTGATGAAGACGCCGCGCAGCGCCGGTGAACGCCACAAATCGAACGCGCTCTGCCCCGGCTTGTCTTCAACGGTGCGCGGCTTGTGCGGAATCAGCTGCGGCTTGAACCAAAGCAGCAGCACCGGCACGATGGTGAAGCCGCCAAGTATTAGCAGCGCACTCGCATAACCGAGATGGTCGATGGCAAAACCGGCGATCAACGGCCCGATGAATCCGGACACCGAAAAACCGACCGCGAGCAGACTGTAGTTGCGCGTGCGGTCTTCGGGTTTGCCGATCGCACCGGTGATGCCCTGTGCAGCGACGAAAAACAGCATGAAACAGATGCCCAGCAAAAACGCGGCGGCGTACAAGGCCCACAGGTTCTGCACACCGGCAGGCAACAGCAGCAAGAGGCCGATGCCGCCGGTGCCGAGCATCATCGGCAGGCGCGCACCGACGCGGTCGATCACCTTGCCGGCGTAGATCGCAAAAACCAGCGGCCCCAGCGCGTAGAGCGCGATCAGCAAGCCCACGCCGAAGGCATCGGCGCCCAGCTGCAGCGCCAGCAGCGACAGCGTCACGCGGCCGCCGCCATGCGCGACGTTGCACAGCGTTGCCATCATGGCGAGCAATACGATCGTCGTTACCCGCCCTTTTGTTTCATCTTCCATCGGCCGCATTTTAGCCGTTGCGCGCGTACGACGAAGCAATACCGGCGGCGCCTGCCTATAATACGGACGCTCATCCATCAGAACGCCGCCACGGACCATCCATCATGAATAAATATTTTCCGGCTCTATGCGTGCTCGCTACCGCACTCGCCCTGCAAACCTGCGCGATGGCACAGGACATGCAAACCAAACCGATGCGCCTGATCGTGCCCTTCCCGCCGGGCGGCGGCAACGACATACTCGGACGCGCGGTGGCGCAGCATCTGTCGCAAGTGCGCGGCCAGCAGATCATCGTCGATAATCGCGGCGGCGCCGGCGGCCTGATCGGCGCCGAACTCGCTGCGCACGCGGCCCCCGACGGTTATACGATTTTTCTGGCGAGCATCGGCAACCTTGCTTTCACGCCGGCGCTGCACGCCAAGCTGCCCTACGACCCGATCAAGGATTTCGCCCCCGTGACGCGGCTCGCCACTTCGGCATTTCTGCTGGTGGTCAATCCGTCGGTAGCGGCAAAATCGGTGAAAGAACTCATCGCGCTGGCGAAGGCAAAACCCGGCTCGCTCAATTACGCCTCGGCGGGACAGGGCTCTTCGTTACATCTGACCGCTGAGATCTTCAAACTCGCGACCGGCACCGAGCTTGTGCATGTCGCCTACAAAGGCAGTTCACCGGCGTTGACCGATCTGATCGCCGGCCAGGTGCAGATTATGTTCGGCACCATGCCGGCAACGCTGCCGCAGGCGAAAAGCGGCAAGCTGCGCGCCCTCGGCGTATCGAGCTTGAAACGCGCGACGGCCGCCCCCGATGTACCGACCATTGCCGAAGCCGGTGTTGCCGGTTTTGAAGTGCTTAACTGGTACGGCATCACGTTGCCGGCGGGCACCCCGCAGCCCATCGTGCGCAAACTCAATCAGGACCTGCTGACCGCGCTCGCCACCCCGGCAATGATTGAAGCATTCAACACCCAGGGCAATGAAGTCGCCGGCGGCAGCCCCGCCGAATTCGCGGCCTTCATCAAATCCGAAAACATCAAATACGCGAAAGTCGTCAAGGCGGCGAACATCCGCGCCGAATAAGCGCGCCGGTTTACGCCGGCAGCGCGAAGAAAAAAACCGCGAATAATTGTTCGGCGTCGGTCCAATGACATTGCGGAACATAACCGGCGTCGCGCCCGAGTTGCTGGAATTCGGCAATCGAGTACTTGCAGGAGATTTCGCTGCGGATGGTTTCCTGCGCGGCGAAATCAATCTGCGTGCTACCGATAGCGACCGACTGCGCGCGCTGGCTTTCCAGATGCATTTCGATGCGGCCTGCGCTTTCGGCATAGAAAGCGCGGTGGCGGAACGCAGCAAGGTCGAATGCGGCGCCGAGTTCGCGGTTGAAGCGCGCCAGCAGATTCAGATTGAACGCTGCGGTCACGCCCTGCGCATCGTTGTACGCGGCATCGAGTCGCGCACGGTCTTTTTTCAGATCGACGCCGATCAGCGCGCCGCCGCCGCGACCCAGAACAGGCGCCCAGCGCGATAAAAAATCGCGTGCGTGCGCCGGCGTAAAGTTGCCGATGGTAGAGCCCGGAAAATACAGCGCGCGGCGCGGCGCCTGCAAACCGGCTGCGGCCGGAATCGCCAGCGGCCACTCGAAATCGGCGCGCAGTGCGACGGTTTTCATTTGCGGCAAGGCCTGCGACAAGGCGTCGCACGATACCTGCAATTGCTCGGCAGCAATATCGACAGCGACGAATTCGGGCGGCCGCAAGGCATCGAGCAGGAGACGCGATTTTTCGCTGTTGCCGCAGCCGATTTCGATCAGCGTGCAGTCATTGCCCAGTTCAGCGGCCATCGCCGGCGCATGCGCGGCCATGATCGCCAGCTCAGTACGCGTCGGGTAATACTCGGGCAGCGCGCAAATCGCCTCGAACAACTCGCAACCGCGCGCGTCGTAGAAATATTTCGGCGCAATCTGTTTCGGCGTCGCGGTCAGGCCGGCCAGCACGTCGTCGAGCATCGTCGCCTGCGGTGGCAACAGATCAAAGAAGGCGTAGCGCGTCATCGAAGGCGGAATTTTGAAAGTGCGACAAAGACGCACGGCGCGTATTGCAGCGCCGGCGGAGGTCAGCCGACGGGCTTACGCCCGATGCGGCTCTCGAGCCACTTCTTGATGCGATTGGCGTCGCCGATGCGGGTGTTCTTGCCCCAGGAATCGAGCAGCACGATCAGCACCGGACGCGCCGCAATCTGCGCTTGCATGACCAGGCAACGCCCGGCCTCGCTGATGTAACCGGTTTTGGACAGACCGATGTCCCAGCCGGGGTTTTTGACCAGCCCGTTGGAATTGCGGAACTGCAGGCTGCGGCCGCGCGTCGTCGATACTTCGTGCGACGAGGTGGTGGTGAATTCGCGGATCAGCGGATAGTCATAGGCCGACTTGACCATTTTTGCGAGGTCCTGCGCAGTCGACACGTTTTCGCTCGACAAACCGGTCGAATCGACAAAACGCGAGTTGAACATGCCGAGTTCAATCGCCTTGCGGTTCATCGCCGCGACGAAGGCTTCGCGGCCGCCGGGGTAGACACGGCTCAAGGACGCGGCGGCGCGGTTTTCCGACGACATCAGCGCCAGGCGCAGCATATCGGCGCGCGACAGGCCGGTGCCGACATTGAGGCGCGAACCGGTGTGTTTCAGCTGATCAACGTCGGCGTTGTCGATGATGATGGTTTCTTCCAGCGGCAAATCGGCGTCGAGCGCAACCATTGCCGTCATCAGCTTGGTGATCGAAGCGATCGGCGTAACGTGTTCGACGTTTTTGCCGTAGATGGCGTGACCGTCAACCAGATCAACCACCAGCGCGATGGTCGACTTGAGACTCGGCAGGCCGGCAGCAACCAGCCCGGCCTGGGCGGCTTTGCGCACCTCGGTTTTGCTCTGCACCGCCGTTGGATACCTGGCGGGCGCGCTCTCGCCGGCGGCCATTCCCGGCAGCGGCGCCGCCATCAAGGCGAAGGTGCCAGTCGCAACGGCCAGACGCAGCCAATTTCCACGCTTGCGGACCATGTTTCCCTCCTGAGCCTCCGGCGCTGCCGGGGCAACGCGGATTCAGATGTCACACAAATTCAAAACGGGATGAAAAATAGATACTTAGGGCGGCATCCTAACAGAAACTCTGGGAAATTGCTGCTCTCATCAGCGGTGCTCCCAAATCGACTTGATGGTCCACATGACGCACTCCTGCAGTTTGACCTTGGCATTCTCGCGGGCCGGCGACACCGGCGCCATATCGATCGATTCATGCAGCTCTTCCGCCAGCAGCTTGACGCGATTAACCAGTTCCATTTCCTCGGCGCTGAGCTGTGGATGATCCCTGCGAAATTTGACTGACATATGGCCTCCTCCTTGCGGTCTGCGAACGTCAAAAACCTATACCAGGGGCTGTTCCGCAGCAACGATGCGTCTTTGCTCCGAAAACACCGGGAACAACAACGGCAGCAACAACAGGGTAAATAACGTTGCCGAGACGATGCCGCCGACAATCACTACCGCAAACGGGCGCTGCGTCTCGGAGCCGATGCCCTGCGACAGCGCGGCAGGCAGAAGTCCGATACCTGCCATCAACGCCGTCATGATGATGGGCCGCAGACGTGACACCGCGCCTTCCACCACCGCTTCGGCGAGACTCTTTCCTTCACGCATGTATTCCATGAACTGCTCGACCATGATAACGCCGTTCTGCACCGAGATGCCGGCCACCGCAATGAATCCGACAGCAGAGGACACCGACAAGTGGAGCCCGGCGATGGCGAGCCCGGCCAGCCCGCCGACCAGCGTGAACGGCACCATCAGCAACACCAGAATGGCGCGGCGCATCGAGCCGAAGACCCAGAACAGCAGCACGAATATCGAGAACACCGACAGCGGCACGATCACCTTCAGGCGCGCGATGGCGCGCTGCTGGTTTTCGAACTGGCCGCCCCACGTCATATAGTAGCCGGGCGGCAGCCTGACCTTCGCGTTGACTTTTTCCATCGCCTCGGCGACGAAGCTGCCCTGGTCGCGGCCGAGCAGGTTGGCCTTGATCGCGACATTGCGTCCGCCCGACTCACGCGAGACGCGGCCCGCGCCCTGCTTGACCGCAACGTCCGCGATCGAACCGAGCGGAATGGTACCAGTGCCACCGGGCAGCGCGATCGGCAGATCGGCAACATCATCGACGGCGTCGCGGAACTCGGCGTCGAGCCGAATCGTCACGTCGAAACGCCGGTCGCCCTCGTAAAACGTGTTGACGGTAGTCGGCGCGAGCGCCGCCTGGATGGTGCCGTTGACGTCGTTGATGCTGATGCCGTAACGCGCCATGCGCGTGCGGTCCAGGGTCACTGTCAACTCCGACTGGCCGCCGATCTTGAACACGCCAACGTCGGCGGCGCCGCGAATACTGTTGAGCACTGCCGCAATCTGTTCGCTTTTGTCCTCAAGTATCTGCAGGTCGGGGCCGAACACCTTGACCACGATCTCACCGCGCGCGCCCGAGATCGCCTCGTTGAGGTTGTCCTCGATGACCTGCGAGAAATTGGTCTGGATGCCGGGCATGACGCGGATTTTCTGCGTCATGTCGGCAATCATCGCTTCCTTGTCCTTGAAACGCCAGGTTTCGCGCGGATTGAGATCCGCCTTGATCTCGAGGTTGTACGGGCCCTTGGGATCGGTGCCGTCGTCGGGCCGTCCGACCTGCGTCACCACCTCTGCGACTTCCGGGTACTCGCGCAGGATTTTGCGCACCTGGCGTTCAACTTCCTTGGTGCGCTGGATATTGGCCGACGGCGGCAGCGTGATGACGAGCCAGATGTTGCCCTCGTCGAGTTTGGGCAGGAATTCGCTGCCGAGCCTTGGCGCCAGCAGCAAAGCGGCAGCGAGTATGCAAACGCAGACGGCGACAATCGATTTACGGCGCTTTTCCGCACGCAGCAGCATGTTGCGATACCACTCTTGCAGATTGTGCATCCACTGGCTGTGCTTCTCGGCGAGGTTACCCTTGCGCAGCGAAAAACTCAGCAACGTCGGCACCAGCGTCAATGTCAGCAGGATGGCGCCCAGCAGCGCAAACGAAATCGTGTACGCCATCGGCGAAAAGATCTTGCCCTCGACGCGCTGAAAGGTAAAGATCGGCAAAAAGGCGAGAATGATGATCGCCTTCGAAAACAGGATCGGCCGCCCGAGTTCAAGCACCGTCGCCTTCAGCGTGTGCAGCCGCCAGCCGTAGCCGCTGTGCAGGCGATTGTGTTCGGCCTCGCCGACCGCGAGTTTGACCATCAGCGCCTCGACCAGCACCACCGCGCTGTCGACGATGATGCCGAAATCAACGGCGCCGAGCGAAATCAGATTGGCAGAAACGCCGCGCGCGTCCATCAACACGAAGGCAAACAGCAGCGACAACGGAATCACCGTGGCGACGGTCAGCGCGGCCTGCCAGTTGCGCAAAAACACCAGCAGGATGACGACCACGAGGATGGCGCCGATCGCCAGATTTTCCGTCACGGTGTGTACCGTGTGATCGACGAGTTCGGTGCGGTCGTAATGCGGCTGCAGGCTAACGCCCGGCGGCAGCCGCGGCGCCAGCTTTACAATCTCAGCCTTGAGATCCTCGACCACCTTGGTGGCGTTCTGCCCTTTGGTCATCTGCACGATGCCCTGCACCACGTCGTCGTGCTCGTTGAAACCGACCAGGCCCGACAATGGACGCGCGCCGATGCGCACCACGGCAAGGTCGCCGATCTGGATCGGGCGGCCGTTGCGCGAAGCAACCACCACGCGCGAGATGTCATCGAGATCGCGGAACAGACCGATGCCGCGGATCACCAGCGCCTCGTCGCCGCGCGGCAGAATGCCGCCGCCGGTGTTGGCGCTGTTGGCAGTCACTGCCTGCGAGACCTGGTCGATGGTGACGCCGAACTTGCGCAGCAGGAAGGGATTGACCCGCACTTGGTACTCCTTGACGCGACCGCCGAAACTGACGATGTCGGCCACGCCCGGCGTGCGGCGCAACGCCGGCTTGATCACCCAGTCCTGCAGCGCGCGCACTTCGTGCAGCGGCATTTCCGGCGGCGCCTTCACGATGTAGCGGTAAACCTCGCCGACCGCATTGGTCAGCGGCGCCACCGTCGCCTGGATGCCAACCGGCAGCGTCACGTCGCCGAGGCGCTCCATCACCTGCTGGCGCGCAAAGTAGTCGTTGGTGCCGTCGGAAAACGTCAGCGTGACGACAGACAGGCCGGTGATCGAAACCGAACGCAGATTGGTCAGCCGCGGCACCCCGCCCATCTGCAGTTCGATCGGCAACGTGACCGAGCGCTCGACCTCCTCGGGCGCCTGACCGGGGACCTGGGTGATGATCTGCACCTGCACGTCCTGCACGTCGGGAAAGGCCTCGATCGGCAGGTTTTTCCATGCGCTCCAGCCGGCAATCGCCACCGCCAGCGATACGGCGAGCACAAAGATGCGCTCCTGCAGAGCGAAGGTGATCAGGCGATCAAGCATCGTGCGTCCTGCCGCCTAATCAACACTGGCGAGTTCTGAATTGAGCAACAGCGCGCCGCCGGTCACAACACGGGCGCCTTCGGTCAGCCCGGATTTCACATAGCTGACACTGCGGCCCTGTAAACCGAGTTCGACGCGTTTGCGCTCGAACACGCCGGGTTCTTTCTCGACAAACACAAAACTGTAGAGCCCTTCGGTAATCAACGCGGAATTCGCGATGCGCGGCAGCGGATCCTGCTTGCCGGCCAGCGGCGTCACGCGCGCATACATTTCCGGCTTGAGCAGGCGCTTGGGATTATCGAGAATGCAGCGCACCTGCACGCGGCGCGTTGCCGGGTCGAGCACTTCGCCGATTGAAGTAACTTTGGCCGGAAAGCGTTCCTTGGGATACGCATCGACCTCGACCACTACATCCTGCTTCAGCTTCACCGCACCGAGATTGCGCTCCGGCAGATCGACGATCACCCACAGATGTGTTGGATCGGTGATCACGAACAGCGGGTTTGGCAGATCCGGGCGCACTTCGACGCCCGGGTTGATGCTGCGCTCCGCAACCACGCCGGCGATCGGCGCGCGCAATTCAAAAGCACCGGCAGCGCTGCGGCTAAGCCCGCGGTCGAGATTACGCAAACGCTGCTTTGCCCGCGTGTGTTCCGCCTCCGACTGGCGAACATCGCTTTCCGTGGCTTCGAAATCCTTGCGCGCAATCACGCCGGCCTGAAACAACTCGCCGGCACGGCCGAAGGCGCGCTGCTTGAGCTGCAAATCCGCCGCCGATTTATCGACGTCCGCGATTGCCGCAGCAAAATCCGGCGCGTCGAGCACCGCCAGCAACTGGCCGGCGGCCACGCGGTCGCCGGGTTCGGCAAGAATGCGCGTGACGCGCCCGGCAATCGGCGAACTGACGCGCGCCGTGTGGTTCTCGTCATAGGCAACACGCGCACTCAACGGGTCGAGCAAAGGTTCGGGCAGAAGAACCACCGGCTCGACCTTGATGAAGTTCAATTGCGGCGATCCCGGTGCGAAGCGCAGCTCTTTCGGGCCTGCCGCAGCAGCGACAGCACGCGGCGGCGGCGCCGATTCATGCATCGACCGCCACGCAAGTGCGATGATTGCAACAAGCGCTAACAGTGCAAGCGCCAGGCGCGTTGTTCGTTTAACCACTTACATACCTCTCTGCGAAACAGTCAACCGCCCGGCGGATTTTTTTCGGGCTATTCTTGAGTGCCACGGCTTAATCCTATACCAAGGCGGCCTGCCGCCTGTCAATTCGCGCATTATTCACCGCTATCCACAATTACCTGCCCGTACGATGCCGCGCCGATCAGATCCGTTTAGGCAATGGCCGGCAACGGGCGGCGAGCGTACGGCGTCGGGCTTACGCAGGACTTACGAACACATGGAGGCGCTTAAACACCGGCTTCTCGATTGAGGTTACGCCTGCGCGTAATGCCTTCCTCACAAACAGCACCTGGAGCACGGGCAGCACGATCAGTGTCAGTATCGCTGCCGGAGCAGCGCGAAATTGCCCCGCGCGCCGGCCATTGCAGTGTATCGACTACCGCCATTTTATTTCCCCGTTTTGCGCGACATAGGCGTCGCGCAAAGATTGTTATTTTGTATCCTCGCTACGCATTTCTGCGGCAAGAATGGCTGCTTGCCAGGAAGCCAGCGACTTCGCGTACTCGGCCCGTGTGCCGGATGCTTCGAGGCGGGTTGCATATAACTGACGACGCGAATCCAGCAGATCCATCACACCGCTTGCGCCGCGGCTGTAGG
>JANYDY010000107.1 GCA_025363435.1 Betaproteobacteria bacterium
CTGGCCCATCACGTAAGGATGGATCGAGATGTTGTAGACCAGCGGCCGTTTTGCGCTCTCTTCGATCATCCAGTCGAACTGGTCGACCATCATTTCGCAGAATTCGCGCGCGCTGTGCTGGCGGTGCACTACCGCCGGTGAGTCGTTGATCTCGACCGGGTACGGCACGCTCAGCAGCGGGCCGCTCCTGGTACGCATCCAGAACGGTTGATCGTCCGCCGGCCAGTCCATCGAGTATTTGTAGCCGAGTTCCTTCAACAAATCGGGCGTGGTCGAATTTTCATAGGCACCCGCGCCCATCCAACCGGTTGGCGCCTTGCCTTCCATCTTCGTGAACGTTTCGGTAACGTCGCGGATCGCCGCTGCTTCGTCGGCCTCCCAGCGGAAATCGTGCAGGTTCTCCGAGTTGGTGCGGCCGTGTGCGACGATTTCGTCGCCGCGGCGGCGGATCGCATCAAATATCTGCGGCGCGTAGTCGTACAACAGGCTGTTGGTATTGTGCGCTACCGGCATCTTCAATTCGTCGAACATGTCGAAGAAGCGCCAGATGCCGACGCGGTTGCCGTAGTCGCGCCACGAATAATTGCGCTGCGTTTGCGGCTCGCCGTGTTTGGCGCTGTCGTGGCCGCGACCCTTGCCGAAGGCGAAGCACTCGATGTTGGTGGTCACGCACAGCGCGAGGCGTTTGCCGCCGGGCCACGAGTAGTCTTTGCGCTCGGTGATCGGCGAATAGTCGTAACGCGTCTGGCGCGGCAGTTTGGTCGTGGACATTGCGTTTACCTGAATGGAGAAATCAATCGACCTGCGCCCCGGCTGCGCGCACCGCCTTGCCGAGTTTTTCGATTTCCGAAGCGATATGCGCAGTAAATTGCTCGGGCGTATCGGTTAGCGGATCGACGCCGAGCGTAGCGTAAATGGCTTTCACGTCCGGACTGTTGACGGCTTTCGCCAGCTCGCTGTTGAGTTTTGCGACCACTGCGGCAGGCAGCTTGGCCGGACCGAGTACGCCGCTGTAGAGCACGATGTTGAAGCCGGGCAGGCCGGCTTCCGCAATCGTCGGCACATCAGGTGCAGCGGTGTTGCGCTTCGGCGTGGTGACGCCGATCGCGCGCAAGCGGCCGGCCTTCACCTGAGGCAGCGCCGGCGGCATGGTCGAGAACGACACCGCGACTTCGCCGCCGAGTAAACCCTGCACGGCCTGTGCACTGCCTTTGTACGGGACGTGCACCATGTCGATTTTCGCCATCGACTTCAGCGTCTCCGCCGATAGATGCAAAATCGTGCCGTTGCCGGATGACGCGTAGACGATCTGGCCCGGTTTCGATTTCGCCAGCGCGATCAGTTCTTTCACCGATTTCACCGGCAACGAAGGATGCACCAGCAGCAGCAGCGGGCTGGCCGCCACCAGCGAAATCGGCGTGAAGTCCTTCACCGTATCGTACGGCAGCTTTTTATAGAGCGTCGCGTTGATCGCGTGGGTAGTGATGTCCTGCATGAACAGCGTGTAACCATCGGGCGGCGCCTTGGCGACGAGGTCGGATGCAATCGTGGTGCCGGCGCCGACGCGGTTATCGACGACCACCTGCTGGCCGATGCCCGCCGACAGCTTGGCGCCGATAGCGCGCGCCAGCACATCGGAAATGCCGCCGGCGGTAAAACCCACCACCAGCCGGATCGGCTTCTGCGGATATTCCTGCGCGAGCGTGCTGCCTGCAGCAAAGGATGTCATTGCGATTGCGACGATTGCGTTGATTGCTTTATTCATGGTCTATCTCCGGATAATTTGGATCAGACAGCATTACGCAAAAAACAAGCCATGCGCCTGTCGTCGCAGAACTCAGGCGCGCCCCTTGCGCATGAAGCGATGCGCGTCCGTTTGCGGTGCGCACCGCCTCAGCGCAGTGCATCCGCTTACGGAATCAAAACCGTCGAGCCTGTCGTCTTGCGCGACTCGAGATCGGCCTGCGCCTGCGCCGCCTCGCGCAGCGGATAAGTCCGGTTGATCGAGATTTTGACCTTTTTGCTTTTTACCACCGCGAACAGATCGCGCGCGGCGGCAACTACGTCTTCACGCGACGCCGTATAGTGAAACAGCGTCGGCCGCGTCAGAAACAGCGAACCTTTCGCCGCCAGCAAGCCTGGATTGAATTGCGTGACCGGGCCCGAGGCATTGCCGAAGCTCACCATCATGCCGCGCGGCGCCAGGCAATCGAGCGATGCATCCCAGGTGTCCTTGCCGATGCCGTCGTAGACCACCGGCACGCCCTTGCCCTTGGTGATTTCCTTGACGCGGGCAACGAGGTTTTCGCGCGACGTCACGATCACGTGTTTGCAGCCGCATTTTTTCGCGATCTCCGCCTTCGCATCACTACCGACCGTGCCGATGACAGTGGCGCCCAACGCCTTCGCCCACTGGCACAGTATCTGGCCGACGCCGCCGGCCGCGGCGTGCACGACAATGGTGTCGCCCTTCTTGACCTTGTAAGTGCGTTTGCACAGGTACCAAGCGGTCATACCCTTCAGCATGATGGAAGCGGCGATTTTGTCGTCGATGCCGGCCGGAATTTTGACCAGCCGCGCAACCGGCCGCAACATCAGCTCGGCGTAGGCGCCGATCGGATTCGCCCACGCCACGCGATCGCCGACCTTGAAGTCCTTGACCTTGGGGCCGACTTTTTCGACGACACCGGCGCCTTCCATGCCAAGTGTGAGCGGCAACTGGTTCGGATACAAACCGGTGCGGTGATAGGTGTCGATGAAGTTGAGCCCGATCGCGGTGCTTTTCACGCGTACTTCGCCCGGGCCGGGCTCGCCGACAGTAACCTCTTCCCAGCGCATTTTGTCGGTACCGCCGAATTCGTAAAGGCGTATTGCGTGTGCCATTGCCGTTCTCCGTAGCTCGTGATTGGACAAAAAAGACTCTGCTGGTATTGTAACGCGGTCGCGCGCCATTGACGGCGCACGGCCGGCTGACTTATAAGTAGAAAAAAGAAACCTCCGGCGGCGGCAGTTCCTGCACCACGCCCGCACGGCCCGCATACCCCCGAGACCATCGAACTTCTGGAGACCCGCATGTCCGTAGCAGACAAGGTATCGCAACCGAAATACGCCAATTTGATCGTCGAAAAAGACGTCAAAATTCCACTGCGCGACGGCACCGTACTCTATGCCGACATCTTCCGCCCCGACACCGGCGACACGGTGCCGATTATTTTCAACACCAGCGTGTATCAGAAAGACAAGCTGTGGGTGCCGCCGGTTGACCTCGAAGAAAAAGGCAACCCGTACATGAATTGGGAGACAGTCAATCCCGAATGGTGGTGCCCGCGCGGTTACGCCTGCGTGCGCGTCGATTCGCGCGGTGCCGGCAAATCGCCCGGGCGTTCGGAACCGAGTTCGTACCAGGAATCGCTCGATACTTACGATGCCATCGAATGGGTGGCGAAACGCGACTGGTGCTCGGGCAGCGTTGGCATGCTCGGCATTTCGTACCACGCCAGTTCGCAATGGCGCGCTGCCAACACGCAGCCGCCGTCGCTGAAATGCATCATGCCGTGGGAAGGCCGCGCCGACCAGTATCGCGACCAGGCTTATCACGGCGGTATCTTTGCGCTGGGCTTCATCGGCAACTGGTGGCTGACGCACACCGCGCACCATCTGCTCGGCAACCCGCGCGCTTACAATCCTGATTCATTTCACAACGACATGATGTGGCAGTACATGAGTCACGACCTCGACTCCGGCTGGTGGCAGCAAAGCGGCGGGCAGTGGGACAGGATGACGCTGCCAATCTATAGCGTCGGCAACTGGGGCGGCTTCGCCATGCATCTGCGCGGCAACACCGAAGGTTATACGCACGCCGCGTCGAAAAACAAAAAGCTGCGCATCCATACCGGCACGCACTTTCATCCCTTTCACGCGGAAGAAGGCCGCATGGACCAGCTGCGCTGGTTCGACCACTGGCTGAAGGGCAACGACACCGGCCTGATGGAAGAACCGCCGGTCAAACTCGAAATCCGCACCGGCGGCAGCCCCGAGCGTTATCCCTTCCGCACGGAAAACGAATGGCCGCTGGCGCGCACGCAGTGGACCAAATATTACCTGCAGATCGAACGCGAACCGTCGAGCGATGCACACGCGAGCGAAGGCACGCTGACGACTACGCCGCCGGTAAAACCCGCCAAACTTACCTATAGCGCGAGCGGCGTGACTAAAGCCGGCGTCGCCTCGGGCTCGTCGCTGTCAACCACGCACGGCAACGTCGGCAGGAGCGGCGTCTCATTCGAAACGCCGGTGATGTCCGCCGACATGGAACTGACCGGCCCGCTGGCAATGAAGCTGTGGGTATCGAGCAGCTCGGAAGACATGGACATTTTCGTCACGCTGCGCAATATCGGCGCTGACGGCAAAGACGTCTGCGAAGTCGGCCAGCACGGCCAGCCGGTGCCCTGCATTACCAAGGGCTGGCTGCGCGCCTCGCACCGCAAACTCGATAAAGAGAAATCGCTGCCCTACCGCCCCTACCACGCGCACAACGAACGCTGGTGGCTGAAGAAGGACGAGCCGGTCGAATGCGATATCGAAGTCTGGCCGACTTCCATCGTGATCAAGAAGGGCCACAAGTTCCGCGTCGACATCCAGCCGCGCGACGGTATCGGCAGTGAGCCGTACACGCATTACCACGCCGAATACAACGCCGGGGCGAAGAACACCATCTACGCCGGTGCCGACAAGGCGTCGTACATACTGCTGCCAGTGATCCCGAAGAAATAAGGTGCGAGAGGGTCAAACCGCGGCGAAAGCGTCGCGGTAGACCTGTTCAAGCTTGCGTGTAAAACCGGCGTGATCGAGCAGCGCCGACGCAGCGAGGCGTTGCGGCAGTGTTGCGCGTAGTTCACGGCGGCGCGCTACGTCATTGGCGAGCGCCACCGCAATATCGACATAGCCCTGCGCATCATGCGCTACCAGCGTATCGAGTCCGGCGGCATGCAGCAGCGAAGCGCCGACGCGCGACATGTGCACACTGCCGGCGCGCGTCACTACCGGTACGCCCATCCATAAAGCCTCACAGGTTGTCGTGGTGCCGTTGTACGGATAAGTATCGAGCGCGATGTCGACACCGTCATACATGTGCAGATGCTGCTCGCGCTGCGTTATCCAGCCACGCACTTCAACGCGACCCGCGGCGATGCCGAACTGCTCGAAACTTTCCAGCACGCGGTCGGCAGTTTCGGCGAAATTCAGCGGCGCCGACTTCAGCACAAGGCGCGAATCCGGCGCGGCTTCCAATATGGCGCTCCACAAACGCACCATGCCGGCATTGAGTTTAGCGATGTTGTTGAACGAACAGAACACCACAGCAGATGCGGGATTGACGTGATCAACCACCGGCGGACTGTCGGCAGGCGGCTGGTAACAGAGAAAACCGCCGGCGATGCGGACGAGGCGTTCGCTATTCAGGGCATCGGCCTGCGGCGCCGGGTCGGCAATCGCGTCGGTGATGCGTACGTCGATCGCGGGCAGGCCGGTGGTGTCCGGGTAACCCAGCCAGGTGATCTGTAGCGGCGCCGGTTTGTGCGCAAAGGCAGCAAGACGATTGGCCTTCGAATGGCCGGCGAGATCGACCAGTACGTCGATGCCGTCGGCCCTTATCAGCGCCGCGAGTTCGGCGCCGTCGGTCTTGGGTATATCGCGCCAGCCGTCAGCCATGGCGCGAAAACGCGCCGTGACGTCGTCGGATTTTGCGTGTGCGTAATAGCAGAAAACTTCAAACTGTTCGCGGTCGTGGTGGCGGATCACCGGCTCGATGAAATAGCCGGCAGAATGGCGCGAAAAATTCGGCGACACATAACCGATGCGCAAGCGCCGGCCGGCCGTTGCGCGACGCACTGCCGGCGCTGCAGGTGCGGCGTTCGCCATCAACTGCTCGCCGGCGCGGCGATGCGCTTCGAACAACGCCGGTGCGTCGATTACCGCTGCATAGTGCTGATGAAACAGCAGTGCCGAGCGGATTGCCGCAGAGCGCGGCGCCAGCGCCTGTGCATGGCCGTAGGCGGCGACCGCCTCGTCGAGCATCCACAGATCGACCATGACGTTGCCCATGCCGAGCAGAGCTTCGAGACAGACCGGGTCTGCGGCGAAAGCGGCGCGATAACGCTCCAGTGCTTTAGTGAGTGCGCCCTTGCGCGCGAGCCGGTCGCCTTCGCGCACCAGTTCACTCGCGCCGGCGACGGCCGGCGTCTCGGCGCCGCGCCCGGCCAGAAGGTTAAACAGCTTGCGCAGCATGGCGACTTGCTTGAAATGAACACATCACGAGTGACATAAAAAGGGCCGGTGGATGCCGGCCCTTTCAATCGCGTCAGCGGATCGGCGTGCTAATCATAATACGCGGGCGACATTTTCAGCGTTGCCGTCTGTGCGGCGTCGTGATTAATCCACACCTGCGCCTTGCTGGTCGCTGCAATGCCTCTGAGTTTTTCCACCGATTTCACGGTCGCTTCCTTGTCGAAGTTCTGCACCGGCGCGCGCGGCGTGTCCCAGTTGTCGCGGAAATGCACGGCGTCGCCGGTCAGCAGCACAGCGCCGGTCCGGGGCAACTTGACCAGCAGCGACTGGTGCCCCGGCGTATGCCCGGCTGAGGTGACGATGGTCACCGAGCCGTCGCCGAATATATCGGTGTCGCCCTTCATCTTGACTGACGGATTGGCGCGCAGCTTTTCCCAGTTCGCCGGCGCCGCCGGTGGCTTGCCTTTGGGGTCGAGGTAAAAATCGTACTCGGCCTGCTGGATGTACAGCGTTGCGGTGCTGAACAGGCTGCCGTTACCGATGTGGTCCGGATGCGCGTGCGAGAAGCCGACATACTTGATCTGCGTCGGCGTCAGGCCAAGATCAGCCAGTTGCTGGGTCAGCGTTTTCGGATTTTTCCAGACCCAGCTCAGGTTCGGCGTCGGAAAGCCTTTGGGCATCATCGCCAGCAGCGACTCCGAATAACCGGTTTCCCACAACATCCAGCCTTTGGCGTGCTTGATCAGATAGCAGCTGTTGGACAGTGTGATCGGTTTGCCTTCGTTTTCCTTGACGCCGGGTGTCCAGCGCGATTTATCGGGTGCGGTGCCTTCACCGCAGTACAGGACGTACATTTTTTCAACACCGCCGGCATCTCCACCCGTGGTGCCGGCGCAGCCGTAAAGTGCCATCGCCGCGATAAAAAAACAGGTCAGCCGGAATATGGAAGTACTGTTAAAAGATTTCATCACCCCTCCTTGAGAAAAGAACTGCGGACCTCGAATATCTTGTTCTGGCCGCTAACTATTTTGAACTGCTGATGCCGAAGTCCGGTAAAACAATAGCATGATTGCGGGAGGCGTTTTCAGGAACCGCGCACCGGCACACGCGCCGGATCGTGCTTCCACGCGGTGAACGAAAATACCTTGGGCCGTTCGAGGGCGATCAGCATGCTGCCGTGCTCAATGCGCAACATATCGGCCGTCCTGACACCGTCGTTCATGACGACCAGCGCATCGACGACATCGACTGCGGCTTGCGCGGATGCCGCCGGCAGGTTCGCGTTTTCCGACAGCGCTTCGGCAACAAAGGCCACCGGCGCGGCGCCGGCGAGCCGGCACAGCGCCACCGCGTTGATCAACGGTCTCAGCAAATCATCTGCCGCGGCAGTACGCAACGTCGCACCGATGAGTTCGAGGCCTTCGCGCGGGTATCCGCATTGCGCGAGCATGCAGGCAAAATCGGCGCGTGCGTAGCCCGACAGCTGCGGCGCCTTCGCCAGCCCCGGGTATAACCGCGCCAGCGTTTCAGTGGCGCCGGGATCCGGATGCCGCGCCAGAAAGCCGGTGGTTATTTTCGCGACAGCCTCAGTGACCTTGGGCGCCTGGGTGACGGTCGCGCGTTCTTCGTGAAAGCGGTAGTAATACGTCGGCTCGAGCACGAACACCGCGGAGAATTCCTCCATGACACGCGACCACATCAGCGTATCCAGCGCCCAGCCTTCGTACATGCCTAGCCTGTCGTGCATGGATTTGCGGTACATGAAGCCGGCCATGCCGCGCGGCCGGTTGGTCACCAGCTCGCGCAGCAGCAGCAGATTGTCGAAGCGTATGCCGGCAACACGCCCGTCCGCGTCGATCATGTAAAACGGTGAATAGGCGATTACACTCGATAAATCGGCATCCAGCGCGGCGACCAGCGCCTCGACGAAATACGGCGCGCAGTAGTTGTCGGCGGAAATCCAGGTCAGATACTCGCCGCGCGAAGCGCGTATGCCGGCGTTGATCGCCTCGGCCGGCCCGCGATTGTCCTGATGCAACACGCGCACCCGCGGATCGCTGAGGGCGTCGAGCCACTCGCGGGTGCCGTCGGTCGAACCGTCGTTGACAATCACCAGTTCAAAATCATCCACCGTCTGCTTGAGTGCGGTTTCGACCGCCAGCGGCAGGTAGCGCAGATGATTGTACGCGGGCAGGATCAGCGAGGCTTTGGGCGTGCGGGTTTTCATATGCTTTGCCTGCAATCGAATCCGGCTCAGCTCCGCCAGCGCCCGTTACGGTCGCTCAACGGCACCAGCGCAGCAATCTGTTCGCCGATCGGCGGAATGTTCAGTTGCGCAAGTAAATCGGCATGCCGCGTGCGCAGGCGCACATCGCGCACCGTTTCCCATTCGACCGGGGTGATCTGCGCGCCGCTGCCGAATGCTGTGCATATCATGCCGACCAGATCGCACTTGCTGCAATCGGTTGCGTGCACGTGCCGCAGGCCGGCGACGTACAAATTGCGCTCGATGATGGTATTCACCGCATTCGCAAGCGCCACCGTAGTGACCCCGTTCCAGAAAATATTGGTGAAGCCCTTGATCTCGCACTGCGCCAGCGCCCAGCACATCAGGTTGTAGCCGTTCCTCAGTTCCGGTCCGATGATCGACGTGCGTATGGTCATGCCGGTGACCGGTTCGCCGAGGATCTTGGTCTGACCGTAGAGATCGTCCGCATCGGTGCGCGCGTCCTCGTAATAAGGGGCGGCGGTGCCGGCGAACACGCAATCAGTGGAAAAATGAATCAGCCGCACGCCGTGCCCGCTACACAACTCAGCCAGCGCGTGGGGAAATACGGCATTCACCGTATAAAATTTGCCGGCCTCGGCCTGCCGCTTGTTGATCATGCCCGCGGCATTGAGCACGTAATCGTGACCGGCAACCGGCAGTGCGCGCCACGCCCCCGTCTCAATATCAAAATCGGCGCGTCGCAGCACCGTCACGCTGTGCGCCGCGCCGAGCACGCGGCTGAGCGCACTGCCGAGCATGCCGTCGCCGCCGATCAGCAAAATGCGGCTCATCGCGCCGTCTCCATTTGGAACTCACGCAAGCGCATGAACGTCGCTCGATTTACATTGTTCAAAAGCGTTTGATCGCGTCGATCATTTCGATCGTAGCGGGCGATTTCTCTGTCGTGTGCCGCTTGACCTGGCTCAGAGTATACGGCCGCACGACGACGTCGTAACCGCTGGCGGCCAGTTCGTCGCTCTCAAATCCGCAGCGATGGGTCTGGAAATGATCGCCGCCCAACCCGAGGATATCGATGTTCTGCGGCAGAAATCCCTTGGGCGTTTCGATCACGACCGCGCGCCGGGCAACGATTTCGGCCTGACGGATCAACTCGAGCGCATCGGGCTTGTCGAGATGTTCGACAATATCGAGCAGCAGCACCAGATCGAAGGAACGCGGCAAAAACAGGCGTTCAAGGTGCAGCGCGTCGGCGCTGATACAAACGTACGGCACTTTGGCGTCGATCTTCTCCAGGTACGGCCGGTGCGCATCAACACCAACGCGGATATCGGCTTCGATGAATTGCGATTTCAGCGAAAGGCCGCAGCCGACGTCGAGCACCGTCGAAATCCGCTCGCGCGGATAAAGCCCGCGCGGCCGGAAAATATTTTCAATGGTGTTTTGTTCCCAATCGGCACGCGGCATGGTTGGCTTTGCTGAATAAGTTTATGAATCGTTGCCGCGTGGCAGACGGCAGGCTGCGCCGACCAGCATGGCGACGCGTCGGGAAAAATCCGTCACCTGGTATTCGGGCGGCACCGCGGCCGGCGCGCCGGCCCCGAGTGCGAGCGCCTGTTCAACTGCGGCGCTTACCTGCGCCGATTCGATACCCGAGAGTATCACCCGCCCATACTCCATCGCCTCCGGCCGTTCCATCGATTTGCGTGGCGTCACTGCGGCAAAACCCAGCATAGCCGCCTCTTCGCTAACGGTGCCGCTGTCGGACACCACGCAGGCCGACTGCTGCTGCAACCTGCACCAGTCGAAAAAACCGAACGGCGGCAGGAACTGCAGACCCGCGTGCGCGGTTTTGGATTTCTCTTCGATGCGCTGGCGCGTGCGCGGATGCGTCGACAACACCACCGGCCAACCGGTCTTGACGTGAATTTCCTGCAGGGCCTGCAATAGTCCGGCGAGTCTCGCCGGGTCGTCCACCGACTCCTGGCGATGCAGGCTGGCAGCGATATATTTTCCGGGCGCGAGGCGCAGCGTATCGAGCACCTTGCTGGCGTCGATCGCGTTTTTATAAAAATCGATCACCTCACGCAGCGGCGAACCCATCACATAGACGTGCTGTGGATGCAGCCCCTCGCGCAACAGATTGCGCCGCGCCGCTTCGGTGTAGGCAATGTTGAAGTCACAGGTATGGTCAACTATCCGCCGGTTGATTTCTTCCGGGCTCTCGGCATCGAAACAGCGGTTGCCTGCTTCCAGATGAAAAACCGGCACACCCATTTTGCGCGCAACGATGCACGACAGCGCGCTGTTGGTATCGCCCAGCATCAGCATGGCGTCGGGCTTTTCGCGCAACAGCAATTCCTCGGTTTTCACCAGCAGGTCGGCCAGCATGCGTGCGTTCGACGTGACAGGCACATCAAAATAGACGTCCGGCGCGCGGATACCCAGTTCGCTGAGGAATATGTCTTTGAGCCGCGGGTCGGCGTTCTGGCCGGTATGCACCAGCAAATGCGTGAACAGGCGGTCGAACAACGGAATCGTGCGCGACAGCCGGATCAGTTCGGGTCGCGTGCCGACGATCGTAACTATTTTCGGCAGCCGCGGGTTGGCAGTCATCAATTCATTCCATCAGTGGGCAGGTCGTCGACGCAAACGTCCGGCGCGCGGAACATTCGCGATGGCTACATGCAAGTAGCCATTTTCTCACATCGGCCGCACACCCGCGGGCGTCGTCAGAGTCCTCTGTCGCCATGGCATCGAACAGATTTATTGCGATTCCGGACGGTTGCGAACACCGGTTTATGCCGTGCCGGACAAAAAAAATGCCGGCTCATAGAGCCGGCAGTAATTCGTTCCGGGCGGCGGACTCCGCCGCCGGCTCGACTTCCGGATACGGAATTAATCCATATTGGCGGGACGCGAAAAATATTCCTTGTTCATGATTTCACTGGTGTCCAGCTGACCGCTTTTGTCTTTGTCGAGAAAATCAAATTGCGCTTCCACGAATTTCATGAATTCGGCTTTTGTCACTTTTCCATCACGATTAACGTCCATCTTGGTAATCAATGCCTGCGTATAACGGTTCGCTCCGTCGCTGCCGGCTGCGGACTTGGCGGCATCCGCGGCAACAACCGAAGTAGAAATACCGGCGGCAGCGACAAATACTGCAATCCCTGCAATGGACTGGATTTGCTTCTTCATAAAAAGCTCCTTCCTGGTTTGTTCGCATAAGACCGATTCGCTGGAACCGGCTTTAGATTAGACGCTCAATGCTCGCTCACGAGCTGAAAACGATATGGGCACGCATCATCGCGTGCTTGCCGCGCCTCCGGAAGGTGGTGCGAAATATTCCCGGTTCATGTACTCGGTCGTCTCCAGAACCCCGTTCTTGTCTTTGTCGAGCGCAGTCCATTCGGCTTCCATGAATTTCATGTATTCGGCCTTCGACACCTTGCCGCTTTTGTCGGTGTCCATACGATCGATCAGCCCCTGTGTGTAACGGTTTGCCGTCGGCGTCCCGACTGCGGATTTTGCAGCTTCGGCCGCGAAACTCGATGCGGACATCGCAGCGGCGACCATCGCGGCTACCGTAACGGCAGATTTGATGATAGTTGTCATGTCTCTCTCTCCTTTTGTATATTTCTTGGAATAATTCAACCTGTAATTTCCCTGTTGCAACCGGTTGTCACCAACCGTTCGCGCATACTATCAGAACCGGCGGGGGGGGCAATCCACCGGAAATTCAAATGACATATTGACTGCAGTAATCCGGGCGGATTCCACCGGCATATTTGCGCCGCCGCAAAACCATCACAGCGCCGGCACTACCCGTCATGGCGTCGATTGGACTATCAGCCATGCAGAAATTCGCGCGCACGTACGTACTGACAACAGATTGAAAAAAGAAAAAGGCCAGTCGTTTTCGACTGGCCTTTGGAGTGGTAGGCGGTGCGAGATTCGAACTCGCGACCAACGGATTAAAAGTCCGCTGCTCTACCAGCTGAGCTAACCGCCCGGTACTGCAAAAGGCGCGAATTTTACCGGTTGGAGGGGGATGGGTCAATTTAAAGCCACCAAAACGGGCGCGCAGACCGCGCCTGACGCCCTTATTCCCGCATGATCTTCCAGTATTGATACTTCATGGTCGCTGCCGATCCGGCGATGATCGCCACAAAGGTGAGGATGGAGCCCAGCGCCAGCGTCGAAAACCCGCTGATGCCCTGCCCGACCGTGCAGCCGAGTGCGGTAACCCCGCCAAAACCCATCAGGACGCCGCCTGTCATGTGGTTGGCGAGGTCTTCGACGTTGGCGAAACTCTCCCAGCGGAAGTTGCCGCTGGCCTTGGCGTAGATGAACGAACCGGCGACCACGCCGGCCGCGGCCGCGATGCCGAAAGTCACGGCCAGCGATTTGTCGGTCCACAGCATCAGCAGCTCAAGCGTGTAGGCGAGGGGTGCGACAAACGAAAACGATTCGGCAGCGCGCGTATTAGTGCCGAAAAAAGTCATCTCCAGCGTGTCGGGGTTTTCCTTGTAACCGAGATGGCCCGTTACGTACCAGCCCGCAACGACCAGGAGGCCGACGACGATGCCGCCGGTGATGAAATTTGCATTGCTGCGAAACTCACGGTCTTTGAACACAAAGATCAGCAAGGCCGCGGTGAACACTGCGGCAATAATGATACGCAGGCCGTTAATGTCGGCACCGCTTGAAGCGAACAGCGACGGCAGGTCCTGCCCTTTGATGCCCCAGGCTTCGAAATTGATCGCGACGGGTTGCAGCACCGAAACGCGGAACTGGCCGAACAGGCCGCGCAAGGTCATATATGCCGAAATCGCCAGAAACACATAAACTACGAGCGATTTCAGATTGCCGCCACCGATGCGAATCAGGGTTTTGCTGCCGCAGCCGGAGCCCAGCGTCATGCCGACGCCGAAAACAAAACCGCCGACGATGAACGACAGCCAGGTAAAGCTGGGCGCAGTGTAAATCGACTTTGACAGATCGACGAGGCCTGCCGACTGCAACGTGTAAGCGCCGGCGATGGCAACAGCTATCGACAGCAGCCACATGCGCATGCGGCCCCAGTCGCCCATGTTGACGATATCGGACACCGCGCCCATGGTGCAGAAATTAACCTTGTTGCCGACCGCGCCGAAAATGACCGCCAGCGCGAAGCCGCTCCACGCCACCAGCGCCGCTGTATGCGCGCCACCTTCCATCAGACTGCTCCGTGAACCGAAAACGCTATTCTAAAGGACGCTGGCACGGTAAGGCGTCGGATCGGCGATACCGGCTGCAGCGAAACCCGCGCTGCGCAGGCGGCATGAATCGCAAATGCCGCAGGCGCGGCCTTCTGCATCAGCCTGATAACACGACACCGTCAGCGCGTAATTCACGCCGAGCTGAGTGCCGCGGCGAATGATGTCGGCTTTCGTCAGGCTGATGATGGGCGCATGCATGGTCAGGCGCGCGCCTTCGACCGCAGCTTTGGTTGCGAGATTCGCCAGCGCCTCGAAAGCATTCACAAATGCGGGGCGGCAATCCGGATAACCCGAATAATCAACCGCGTTGGCGCCGAAAAAAATATGCTGCGCGTTGAGCACCTCGGCCCACGCCAGCGCCAGCGACAATAAAATCGTGTTGCGCGCCGGCACGTAGGTAACCGGTATGCCGGCAGTGGCGCCGTCGACCGGCACCGCGATAGACGTATCGGTCAACGCCGAGCCGCCGAACGCAGCGAGGTCGAGTTTGATTACGCGATGCGCTGCCGCGCCGAGTGCCTTGGCAACGCGCACTGCCGCATCGAGTTCGGCGTGGTGGCGTTGGCCGTAATCGAGCGACAGGCAATGGCAAGCATAACCTTCGCTGCGCGCCACCGCCAGCACGGTGGCGGAATCAAGCCCGCCGGAGAGCAAAACAACAGCATTCATAAAATCATGCCGCGGCGCTCACACGCCCGGCCTCTCGCCCCACAACTGCTTGTGCAGTTGCGTCTGAAACCGCACCGGCAGGCGGTCACGCAAAATCCATTCGGCCAATTGTGCTGCGGGCAGATCGTGATACGACGGCGAGAACAGCACCGGGCACAGGGCGGCCAGCTTGCGTGTAGCGAGTTGTTCTTTCGCCCAGGCGTAGTCGGCTTCGCTGCAGATGACGAATTTGATTTCGTCATGCGGCGTGATGTGCGCCAGATTGCCCCACAGGTTTTTTTCAACCTCGCCCGAGGCCGGCGTTTTGATGTCGAGGATTTTCGACACGCGCACGTCTACCGCCGAGACGTCGATGGCGCCGCTGGTTTCAAGCGACACGGAATACCCGCGCTCGCAAAGTTCTCGCAACAGCACCGGACATTGTTTCTGTACCAGCGGCTCGCCACCGGTGACCGTAACATAACGCGGCGCATACTGCGCCACCGCCGAGAAGATCTGCGCGAATGTCTGCGTCTGGCCGCCGGTAAAAGCGTAGGCGGTGTCGCAGTAACCGCAACGCAGCGGGCAGCCGGTCAGGCGTATGAATACGGTCGGCAGGCCGCTGCGGCTGGTTTCGCCCTGCAGCGAAAAAAATATTTCGCTGATGCGCAATGACTCATTGAGACGTGAAGCGTCGGGCGTCAGGCGATCCGCAACCGCGGTTTTATCGGGTTCCATCCCTGCAGCTCACGCGACGGCTACTGCTTGCCGGCGGGCGCGTTGGATACGGCGTTCATCGCGGCCAGCCTGCGCTTAGCTTTGTCCGCGGCGTCGCTGATCGGAAACTTGCTGACAATCTCTTCGAGAGATTTTTTGCCGGCGATGCTCTCGCCCATTTCGATTTGCGAACTGGCAACGTTAAGCAGCGCATCCGGCACCGTCGGGCTTTCCGGATAGCTCTTGATCAGCGTTTGCTGGCTGGCGATGGCCAGTTTGAAATCGCGCAGATTAAAATACGAATCGCCGATCCAGTATTGCGCGCGCGGCGCAAGATTGCTCTTCGGATAGAGTTTGATGAAATTCTGGAATGCCACGATAGCGCCCTGATAATTGCCGAGCCGGCGCTGCGACTGCGCCGCTTCGTAGTTACGCGCTTCGGCGGCCGGATCGCCCGGCGCTGCGGCTGCGGCCGTGGCAGCAGCTGCAGCGGCTGCAGCTGCCGCAGCGGTTGCCGGTGCAGTTGCCACAGTCGTCGCTGGCGCCACCGGCGCAGCGGCTGCTGGCGTTGACGCGGGCGCAGCCGGCGAGCCCGGTGTCACCGGCCCCGCCGCAGGTCCCGCACCGCCCTGCTGTTCCATGCGCGTCACGCGCGTATCGAGATCAAGGTACATGTCGCGCTGGCGCTTGGTAGTGTTCTCAACACTGTTGTTGAGCACTTCGATCTGGCCGCGCAGTTTGTTCAGCTCAACCTTGAGCGCTTCGATCTGCGTAAATAGATCGAGCAGCGCCTGGCTTTTCAGTGTTTCTTCAACCTTGCCGATGCGCGCATCAATAGCCTGCTGCTGGCTCTTCAGCTCGACGTTGAGGTCGTCGAGGCGCTTTCTCTCAGCGGCGATCTGTTTGCGCGCCTCGTCGTCGTCGAACAGACCGGCCTGCACAAAGCCCGCGGCACCGCACAACAACAGTGCGGCGCACAGGCAGGCTGCGAATTTTCCGAACCGTTGCAACATGCCCTGCGCGCGCGCCCGCTTAATGCTACTCGCCGTCGTAAACGATATCGCTGCGGCGATTTTCCGAGAACGCTGCCTCATCCTTGCCCGAGGAACGCGGCTTCTCTTCGCCGAAACTGACCGATTCGATCTGCGCCTCCTGCACGCCCAGCAGGATCATCATCTGCTTGACGCTGTCGGCGCGGCGCTGGCCGAGCGCGATGTTGTACTCGCGGCTGCCGCGTTCGTCGGTATTGCCCTGAATCGAAATCTTGCGGCTGCGGTTCAGCGTCAGGAAGCGCGCGTGCGCTGTGACCACCGGTTTGTATTCGTCTTTGACGACGTTGCTGTCGTAATCGTAGAACACGCTGCGCTTGGACAGAATATTGCCCGGGTCCTTCAGCGGATTGGCGACGATTACTTCCGGTTTGACCGGCGTTACTTTCGGCTGTTCGACGACCGGCGGCGGTTTGACCGGTTCCGGTTTGCTGGCGGTGCCGGTGACAACCGGCACCGGGTCCTGTTCCTTCGGCGCGGTACTGGCGCAGCCTGCGATTAAGCCAAGCACTGCACTGAGTGCCGCCAGTCTGATCAAAAGTTTTTTCATCGCCATAATTGTAGCTCCTTGGATTACGGGCTCTTGATATTCGGGCCCCATGCCGGTTCACGCACATCGCCTGATTCGGTAGTGAAGCGCTGCCGCACACGACCATCGCTGGATACTGCGGCTAATATACCACGCCCCCTTACCTCGGTTGCATAGAGGATGATGCGTCCGTTCGGCGCAAAGCTCGGCGATTCATCCATGCTGTTTTCAGTCAGCACTTGCGCCTGCTTGCTCGCAAAATCCTGCAAGGCGACGTTGAAACGCCCGCTATTGCGCTGAATAAAGGCAAACGATTTTCCATCCGGCGCATAACGCGGGCTGACGTTGTAGGTGCCATCGAAGGTCAAACGTTCGGGCACGCCCCCGTTGACGGAGACGCGGTAGATCTGCGCACTGCCGCCGCGATCGGAAGTAAACAATATGGACTGGCCGTCAGGCGAAAAATTCGGCTCGGTGTCGATCGCCGAACTGTTGGTCAGCCGCGTTGCACTGCCGCCCTCAGGGGTAACCAGATAAATCTGCGAATTGCCGTCTTTGGTCAACACCACTGCAAGCCGTTTGCCGTCGGGCGACCACGCCGGCGCGCTGTTACTGCCTTTGAAATTCGCGACAATGCTGCGCTGCCCGGTCAGCAGCGACTGCAGATAGACGATGGGTTTCTTGCGCTCGAACGACACATAGGCGATGCGTGTGCCTTCGGGCGACCATGTCGGCGACAGAATAGGCTCGTTCGATGCCAGCACGGTTTGCGCGCCGTAGCCATCGGCTTCGGCCACCTGCAACTCGAACCGCGTGCCCGTTTTGACTACGTACGCAATGCGCGTACTGAACACACCGACGTCGCCGGTTATTTTTTCGTAAATGGCATCCGCGATTTTGTGCGCAGTGTTGCGCAACTGCAGCGGCGTGACCTGATAGGCAAAACCGGTGAGCTGCGACTGCTTGTCGACATCGAGCAGGCGGAAACGGATATCCCAGTAACCGTTGGCCAGCGGCGACACGCTGCCGATGACCAGATAGTCGGCGCTGCGCGCTTTCCAGGTCGGATACTGCACCTCGGCCGGTTCCGACGGAATCACCGCCAGCCCGCCGCCGTCGACGATCTTGAACAGGCCGCTGCGATAGAGATCGGCCGCGACGATGTCGGTGATCTTGTGCGGCAACCGCTCTTCGCCCTTGAGTTGCGCCACTGCAACCGGATATTGACTGGCGCCGCCGCCGACGATTTCGATGCGGAGCTGCGCGTGCGCCGCGGGGATCGCCAGCAGCAGGCACAGCAGCAGGCGTGACATACAAAGAACAATTTTATTTTTCATTGCGCCGTATTATAGAAGGTCGGGTCGCGCAGCTACTGTTGAGCGCGAAAAGACAGGTTTAGTTCCCGGAAATAACGGAATAGCGCCTGATCCGGCGGTAGCGGTAGCGGCTGCGCCTTCAGAATTGCACGCTCAACCGCATTGTCATATGCGGGGTTGCCGCTCGAGCGTTTGAGTTTGACGCCCAGCGGATTGCCGTCCGGCAAAAGCACGACGTCGAATTCCGCCTCCGGATTGCCCTGGATATTCGGCGGCATCTGTACGAGCCTTTGTATCTTGGCCCTGATGCGCTCTTTATAGTCTGCAATCAGCTTGGCCTGCGCCGACGCAGCCTGCTCGGCAACACGGCGCTGCGCCTCGGCCTGTTCATTGACGAGCCGCTGCGCTTCGGCCGCCTGCGCCTTCTGCGCGGCCTGCGCTTCGTCTTCTTTTTTCTTCGTGTCTTTCTGCTTGTCTTCGGCCGCGCGTTTTTCTTTTTCGACTTTGTCTTTGATCGCGATGTCGGGCTTGGCGGTTTCGGGTTTCGGCGCCGCCTTCACCGGCACCGGCTCGGGCACTTTCGGTTCCGGTTTTGCTTCGACCGGCGGCGGTGGCGTCGGCTCAGGTGCCGGCGCCGGCGGCGCTTCCGCCACCGGCGAAGGCGACGACCACAGATCGACGATATTCACGGGCGGCTCGACCTTGGTCTGCCAGTTCACGCCGAATATCAGCAGCGCCAGAAACATCAGGTGCATGCCGGCAGCAACTGCGCCGGAGATGACTTTCTCCTGCTGATTAATACTGGTGGCGTAAGCGTACATACCGGATGTGCGTCGGGATCTTACTGACCGCGCGGCTTGACCAGCAGGCCGACTTTCTTGACCTGGTTCTGCTGCATCATGTCCATGATGTCGAGCACCGCTTCATAACGCACATCCTTGTCGGCGGCGATCACGACTGCCTGCTCGGGGTTCTTCGCTTGCTTTTGCCGGATCGCCGTGATCAGATCGTTGCGCAAAATTTTGCGGTCGTCGGTGGTGGTCGAGCGGTCACGCAGCGACAGCGTCTGATCGTTGTGTATCGACACCTCCATCGGCGCCACCGGCGGATTGGACGATTTGCCGATCGACGGCAGCTCGACCTGGCCCGGGTTCATCAAGGGCGCAGTCACCATGAAAATCACCAGCAGCACCAGCATGACGTCGATGTAGGGCACGACGTTGATCTGGTTCATCAAGCGCCGGCTGCCGCGTTTTTCAATCAGCATGGTCTGGCCCTTGTTTTAGCTCTGACGCTGCAGAATATTGGAGAACTCTTCCATGAACGAATCGAACTTGGTGGCGAGACGGTTCAGATCGCCGGCGAAACGGTTATAGGCAACCACCGCGGGTATCGCTGCGAACAAGCCCATCGCCGTTGCAATCAGCGCCTCGGCAATGCCGGGCGCAACGGTGCCGAGCGTCGCCTGCGCGACCTGAGCCAGCCCGCGGAACGAATTCATGATCCCCCACACCGTGCCGAAGAGGCCGACGTACGGGCTGACCGAACCAACCGACGCGAGAAACGACAAATGCGATTCAAGGCCTTCCATTTCGCGCTGATAGGTCGCGCGCATGGCGCGCCGCGTGCCGTCCATCACCACGCCAATGTTCTGCCCGGACTGCTTGCGCAACTTGGTGAATTCGCGGTAACCGGATTCGAACAAACGCTCCATGGTGCCGGCGGTGTCGCGAGCATTGACCGCACGCTGGAACAATTCATTGAGATCGCCGCCGCTCCAGAAATCTTTTTCGAATTTTTCCGATTGCTGGGTGGCCCGCCGGTAGGTGAATATCTTGACAAAAATGTAGTACCAGGAAAACAGCGAGCACAGCAACAGCCCCGACATCACCAGTTGCACCAGCAAACTGGCGCCGGTGATCAGACTCAGGACAGACATGTCATGCGTAACGTTCATGCGCACCTCACAGCGAGTTTTTCCACAATCGATTTCGGTATTCTAACGGGCTTGAATGACTGCGTGTTGACACAGGCGATTTTCACCGCGGCGGTTACCAGCGGCACGCCGTCGCGACACACCCGTTGCGCAAGATCAAGCACGCTGCCGTGCGCCGCATTGACGGCGACGCTGACTTCGAGCGCATCGTTGAACTGCGCCGGCGCCGCATATTCAATCGCCAGCGCGCGCACCACAAAGACAACACCATAGTCGTCGCGCAGCACGGTCTGCTCGAAACCCGCCGCGCGCAGCCATTCGGTGCGCGCGCGTTCGAGAAACTTGAGGTAGTTGGCGTAATAAACCACGCCGGCGGCGTCGGTGTCTTCGTAATAAACACGGACCGGCCAGCGGAATTCGCCGCTTTCAGTTTTGCCTGCTCTCGAAATCAAGAATTCCGCCCCTCTGTTGAACGTATAAACGTTGCGGCGCCGACAACGGGGTTATCGCGCAAACCGCGTTGCCGTGCAAGCAAGGCGCTAGTCCGGCGCCTGCCGCGCCGGCGGCAGGCCGCCGCCGGTAACAACATTGGCGGCCGGGTTCACCGCCGGCGGCACCGGTTGCATGAGATAAGTCCACTCGCGCGTCATCTGCCAGTCATAGAGGCGCACGTCGAGCGCCGGTGGCAGGGTGATGGTCACGCGCGTGGCCGGACGACCTGATTGCGCTGCCTGCTGAAACGCGCGCATCACTTCCCGGTATATCCCGCCGCGTATTTCCGGCACGAGGAATGCGGCGCCGAACTGCCGCGTCAGATCCTGCTTGATCTGCACATAGCTCGCATTGATACAGCGGTTGAGCGTGTAATCCTTGATGGCGTAGTAGCGTGTGCTGGCGTCACGCTCGTGCGCAAGCATCTGCAGCCGGTCGCCCAGCAGTATTTCATGGCGGCGGCCCAGCGCCAGCAGGCGCAAATAGAGGTCGCGGTCTTCGGTGCCGTAACCTTCAATCACTTCATCGTAGCCGCCGAGCGCCACAAAATCCTCGCGCCAGCAGATAAAGCTGCCGAATGCCGACGGCTGCGGATTCGCCATCGTATGGTAGGCATCGTCGTGCAACAGCGGCAGCACTTGCGCTGCGAAGTCTGCGTCGAGCACGGCATCGGCGTCGACAAAACACAGCCAGCGGCCACGCGCCGCGGCCGCGCCGAGATTGCGCGCGCGCGCCAGATGAAACGTCGGCGCATTTTCCACGCGTATCACCTGCACTTCAGGAAAATGTCCGGCAACCCAGTCGCCCGCACCATCGGGACAATCGTAGTCAACCACGATCACCTCGGCGCCAGCCTGCATCGCCATGCGCGGCAGCGATTGCTGCAGATGCTGCAGGCGGCCCTTGCAGGTGGTGACGATGCTGAATACGGGCGCCGCCTGCTCAAGCACCGCAGCGTCGACGGGCGCGGCAGGCGCCGCAAGCGCGCGCGGTTTCGGCAGGCTGTCCGGTGCGAGCACTTCGCGGCAGCCGGTGCAGGCGTCAGGAATTTCCCCGCCAGCCATTTTTGCCTGCATCGCCGCGATCGGCTCGTGCAAGGCGGCGTCCTTGATAAAGCAGCACGGATATTCGCGCCCTTCGATGTCGTAATAGCGTTTGAGCGGGCGTTCGAGATAACGGCAGCGATAGGTGTAGCGTGGCGGCGGCGTATCAAGCAGATCGGGATAGCGGCATGCGTAATCGGGCTTCGCCTGCAGCGCCTGCACGGTGTGGCTGTAGCCGCGCGTGCGCGCGAATTCGCGCACCACTTCGATCGGCTGGCCGTAGTTGACGGTCATGATGTGTATGCGTTTGGCACTCATGCGCGCGTTGAGCGCTTCGAGATTAGTCAGCACGCGCGCGAGTTTGTAGCGGCCGATGCGCTCGGCCTCGGCAGCGTCCAGCGTGTCGATCGAAACACCGATTCGCGGAAAGGTAGCTGCCAGGCGATCGACATCAATTTGCGCGCCGTTGGTGATCGTAAACGGCGTCAGGCCCCGGGCGCGCACCGCCTGCGCCATGTCCCAGAACCGCGGGTGGGTGGTCGGTTCGCCCTCGCCTTGCAGCGACACCATGTGGCGGCCGGCGGGTATGCCGTCGATGATGCGCTCGAACAGCTCCCACCCCATATGGCGCTGCGGCATCTCGCGGCCGGCGCAATAAAAGCACTCGAAATTGCAGTGCGTGGTGATTTCTATCTGGTACATCATGCGTGCAAGCCGCGAATAGGCGACGCACTCAACGCGCGGATGGCGGCGGTTCGCCACTCCATAGATCGGCATTGCCGCCGGCGCGCGGCTCGGCAAGGCCGAAATGCCGGTACGCGGTGACGGTAGCAACGCGGCCGCGCGACGTGCGCTGCAGATAACCCTGCTGTATCAAATAGGGCTCCAGCACGTCTTCGATAGTGTCGCGCTCTTCACTCAGAGCAGCGGCGAGATTGTCGATACCGACCGGGCCGCCGGCGAATTTTTCGATTACGGCGAGCAGCAACTTGCGATCCATCACATCGAGGCCCAGCGGATCGACATCGAGCATTTTCAATGCAGCGTCGGCGACTGCGCGGGTGACTTTGCCGTCGGCTTTGACTTCAGCGTAATCACGCACGCGGCGCAGCAGGCGGTTTGAAATACGCGGCGTGGCGCGCGAACGGCTGGCGATTTCGCGTGCGCCGTCGGCAACGACTTCGATTTCAAGCAGTTTCGCCGAGCGCTGCACGATCTGCGTCAACTCGTCGTTCGAATAAAACTCGAGCCTTGCAACGATGCCGAAACGGTCGCGCAACGGATTGGTCAGCATGCCGGCACGCGTGGTCGCGCCGATCAGCGTGAACGGCGGCAGATCGAGTTTGACCGAACGCGCCGCCGGGCCTTCGCCGATCATGATGTCGATCTGGAAATCCTCGAGCGCCGGATACAGAATCTCCTCGACCACCGGACTCAAACGATGGATCTCGTCGATGAACAGCACGTCGTTGGGCTGCAGGTTGGTCAGCATCGCCGCCAGATCGCCGGCGCGTTCGAGCACCGGCCCCGAGGTGTGGCGCAGGCTCACGCCCATTTCGCGCGCGATGATGTGCGCGAGCGTGGTTTTGCCGAGCCCCGGCGGCCCGAACAGCAGCACGTGATCGAGCGGCTCCTTGCGGCGGCGCGCCGCCTCAATGAAGATTTCGAGCTGGCCGCGGATTTTCTGCTGGCCGATGTATTCGTCGAGCGCTTTCGGCCGCAGCGCGCGCTCGAACGCCTCTTCCTGCGGCGAGGCAGGCGCGGCGGCGATCAGGCGGTCGGTCTCGATTACCATGCAATACGCGTCAGCTCTTCGATAACAGTTTGAGCGCCTGGCGGATGCCTTCGGCGACCGCGATGCCGCCGGGCAGTTGTTTCACCGCCCACGACGCTTCTTTGTCATTGTAGCCGAGCGCCCGCAGCGCATTGAGTATGTCGCCGCCGTGGCCACCGTCCGTTGCCGGCAGCACCGTGACGTCAAGCTTGTCTTTCAATTCAAGCAGCAGGCGTTCGGCGGTCTTTTTGCCGATGCCCGGCACCTTGGTCAGGCGCGCGCTGTCCTGCGCGCTCACCGTCTCATAAAGATCGGCGATGCTCATGCCACTCAATACAGACAGCGCGGTGCGCGCGCCGACGCCGGAAATTTTCAGCAGCTGGCGGAAGACGTGACGTTCCTGTTCGGTGGCAAAACCGTAGAGCAGTTGCGCGTCTTCGCGCACCACGAAATGCGTGTAGAGCGTGACGTCCTGACCGGTGGCCGGCAACTGATAAAAGGTGCTCATCGAAACGTCGATTTCGTAACCGACGCCGTGCACGTCGACCACGATCTGCGGCGGCCGCCGTTCGATCAGCCTGCCTGTAATTTTTCCGATCACACCAACCGCCCCCGCTTCATGCGATAACCCGCCGTCGCCAGTTTACCGAGTCCCTGCCCGCCGTGCGCGTGACAGATCGCGCAGGCCAGCGCATCGGCAGCATCCGGACTCGGGTCGCCGGCCAGTCTGAGCAGACGTTTGACCATGTCCTGCACCTGCTCCTTGGCCGCCTTGCCGCGCCCGGTCACCGCCTGCTTGATCTGCAGCGCGGTGTATTCAGCCACCTCAAGGTCGTGCAGCACCGCGGCGCAGATCGCGGTGCCGCGCGCCTGGCCGAGCAGCAGCGTTGATTGCGGATTGGCGTTGACGAAGACTATTTCGATCGCCACCTGATCGGGCTTGGCCTCGGCGATGACTTCAGCGAGGCCGTCGAGTATCGATTTCAGGCGCGGCGCCAGCGGCCCCGCCGACGGCGTCTTGATGCAGCCGCTGGTGACGTAATCGAGGGTGTTGCCGGTTTTGTCGATAATGCCGAAGCCGGTGATGCGCAGGCCGGGGTCGATACCGAGGATGCGAACGCGCGGGGCGGCTGCCGTCACGCGTTCTCCATCAATGCGGTCGTATAGACTTCCTGCACGTCGTCGACGGCTTCGAGCGCGTCGAGCAGGCGCTGCATCTTCACCGAATCGTCGCCCTTCAATTCCGTTTCCGTCGTCGCCTTCATGGTGACTTCGGCGAGCTCCGGCTTGAAGCCGGCTTTTTCGAGCGCGGCCTTGATTTTGGAAAATTCGTACGGCCCGGTGATCACTTCAAGACTGCCATCGTCGTTGGCGACGATGTCCTCGGCGCCGGCATCAAGTGCGGCCTCCATCAGATTGTCTTCACTGGTGCCGGGCGCGAACAGCAGCTGGCCGCAATGCTTGAAGAGAAACGCCACCGAACCGTCAGTGCCGAGATTGCCGCCGTGCTTGGAAAACGCATGACGCACGTCGGCAACGGTGCGCGTCTTGTTGTCGGTCATGCAGTCGACCATCACCGCGGCGCCGCCGATGCCGTAACCCTCGTAGCGGATTTCTTCGTAGTTCACACCTTCAAGATCGCCGGTGCCGCGCTTGATCGCACGCTCGACGTTGTCTTTCGGCATGTTGTTCTCGTAGGCTTTTTCCACCGCCAGACGCAAACGCGGATTCGTCGCGACATCGCCGCCGCCCAGGCGCGCGCCCACCGTGATTTCCTTGATCAGCCGCGTGAAAATTTTCCCGCGCTTGGAATCCTGCTTACCCTTGCGGTGCTGAATGTTCGCCCACTTGCTGTGACCCGCCATTGCAACCTCATTTGTCTATGCCAGAATTGCGCATTGCCGGGCATTGCTCTGAATGCCGGCAATATCGCGCTGATATAATTGAAATTTTATCATACCCCTCATCGGGAGCCGTCATGTCCGAACCGCTGGTCATCGCCAGGTCCAAAGTCGAAATTGCCTTGCTGCCGGCGCTCGCCAACCGCCACGGCCTGATCGCAGGCGCCACCGGCACCGGCAAGACCGTCACGCTGCAGGTGCTGGCAGAACGCTTCTCGAATATCGGCGTGCCAGTGTTCATGGCCGACGTCAAAGGCGATCTCGCGGGACTGGCGGCCGCCGGCGTGAGTTCACCGAAGATGAAAGAGCGCCTCGCCGCGCTGAAGATCGACGCGCCGCAATGGGCGGCCTGCCCGGCGGTGTTCTGGGATGTCTATGGCAAGGCCGGCCATCCGGTACGTGCCACGGTATCGGACATGGGGCCGCTGCTGCTCGGGCGCCTGTTCAACCTCAACGACACGCAACAAGGCGTGTTATCACTCGTCTTCAAGATCGCCGACGATCACGGTCTCTTGCTGCTCGACGCCAAAGACCTGCGCGCGATGCTGCAGCACATCGGCGACAACGCGAAAAACTTCACCACCGAATACGGCAATGTGTCGGCGGCCTCAATCGGCACGATCCAGCGCGCGCTGCTGGAAATCGAACAGCAGGGCGGCGACGCGTTTTTCGGCGAGCCGATGCTCGACATCAACGACTTGATGCAGACCGACAGCAAGGGGCATGGCGTCATCAACATCCTCGCCGCCGACAAGCTGATGAATTCGCCCAAGCTGTATTCGACCTTTTTGCTGTGGATGCTGTCGGAGCTGTTCGAGCATCTGCCGGAGGTCGGTGACCTCGACAAGCCGAAACTCGTGTTCTTTTTCGACGAAGCGCATCTCCTGTTCAACGAAGCGCCGAAAGCACTGCTCGACAAGATCGAACAGGTGGTGCGCCTGATCCGCTCGAAGGGTGTCGGCATTTATTTCGTCACGCAAAACCCGCTCGACATCCCCGACACCGTGCTGGGCCAGCTCGGCAACCGCGTGCAGCACGCGCTGCGCGCCTTCACGCCGCGCGACCAGAAAGCGGTGAAATCGGCAGCGCAGACCATGCGCGCCAATCCGGCGGTGGATACCGAAACCGCGATCACCGAACTGTCGGTCGGCGAAGCGCTGATTTCGCTGCTCGACGAGAAGGGACGCCCTTGCATCGTCGAGCGCGCCTTCATCGTGCCGCCGGCGACGCGCATCGGCCCGCTCAGCGACGCCGAACGCGCTGCCATCATCAAATCGTCGGTCATCTACGGTCATTACGAACAGTTGATCGATCGTGAATCCGCGTACGAAAAACTCAAAGGCCGCACCGCGGAAAAACAACCGGACACCGCAGCAGCCGCGCCGGCAGACACGGCGGGCAACACCGGCGGCGGCCTCTTGGGCGCGCTCGGCGGCGCCTTGAGCGGCGTGCTGCTCGGCACGACCGGTCCGCGCGGTGGTCGCCATCCCGGCCTGATTGATGCCGCCGCCAAAAGCGCGATGCGCACCATCGGCTCGCAGGTCGGCCGCGAAATCGTGCGCGGGGTTTTAGGCGGCATCTTCGGCGGCAGCCGCAAGCGCTGAGCAGTGAGCGCTGCGCCGCACCGACTGCTCGGCCCGCTGCTGGTGCTGATCGCGGCCGTCGGCTTTGCCTTCAAAGCGATCCTGATCAAGCTGCTTTACGCGGAGTTTGCGATCGATCCGGAAACCGTGCTCGCCCTGCGCCTGCTGTTTTCGCTGCCGTTCTTCGTATTGATGGCGGTTTTTGCCGGCGGTGGCGGCGCACGCACGCTGGATGCGCGCGACTGGCGCGCGCTGACTGCACTCGGTTTCATCGGCTACTACCTGTCGAGTTATTTCGATTTTCTCGGCTTGCAGTACATATCGGCCGGTCTCGAACGCCTGATACTTTTTCTGCAACCGACCATCGTCGTGCTGCTATCAGCGTTTCTTTTCAAGACAAGGGTGCGCCGGCATCACCTGATTTCGATTGCCCTCAGTTACGGCGGCATCGCACTGGTGTTCGCCAGCAATCTGCATTTCAGCGCGGATCCGCATACGCTCACACTCGGCAGCGGGCTGGTGTTCATGAGTGCGCTGTGCTTTTCCTGTTACCTGATCGGCAGCGGCGCAGTGATTCCGCGCATCGGTGCGGCGCGCTTTACCGCCTTCGCTTCAATAATCGCCTGCGCTTTTGCCACCGGCCAGTTCTTTATCAGCCACGGCGTCGCCGGCCTCGTGCAACCGCCCAAGGTCTACTGGCTGTCGCTGACAATGGCAATGGTCTCAACCGTGATGCCGATCTGGTTGATGGCTGAAGGTGTGAAACGCATCGGCGCCAGCCAGGTCTCGATGATCAGCGCGATCGGACCGATCATCACGATTTATTTCGGCTGGCTGATACTCAACGAACCGATCACCACCGTGCAGATCGCCGGCGCGCTACTGGTACTGGCCGGCGTGCTGCTGGTGAGTTTGAAAGTCGAGACGACCGCCGCCAAGGCGTAACAGCCGCCCTGCTTATTGCGGCTGCAGCCCGATGTCGCGCACGATCTTGCCGTACTTGGCGTATTCGGTCTTGATGAATTCGCCGTAGTACTCGGCCGATTCGTTGACGACGATGAGACCCGCGCCGGTGAGCTTGGCGTTGACTTCCGGCAGCTGCATGGCGCGGTTTATTTCTTCGTTGAGTTTTTTGACGATGTCGCGCGGCGTGCCGGCCGGCGCGACGTAACCGAACCAGCCGCGCATGTCGTAGCCGGGCACCAATTCGGAAAAAATCGGCAGTTCGCGGTTGTTCGGCACGCGCGCATGATTGGTGACGCCTATGAGGCGCATGCGGCCCGAGTTGATCTGCGGCGACATGCCGGTGTAGGAGCCGATGCCGGTCAACACCTGGCCGCTGATGACGTCGGTGGCGATCTGCGTGGCGCCCTTGTACGGCACGTGCAGAAACTTGAAACCTGCCATTGAGGCCAGCAGTTCGAACGCCAGATGCGGATAACCGCCCTCTCCGTTCGACGCCAGCGTCAATTGCCCGGGATGTGCTTTCGCCCATTTGATCATCTCGGCGGCGTTCTTGAACGGCGCGGTCGGATGTGCGACCACAGCGAGGTAATTGGTGGCGTTAAGCGCGACCGCGGTGAAATCCTTGATCGGATCGTACGGAATTTTCTTGTACGTATGCGGCGCAACGACGAGGTTGCCGCCCTGGCCGACGCCGATGGTGTAACCGTCGGCCGGTGAATTCTTCAGGAGTTCCATGCCGATCTGGCCGCTGGCCCCGGCGCGGTTCTCGACCACGAACTGCTGGCCCATGCGTTCGGAAAGCGCCGGGCCGATCACGCGCGCAATGAAGTCGGCCGCCTCGCCCGGCGGATAGGGAATGATCACGCGCACGGGTTTGTTCGGATACTGCTGCGCCGCTGCGACAACCGCAAAACTGCACAACAATGCATACGCAAGAACTTTTACCGGCTTCATGTTGATGCTCCTTTGAATTCAGCGGCGGATTGAGCGTTAAACATTGAAACGGAAATGCATAACGTCGCCGTCCTTGACAATGTATTCCTTGCCCTCGAGACGCATCTTGCCCGCTTCTTTTGATCCGTGCTCGCCCTTGAATTTTACATAGTCATCGTAGGCGATCACTTCGGCGCGGATGAAGCCTTTTTCGAAATCGGTATGAATCACACCCGCTGCCTGTGGTGCGGTATCGCCCTTGTGCATGGTCCATGCGCGGACTTCCTGCACACCGGCGGTGAAGTAGGTTTGCAGTCCAAGCAGATCGTAGGCGGCGCGGATCAGGCGGTTGAGACCCGGCTCCGTCATGCCGACGTCAGCGAGAAACACGTTTTTATCTTCGTCCGACAAGTCGGAAATTTCGGATTCAAGCGCAGCGCAAATCGCCACCACGGGCGCGTGTTCCTGCGCGGCATAGGCGCGCACCTTGTCGAGCAGCGGGTTGTTTTCGAAACCCTTGTCATCGACGTTGGCGACGTAAATCGCCGGTTTGGCGGTCATCAGACACAACGGTTTCAACAGTACGAGGTCTTCTTTTTCAAGTTTCATCGCGCGCACCGGCTTGCCCTGGTCGAGTTGCGCGCGCACTTTTTCCAGCAGCGCAGCGAGGCGTATCGCTTCCTTGTCGCCGGCCTTGGCAGTTTTGCCGGCGCGCTGCATCGCTTTCTCGACGGTGTCGAGATCGGCCAGTGCGAGTTCGGTGTGTATCGTCTCGATATCGGAAATCGGATCGACCTTGCCTGAAACATGTATCACGTTGTCGTTGACGAAACAGCGCACCATGTTGACGATACCGTCGGTTTCGCGGATGTTAGCGAGAAATTTGTTGCCAAGGCCCTCGCCTTTCGAGGCACCCGCCACCAGTCCGGCGATGTCGACGAACTCGACCACCGCCGGGATGGTTTTCCCCGGCTTGACGATATCGACCAGCGGCTGCAACCGCGGGTCCGGCACCTCGACGATACCGACGTTGGGTTCGATGGTGCAGAACGGATAATTCTCCGCCGCGATGCCGGCCTTGGTCAGCGCATTGAACAGGGTGGATTTGCCGACGTTCGGCAAACCGACGATTCCGCATTTAAGGCTCATTGGATTTTTTCTCTTTGGTGTGCAGCTTCAGCATCGCTGCTTCGGTTTTACCTTCGGCCAGCAGCGGCCAGATTTCGAGGCTGCGCGCGATCACTTCATCGATCGCGGACTGTTCTTCGCTGCGCGGCGGATGCAGCACGTAGTCGACCACTTCCTGTTCGCTGGCGGCAACGTCGCGCGGATGGCCGATGCCGACCCGCAGGCGCCAGAAATCGCGGCTGCCAAGGCACTCGGCAATGTCTTTCAGTCCGTTGTGTCCGCTGCTGCCGCCGCCGAGTTTCAGCTTTGCCACACCGGGCGCGAGATCCAGCTCATCGTGCACAACGAGTATTTCCGGCGGCGTGATTTTGTAGAAAGTCGCCAACGCGCCGACGGCACGGCCCGAATCATTCATGAAGGTTTCCGGCAGCAGCAACCAGGTCTCCGCTGGCCCGCCCAGTTTCGCCACGCGGCCGTGAAACTTGCCCTCGTCGCGCAAGCTCGCACGCGCCGTGCGCGCCAGCTGCTCGCACCACCAGAAACCGGCGTTGTGGCGCGTGCGTTCGTATTTTTTGCCCGGATTGCCGAGCCCGACGACCAGTTTCATGCTTCACCGATTCCCGACCGTTGAATTGGACAAGAAAAAGCCCGCCATATTGCGCGCAACATGGCGGGCGGTAGGCAAGCGCCTGACTACGCTCAGGCCTTCTTGCCAGCGTCTTTCTTGTCGCCGCCGTCTTTCTTGTCGCCGGCGTCTTTCTTGCCGCCCTTGTCGCCCTCTTTGGCGGCAGCAGCAGCGTCCACTGCAGCCTGACCGGTAATCTCGGTCGTCGGTGCGGCAGCGGCTTCCTCAACTTCGACAACCGCGCGCGGCACTTGCACCGTGACGATCGCAGGATTGTCCTTCTTCACGCGCGCAATCGGCTCAACGCCTTTCGGCATCGGCACTTCGTTGATGTGCATCGAGTGCCCGAGATCGAGCGTGGCAAGATCAACCGTGATGAATTCCGGCAGATCATCCGGCAAACACTGAATGTCGAGTTCGTTGAAGACGTGGTTGACCACGCCGCCGCCGATTTTCACGCCGGGGCTGATCTCTGCATTGATGAAATGCAGCGGCACCTTCATGTGTATCTTCTTGTTCTTGTCGACGCGCTGGAAATCAACGTGCAGCACGATCTGGCGGAACGGGTGCATTTGCACGTCTCGCAACAGCACCTGCTGCTTGTTGCCTTCGAGCGTCATGTCGAGCACGGAGGCGTGAAACGCTTCCATTTTCAGATGACGGTAAAGCGCCTGATGGTCGAGTTCGACCGGCACCGCCGGTTTGTCGGCGCCGTATAAAATACCCGGCACCTTGCCGGCACCGCGCATACGGCGGCTCGCACCCGTACCATGCACAGTGCGCGGAAACGCTGTAAATTCAATCTTCATTTAAGTCTCCACATTTCGGATCTGCCGCGACCAGCCGATCCGGTTTCAAAATGCGATGCGCATGCGATGTTCCGCATGACACCGCGCCAAAAAACTACTCTACAAACAACGAACTCACCGAATCCTCGTTGCTGATGCGCAACATGGTTTCGGCAAGTAATCCTGCGATCGACAATACGCGTATGCGCGGGCACTGCGCGGCTTCCGCGCTGAGCGGAATCGTGTCGGTGACGACGATTTCGTCGAGCGCCGAATTGGCAATGCGCTCGACCGCCTTGCCCGACAGCACCGGGTGGGTGCAATACGCCATCACTTTCGCTGCACCCCGTTCCTTCAACGCGCGCGCGGCTTCGCACAGCGTGTTGGCGGTGTCCACCAGGTCATCGATGATGACGCAGGTGCGGCCTTCGATTTCGCCGATGATGTTCATCACCGTGGCAACGTTCGGGCGCGGACGCCGTTTGTCGATGATGGCGAGATCGGCTTCAAGCCGCTTTGCCAGCGCGCGCGCGCGTACCACGCCGCCGACGTCGGGCGACACCACGACGAGATTCTTGTAATCCTGTTTCCACACGTCGCTCAGCAATATCGGGCCGGAATAAATATTATCGACCGGGATATCGAAGAAACCCTGGATCTGCTCCGAGTGCAGATCCATCGTCAGCACGCGGTCGACACCGACCGAATCCAGCATGTTCGCCACCACCTTGGCAGTGATCGGCACACGCGCCGAACTCGGGCGCCTGTCCTGCCGTGCATAACCCATGTACGGGATCGCGGCGGTGACGCGGGCGGCCGAAGCGCGCTTCAAGGCGTCAACCATCACCAGCACTTCCATCAGGTTGTCGTTCGGCGGCGTGCAGATCGACTGCAGCACGAAGACGTCCTTGCCGCGCACGTTCTCGAGCACTTCAACCATGACCTCGCCGTCGCTGAAGCGACCGACCTTGGCCTTGCCGAGATGGATATTCAGATGCGTCACCACGTCCGCGGCAAGTTTCGGCGTCGCGCTACCGGTGAACACCATTAAGCGATCGTACGGCACAGTCACCCTTCCGATTGCAAACGACGGACTGAAAAAATGGCTGGGGAGGTAGGGATCGAACCTACGAATGCCGGAATCAAAATCCGGTGCCTTACCACTTGGCGACTCCCCAACGCGTAAACACTGCTGCGGCGCACGCGCGCCGCCTGTTACTGATGCTGTCTGTTACTCCACGCCCATCGCCTGCAGCGGGTGGCGATCGAGGCCGCGCGCAACAACTCCACGCATGGTCTCCGGCAACCTGCCGGCCAACGCGCGCGCCTCGGCTTCACTGCCGAACTCCGCAAACACACACGCGCCCGAACCGCTCATCCGCGCGACGCCATATTGCCGCAGCCACGCAAGGTGTTGTTCGACTTCGGGATAATGCCGGCAAACCACCGCTTCAAGGTCGTTCCGGCCTGCTGCGAACGAAAAGGGCGGTATTGTAAGCGGAATCGAATCTCTAATCAAATCCGCATCTTGGAATACCCGGGTGGTCGCCACACTGACCTTCGGCAGCAACACAACATACCACGCCGGCGGCAGTTTCAAGGCGCTTAATTGCTCGCCCGTGCCAGTCGCCAGCGCGGATTCGCCGAAAATGAAAACCGGCACGTCCGCACCCAGTTCAAGCGCCAGTTTTTGCAACCGCGCCCGCGGCCAGTTAAGCTGCCAAAGCCGGTTCAAGGCAATCAGTACCGTCGCCGCGTCCGAGCTGCCGCCGCCCAGCCCGCCGCCCAGCGGCAGGCGCTTGTCGAGGGCGATATCGGCCCCCAACGCGGTGCCGGCGGCCTTTTGCAGCAGGCGCGCCGCGCGTATGGAGAGATCGTCGTCGGCCGGCACGCCGGCCAGTTCCGTTGCGCGCACGATGCGGCCGTCGTCGCGCACGCTGATGTGCAACTCGTCGGCGAAGTCGATAAAACGAAATACCGTCTGCAGCAGGTGATAACCGTCGGCGCGCCGGCCGGTCACCAACAGCGACAGATTCAACTTGGCCGGCGCTGGGAATATTTCCGGCAGGCTCATGGCTGCGCCATGTCGAGGCTGTCGATGACCAGCCGTATCTGCGCGTCGCTGCCGGTGAGATCCAGCCGCGACGGCCGCGTCGCCGCCGAGTCCGCGTATTCAAAGACAAGCTGCCAGTCAGCCTGCGTGAATCGCGTTAAACGATTGCCGGCATCGCGCACCAGCGCGGAAGACGCCACCCCCGGCGCGACCTGCCCGAGCGCCCAGTAACGCAAGCCGGCGAGCGGAAAGCGCCAGCCGAAAGCACTCTGCGTCAGCGATTCGATCGACTGCGCGCGATATTGTTTTTGTTCTGCTGTGGTGAGTGTCGCGCCGTCGCGACCGTCCTGCAGATAGGCGAGTGTCTGGCCGAGCGGCGTGTTGAGCCAGATTTCGTCGCCGGCGGCACTTTGTTTCCAGCGCAGCGCACTTGAGAACGCGCGTTCCTGATAACGCACCGACATGCGTCCGGCGAGTTCGAAGCCGATCGTGCTGGCCGGCACGGGGGCGAGCGGATTGCCGGCGCAGGCGCCGAGCAGCGCGGCCATCAACAACGCGCAATATCGCAACATCGAAGACATGGCAAACACCGGCGAAGGCGCCGGTACTACGGCGAGAATTTTTTGACGGTCGCCAGCAGCAGTTCGTTGGCGGGACTTTGCTTGAGCGCGCCGCCCCAGACCTTGCGTGCTTCTTCGTGCTTACCGGAGATCCATAACACTTCGCCGTAATGCGCGGCAATTTCGGCGTCGGCGCGGATTTCGTAGGCGCGCTTCAAAAACGTCAACGCCGCTTCGTTCTGGCTCATGCGATAGAGCACCCAGCCCATGCTGTCGATGATGAACGGGTCTTCGGGTGCCAGTTTCAGCGCCTGTTCAATCAGTGAATACGACTCCTGCAAGCGCACGTTGCGGTCGGCCAGCGTATAACCGAGCGCATTGAAGGCGTGCGCATGATCGGGCTTGATCTGTATCACCTTGCGCAGACTGGATTCGAGTACATCCACGCGATCGACTTTTTCCGCCACCATCGCGTAGTCATAGAGCAGCTCTGCCGAATTCGGATTCGCTTCAACAGCGCGGCCGAGCACGTCGAAAGCGCTGCGGAAATCGTTGGCCTCGCGCAACAACTGCGCCTCAACCTGGACGAACTGCAGACGCTCCGGCGCATTGCGCCCGGCGTTCTGCAGATAACTGCGCGCATCCGCCATGCGGCCCTGCTTGAGCAACACGCCGGCATAACGCGCACGCGACGCCACGAACTGATCGCCGCCGCTGACACTGCCATACCACTTCAAGGCTTCGTCAAAACGCTTGCGTTCCTCGTTGCCCTGGCCGAGATAAAAACGCACTGCGTCGGGGTCTTTATAATTATTTTCGAGCGCGCGCAGCATTTGCACTTCGGCAGCATCGAAATCGCCCAGCTGCAGCGACAACAATCCCACCGCCAGCGCAACATCGGGATTTTCCGGGAACTCCTTGAGCAGCGTCTGAAACTCGCTGCGCGCTTCCGGATATTTCTTGTCCGTTACCAGCAGCCGCGCGTAGTTGAGGCGTAAATCCATCGCGCGCGGATAACGCTTCAGAAAGTCCTGAAAAAACGCGGCCATTTCAGCGTTGCCATTGCGCTGTTGCAGGAGCCCGCCGTATAGCAGAGCCGCCTGCTCCCAATCCGGGCGCAGGCGCAGCGCTTCGCGCGCTTCAGTCAGCGCCAGCGCGGGTTGCCCTGCACCGAGCGCCGCCTGCGCAATGCTGAAATGCGCCTCCGGCATTTTCGGATAAGGCTTGGCGAGATTTTGCGTCAACAGGAGTACCGCCGCCTTGTCAGGATGGCGTGCCAGCAGGGTGTTCAACTGCATGAAACTCTGTCCGGCGTTTTCCTTGTCGGCAGCCAGCGATTTTTCCAGATGCGGCTGCGCATCGGCAAGTCGCGCCTGATTGATCAGCAGCGCCGCCAGCACCTGGCGCGCCTGTTGCGATTCGGGATCGGCGGCCAGCCAGATGCCGGCGGCTTCGATTGCCGCGCCGATAAAACGCGAATTCCATGCCGACTCGGTGGCACGCTGGGCGATGCGCGGGTCGCGCGTTTCGCGCGCCAGCTCAAGATAGGACTGCACCGCGACATTGAACTGCCCGCGCTGCAGCGCGATGTCGGCAAGCAACAGCCTGAACAGGATGGCCTGGCTCAATTCCAGCTTCGGCAGCACCGGTGTGTTTTCCGCCGGCCGCGCGACCACGCGCGGCTTGACCGCCGGCGGTTTTGCCGCCGTATCGGACTGCGTGTCGCTTTGTTGCACCGGCTGTTGCGCGCAGGCGGCAAGCAAAGCTGTTAAAGCCAGCGTAATGGTGCGATATATCTTCATTTTGGGTGCGGGATTGAAGCCCGACGCGATTTGGAGTGAATATTATCCAGCAAGTTCTTCATAAACCATCGCATATTAGGTATATTTGACGCCCGCCACAAGCGAGAACCCGCGCCACCGCGCGCTTCTTTTGAATTGCATGACTGCGACGACCTCTGAGATAACCATTTCCGCCCAAGGGCTTTCACGCCGTTTCGGCGCGCACACCGCGGTCGATGGCGTCACGCTCGAGTTAAAACGCGGCGAAATTCTCGGCTTTCTCGGCCCCAACGGCGCGGGCAAAACAACCACTATGCAAATGCTGACGGGCAATCTTGCGCCGTCGGCCGGGTCGATCAACATCTGCGGCGTCGATCTGCTGGAGCAGCCGGCGGCGGCAAAGTCTCACATCGGCTACCTGCCGGAAACACCGCCGCTCTATCGTGAGCTCACCGTCGGCGAATATATCGATCTCGCGGCGCGCCTGCACCGCGTGCCGAAAAGCGAGCGGGCCGCTGCGGTCGGCGAAGCCTTGACCCGCTGCGGGCTGGCCGACGTCTCGAAAAAACTGGTCGGCACGCTGTCCAAGGGTTATCAGCAGCGCGCCGGCATTGCGCAAGCCATCGTGCACCGGCCCGACGTCGTCATACTCGACGAGCCGACCGTTGGTCTCGATCCGAATCAGATCCGCGAGATCCGCAGCCTCATCCGTGAACTCGGCCGCGATCGCAGCGTGATTCTATCAACGCACATCCTGCCGGAAGTCGAAAGCGTGTGTGACCGCGTGGTCATCCTGCATCACGGCAAAACCGTGTTCGGCGACACCATCGACGGGCTGAAGAAATTTCACGGCGGGCGCATCGTGCATGTCGGTTTGCGCCAGCCGCCGGCCGTTGCCGTGCTCGCCGCAATTCCCGGTGTGGCGCGCGTTGAAGTCGACGGCGCGAATATTTTCCGCGTCAGCTTCGACGACAAAGCCGACCCGACCGAGGCGCTGCTGCGCCGCGCAGTGGAAGAATCGTGGGGATTGTTTCAACTGGTGCCGGCGCAAACCAGTGTCGAGGAAGTTTTTGTGCAACTGACACGCAAAGACGAGGCTGCCGCATGATTTTTACAATTGCCGGCAAGGAACTCAAATCGATCTTTTCGTCGCCGCTGGCCTGGATAGTACTGACCCTGCTGCAGCTGATCCTGTCGTTCGGTTTTCTCAAACGGCTCGATGACTTCATGCAGATCCAGCCGCAGCTGATGCAGGCGCCGAATCCGCCGGGCGTCACCGAGCTGGTGGTGGTGCCGGTCTTCGCAACCTGCGCAGTCATCATGCTGTTTGCGGTGCCGTTGCTGGCGATGCGCCTGATTGCAGAAGAACGCCGCAATCAGACGATGGTGCTCCTGATATCGGCGCCGCTGTCGATCACCGAAATCGTGCTCGGCAAATTCGCCGGACTGATGGTTTTCCTGCTGTTGATTATCGGCGTCACCACATTGATGCCGCTGGCGCTGATGATCGGCGGGCGTCTTGATTTCGGCCTGCTGGCGAGCGTAATCGGCGGCGTCGCCCTGCTCGCCGCCTGTTTCGCCGCGGTTGCGCTTTATGCTTCGTGTTTGACCGCGCAACCGATTTCTGCGGCCATCATTGCTTTCAGTCTGCTGCTCGGCATGCTGCTCACCGGTGAAACCGCCAGTGACGGCCTGCGCGAACGCGGCTGGACGGTACCGGCGGCACTTGCCCAGGTGCTGTCACCGCTGAAAAATTTCGAATCCTTCGCCAAGGGTACGCTCGACAGCTACAGCATTGCCTGCATGCTGCTGTTGACGGCGGTTTTTCTGGTACTTGCCATCCGCCGCCTCGACGCGGCGCGGCTGGGCTGAGCACGATGCAGGCCGGCCTCAGACTGCGTGTGCAAATGCTTGTGCAGAACGGGCTCTTCGTCGTTCTGCTCGTCGCCTTCACTGCGCTGATCGCCTATTTCGCGCAGGAGTACCGCGTGATGCAGGACATCACGCAAAACGGCCGCAACACGCTGTCGCAACAGGCGCGCGATGTGTTGGGCAAGCTCGGTGAACCGGTGAAGATCACCGTTTACGCCAATCAGCAGGATGTGCGCGGCGACATTCGCAAGCAGTTGCGCGATTTCTTTGCGCCGTATCAACGTGTGCGACCGGACATCACGGTCAACTTTGTCGATCCGCGCGAAGAGCCAAAGCTCGCCCAGGCCGCCGGCATCCGCGCACCCGGCGAAGCCATCATTGAATACGGCCAGAAAAAAGAACATCTGACGAATTACAATGAGCAATCTTTCGTCAACGCGCTGATGCGCCTGATGCGCGCCGGCGAACGCCTGCTGATGTCGCTCGAAGGCCACGGCGAGCGCCGCCTCAATGGCATCGCCAACCACGATCTCGGCGAATTCGGCAAACAACTCAACGCCAAGGGTTTCCAGACCAACAGCGTGAATCTCGCCATCGCACCCGAAGTGCCGGCGAATGCAAATGTGTTCCTGATTGCAACACCGCAGGTCGATCTGCAACCTGCCGAAGTGCAGAAAATCCGCCAGTTCGTGCAGGGCGGCGGCAACCTCTTGTGGTTGATTGATCAGGAACCGCTGCGCGGCCTGCAACCGGTCGCCGAACAACTCGGGCTGGTGCTCGGACCCGGCACCGTGGTCGATCCCGACGCCGCACGTCTGAATGCTTCGCCGGCGGTCGCCATCGGCGCAGGATACGGACGCCATGCCATCACCGACAATTTCACGCTCAACACGGTGTTTCCGTTCGCCCGCCAGATCGGCGCCAACGAAGGCCGCGACTGGCGCGTCACCCGCCTGATCGACGTCGCGCCGCGCGGCTGGGTTGAAATGGGCAAGCTCGACGACAAAATCGGTTTCGACAAGGGCCGCGACATTCCCGGCCCGGTCACGATCGCGCTGGCGCTGGAGCGCACCGCCAACGACCGCGCGCAACGCATCGTGGTGATCGGCAACGGCAGTTTTCTCGCCAACCAGTTTCTCGGCAACGGCGGCAATCTCGACCTCGGCATGAATATGGTCAACTGGCTGGCCGGCGACGACGCAATGATCACGCTGCAACCGCGCGCAACCATCGACAGCAACCTCGAACTCGGCCGCGCCTCGCAGTACTTTCTGCTATTCGGCTTTTTCGTCTTCCTGCCGCTGGCATTTGCGGGAATCGGCGTGCTGATCTGGTGGCGCCGCCGCAAGGGATGAAAAAAAGCCTTTTGATCAACGCGGGCCTGCTCGCAACGATTATCGTGCTCGGGCTGGTGGCATGGCTCAAACCGTCGAACAGCGATACGTCGCAGCGCTTGTCGACCCTGAAGGCCGCCGACGTCAGAACGATCGAGGTCGTCGTCGGTCCGGCGAAACCCGTGACCCTTGAGCGCATTGCCGCTGAATGGCAGATTGCCGGGCCGTTCCAGGCGCGCGCCGATGCCTTTCAAGTGCAACGCCTGCTTGAATTGCTCGAGGCAAAAGCCGGCAGCCGCTTCCCGGCCGCGGGGCTGGCGCGTTACGGACTCAATGAGCCCTATGCGCGCATCAAGATTGCGAATCAGGAATTCAGTTTCGGTGCGGCTAACGAAATGAGCCGCGAAATGTACGTGATGAGCGGTGACAGCATTTATCTGCTGCCGCTGCGCTACGGCGCAGTGCTGCCGAAGAGCACGCTTGATCTGGTCAGCAAACAATTGTTCGGCGCTGATGAGGCGCCCATCGCCTTCGATTTCGGTTCGTTCAAAGTCGAACAAACCGATGGGAAATGGACGCTGAAAATGACCTCGACCAGCCTGCCTGCGGCGGAGGCAGGCCCTGACGACATCAATCGCTGGGTCGACGACTGGCGGCTTGCCGGCGCCATCGGCCTGCGCCCGCCGTCGAAAAACCAGCCGGTTGGCGCATTAAAAGTAGTTCTGAAAAACGGCACACCGGTTGTTCTCAAAATTCTCGAGCGCGCAGCCAACACCGTGATCTCGCGCGACGACGAACCGTTTGAATATATTTTGAGCGCCGAGACAGCGAAGCGATTGCTGATGCCGCCCGGCACGCTGGCAGCCGCGCCGCCGGCAGCGCCCCCCGCCAAATAACCGTGCCCGAACTGCCCGAGGTAGAAACCACGCGGCGCGGACTCGAACCACTGGTGCGCGGCGCCACCGTCGCCGCGGTTGTCGTTCGCAACCGCGCGTTGCGCCAGCCGGTACCGCGCGATCTTGCCCGCACCCTGGTCAACCGCCGCATCGACGCGCTTGAACGGCGCGGCAAATACCTGCTGTTTCGCGCCGGCGACGGCACGCTGATTGTGCATCTGGGCATGTCGGGCCGGCTGTGGGTCGTCACCGCCGATGTCGCACCGGCAACACATGACCATTTCGATCTGGCGCTCGCCAACGGCAATATCGTGCGCTACCGCGATCCGCGCCGCTTCGGCCTGGTGCTGTGGCAGCGCGGTGATCCGCTTGCGCATAAATTGTTGCGCGACATCGGGCCCGAACCGTTTTCAGAAGCGTTCAACGCAGACTGGCTCTACAAGGAAACCCGCACGCGCAGCAGCGCCATCAAGATCGCGATCATGGACAGCCATCTGGTCGCCGGCGTCGGCAACATTTACGCCAGCGAAGCGCTGTTCAGGGCGCGCATCAATCCGAAACTGCCGGCGCGCCGGCTCGGCCCGGCGCGCTGCGCAACACTGGTGCAAACCGTGCGCGAAACACTTGCCGATGCGATCGAAGCCGGCGGCTCAAGCCTGCGCGACTATGTCAATTCCAAAGGCGAGGCGGGCTATTTTCAGAACAATTTTTCGGTCTACGACCGCGCCGGCAAACCCTGCCTGACTTGCGGCACGGCTATCCGCAGCCTGGTGCTGGGACAGCGCTCGACTTTTTACTGCCCGCGCTGCCAGGCCCGTTAGACCGTCAGGCCAGTTTTTGCAACGCCGTCAGCGCGCGATATTTCGCCTCGAGCAGCTCGCGCGTTTCGACATGCCGCGGATCGTTTGGTATGCAATCGACCGGGCAGACGATCTGGCACTGCGGCTTGTCGAAATGACCGACGCACTCGGTACATTTTGCCGGATCGATTTCGTAGATTTCCTCGCCCGCCGATATTGCATCGTTCGGGCACTCCGGTTCGCAAACATCGCAGTTGATGCAGGCGTCAGTGATGGTCAACGCCATTGTTGTCCTCAGGGTTTGCCGCCGAGCGAGGCTATCTTTTTCCGCAGGCATTGCCGCACATGCGGCGCGACAAATCCGCTGACGTCGCCGCCAAGTATCGAAATTTCGCGCACCAGCGTCGCCGAGACAAACAGATATTCGTTGGCCGGCGTCAGAAACATGGATTCGACTTCGGGATACAGATTGCGGTTCATGCCGGCAAGCTGAAACTCGTATTCGAAATCGGACACCGCGCGCAGCCCGCGCATCACCACTTTGGCGCCGTGCTTGCGCGCAAAATGCATCAACAGGCCGGAGAAACCGGTGACCTCGACGTTTTTGTGCGTGCCCAGTACGCGGCGCGCCATGGCAACGCGTTCTTCCAGCGTGAAGAACGGACGCTTGGCGCGACTGTCGGCGACCGCGACGATGACATGGTCGAACATCCGCGCGGCGCGGCGCACCAGATCCTGGTGGCCGAGCGTAATCGGGTCGAAAGTACCGGGATACACCACTTTACGTTTCATGACCCGTCCATTTCAGCAGTTGATGGGATACCGCGCCCGCGCGCCCGCTCCGCCAGACTTCCCACGCACCTTGCAGTTCAGGCGGCTGCGCGGCTTCGACATGCACCAGTGCGCCGCCGGCCAGATGCGCTGCAAGCAGCGACAAAACCTGCGGCAACACATCCAAACGAAACGGCGGGTCAAGAAATACCACGTCATAGCGGCCCGTGTCGAGGCGCAGAAATTCTAACGCATCAGCGCAGCGCAATTCCACCATGTCCGCCTTAAGCAGAAGGGCATTCTCCTGCAGCGTGCGAAACGCCACTTTGTCGCGCTCGACCATCGCCACCTTGGCCGCACCGCGTGACGCCGCCTCGAAACCGAGCGCGCCGCTGCCGGCAAACAAATCGAGGCAGCTTTTGCCTGTGAGGTCCTGGCCCAGCCAGTTGAACAGCGTTTCGCGCACACGATCCGGGGTCGGCCGCAGGTCATCGCGCGAGGCAAAGCGGATGATGCGGCTGCGCCATGCGCCGCCGATGATACGCACCTGATTGGCGGCGGCAGGCATCAATGCGACCCGCGCCTACTTCGCCGCCGGCCCCGGCACGATTGAATTCTCTTCGGCGCCGACCACTACCGTTACCATGCGCGCCGGGTCGACATGGCGCGCGAAAGCACGCCGGATTTCGTCGATGCTGACCTTCTCGACGCTAACGGTGAAATCGTCCAGATAAGTCAGCGGTAAATCGTAAAACCCGATCGCCGCCAGGTTATCGACGATCTTGCGATTGCTGTCGATGCGCAGCGCGAATCCGCCGATGATGTTCTGCTTGGCTTTGCTCAACTCGTCTGCGGTCGGGCCGTTGGCGAGAAACTCGGCGAGTGTTTTGCGCACCACCGCCAGCGCTTCGGCGGCCTGATCGCGCCGCGTCTGCAAGCCGATCACGAAGGGGCCGCGCTCCTTCAGCGGCATGAAATAACTGTACGCCGAATAAGCGAGGCCGCGTTTGGAGCGTACTTCGTCGACGAAGCGAGAAACAAATCCACCGCCGCCAAGTATGTAATTGCCGACGTAGAGCGGGAAATAATCAGGGTCATCGCGACGGATGCCGGGCATGCCGACCAGCAGATGGCTTTGCGTGGCGGGGTGGGCGACCACGCGCGTGTCCGCGCGCTCGAGCGAGGCGACCGGCGGGATGGCGTCAACCGTTTCGCCGCGCGGCAAACCTGCCGTCAGCTGTTCGGCGATCGCGGCCGCCTGTTCGCGCGTGACGTCCCCCATCATCGCGATCACCGCACGATTTGCCGAATAGTAGCGGCGGTAGAAACGCTCAAGGTCGTCGCGCGTGATTGCGGCAACGCTGGCGGCCTCGCCCGAACCGCGCAGCCCGTATGGATGCGTGCCGTAAATCATGCGGCTGAAATTGCGGTTCAACAACGTCTCGGGTTTGGTGTCGGCTTCCTTGATCGCGCCAACCGCACGCGCTTTTTCACGATCCAGCACATCGGCCGGAAATTCGGGCTGCTGCAGTATCCGCGCAAACAGATCGAGCGCTTGCTGCATTTCGGTTTTTCTGGTCAGCGTGCGCAGCGATACGCCGCCGCGGTCGCCGTCAAAACGGTTGCCGAGCTGGGCGCCGGTGTCAGCCATGCGGCGTGATATTTCGCTCTCGGACAACCCGCCGGCGCCGAGCCGCATGAGCCCCAGCGTCATACCGGCGACGCCGGATTTTGCCGGCGTATCAAAAACAGAGCCTGCGGCAAAATCAATACTGACGTCGAACATCGGCAGATCGTGGCTCTCGACAAAATAAACCCGTGCGCCGCTTTTGGTCTGCCAGTACTGTATCGGCAGCAAGGCCGCGGCCGGCAGGGCCGTGAGCGCAAAAACGATTGCGGCCAGTGCCGCCGAAAATTTACTGCCCATGGCGAATTCCTTGCGTGGCCGGTGCCGGTTTGCGGCCTTCGACCGGCTGTGGATCAAGCACCGCGATCGTCAAACTGTCGTCGGTCAGGTATTTTTTTGCTACGGCCTGCACTTCCGCAGCAGTTACCGCCTGCAGTTTCTTCAGCATGACGTCGATCGTGCGATGCGGGTAGCCGGCGACTTCCAGCGAACCGATCTGCATGGCCTGGAAAAAAATCGAATCGCGCTCGAACACCTGGCCGGCGATGACCTGCGCCTTGATGCGTTTTAGTTCTTCTTCGCTGACGCCGTCGGTGGCGATTTTTGCGAGCTCGCGGCGCAAGGCGCGTTCCAGCTCTTCGATCGTGCGGCCGGTCGCCGGTATGCCGGTCACCATGAACAGGCCCGGGCCGCGCTGCGTGTTGTCGTAACCGGCGTTCACCGCGTTGGCGATTTTTTCTTCGCGCACCAGTGTGCTGGTCAAACGCGCCGCCTCGCCGCCATCGAGAACACCCGCGAGCATTTCAAGCGCGTAGGGCTCCGTTTCGTTTTCGACATCACGCAATACAGGCGCGCGCCAGGCCATCGTCAATGCCGGCAGTTCGGCCGGCGCCTTGACCGAAATGCGCCGGATGCCGCGCTGCGGCGGTTCGTCCTGCGGCTTGCGCACTGGCATAACCTTCGGTTTGAGCGGACCGAAATATTTTTCCGCCATTGCAAATACGTCGTTTGCCGCGACATCGCCGGCGACGACGACGATGGCGTTGTTCGGTGCGTACCAGCGCTGGTACCAGTCAAGCGCGTCAGTGTAGGTCATGCTTTGCAGGTCACTCATCCAGCCGATCACCGGTCGGCCATAGGGATGCGCCGTGAAAATCGCCGACATCAGCTGCTCGTTGACCACGCCGCGCGCCTGGTCTTCTGTGCGCAGACGGCGCTCTTCCATGACGACGTTGATCTCCTTGTCGAATTCTGCTTTGGAAATGATGAGATTGGCCATGCGGTCAGCCTCGAGCCGGAAGGACAATTCGAGCTGTGATTTATGCAACTGCTGGTGATAGCCGGTGAAATCGCGCGAGGTGAATGCATTCTCGCGCCCGCCGGCGGCCGCGACCAGCCGTGAAAACTCGCCGCCGGGCACGTTGCTCGTGCCTTTGAACATCATGTGCTCGAGCACGTGGGCGACACCGGTGGTGCCGTTGAATTCATCGATGCTGCCGGCCTTGTACCAGACCATCGATACGACGGTCGGCGCACGATGATCTTCCTTGACGATGACGCGCAAGCCGTTGGCCAGGGTCTTTTCCACGGTTTGCGCCAGTGCGGGCCGCAGCGCCAGCACTGCAACGGCAGCAACGACGCAAAGGAAAGCGTGCATTGCCTTAATGCGAAACTGGTGTCTCATGCATCATCCTGGTTTGAGTGGTAGCCCGCGACCGGCTTTCCGGCTAGAATTTTAAGTCAATTGCGACACCCGCGCTCATCTCATGCGCCGGCATTGCTTAACCGGGCGATCATTGTGTCCTCACATCAACTAAATTCCCGACGCCGGCGGCAAAACCGTGCCACGCTTATTGACCGCGCGCGACATGTTTAGTTTCCTCAAAGGCAAACAGAATGAGAATGACGTCGCGCAGGACGGCTGGGGACAGCGCCTGCGCGACGGCCTGGCGCGCACGCGCAAGGTCCTCAACACGGATCTCGGTGATCTATTCGCCGGCGCGCGCATCGACGATGCGTTTTTCGAAGCGCTTGAGACCACACTGCTCGCCGCCGACGTTGGCGTTGCCGCCAGCAGCTTTCTAATCAGCCGCCTGCGCGAGGAGGCGCGCCGCGCCGGATATCGCGAACCGCGCGAACTCAAGAATGCCTTGCGCGCGGCGATGCTTGAAATGCTGGCGCCGATCGCGGTGCCGCTCGACGTTACGACTCAACACCCGTTCATCATCATGCTGGTCGGCGTCAACGGCGCCGGCAAAACCACCTCGATTGGAAAACTTGCCAGCCATTTTCAGAAAAGCGGCAGATCCGTCCTGCTTGCTGCGGGCGACACGTTTCGCGCGGCGGCGCGCGAACAACTACAGACCTGGGGGGAGCGCAACAACGTCGCCGTCATCACGCAGCAATCGGGCGATGCCGCCGCAGTTATTTTTGACGCGGTGAATGCCGCGCATGCGCGCGATATCGATGTTGTGCTGGCCGATACCGCCGGCCGCCTGCCGACGCAATTGCACTTGATGGAAGAGATCAAAAAAGTCAGCCGCGTGATCGCCAAAGCCGCGCCGGGTGCGCCGCACGAAGTGCTGCTGGTGCTCGACGCCAACACCGGTCAGAATGCCGTCAATCAGGTCAGGGCTTTTGACGCAGCGCTCGGCGTTACCGGTCTCGTTTTGACCAAGCTCGACGGCACCGCCAAAGGCGGTGTGATCTGTGCGATTGCGCATTTGCGCGCCGGGGCTGCGGCGGGCCGCCCGCCGATTCCACTGCGCTTTATCGGCGTCGGCGAAGGCATTGATGATCTGCAGCCGTTCAATGCAGAGGAATTCGTTGATGCACTACTCGGTTAACAGTTCACTGCTCACGCGCTCATGATTTCCTTCAGCCACGTTTCGAAACGTTATCCCGGCGGCCACCAGGCGCTGCAGGATGTCAGCTTTTCGATCAATGCGGGCGAGCTGGTTTTTGTTACCGGCCATTCGGGCGCGGGCAAAAGCACGCTGCTGAAACTGCTGGTCGCGATCGAGCGGCCGACCAGCGGCAGCGTCATCGTCAACGGGCAGAATGTCGGCGCACTCGGTCGTCGCGCCGTGCCGTTCATGCGGCGCAGCTTCGGGCTGGTGTTCCAGGATCACAAACTTTTATTCGACCGCAGTGTGTTCGACAACGTCGCGCTGCCCTTGCAAATCGCCGGCTTTCCCGGCCGCGACGCGGCGCGGCGCGTGCGCGCGGCGCTCGACAAAGTGGGCCTGCTCAAATATGAAACGGCGATGCCGATCACGCTGTCGGGCGGAGAACAACAACGTTTATGCATGGCGCGCGCGATTGTGCACCGGCCGGCGATACTGCTCGCCGACGAGCCGACCGGTAATCTGGACACCGATTACGCGCTGGAAATCGGCGAACTGATCCGTTCATTCAATCAGGTTGGCGTCACCGCCATCATCGCTACGCACGACCAGACTTTGCTCGCGCGGCTGGCGCCTCGCGTGATTTCCCTCAAGCACGGCGCGCTTGAATCGGGAGGCGCCGCGTGAGAGCCTGGCTGGCCGCACATGCGGGAGGCTTCGGCGCGGCGCTGGAGAGAATCGCCTTTGCACCGCTCGGCAGCGCACTCAATGCACTGGTGATCGGCATTGCACTCAGTCTGCCGGTAGGCCTGTATTTACTCGTCTCGAATTTACAAGCGGCGTCGCACCAGTTGACCGCCGCGCCGCAAATCAGCGCCTTCATGGCGCTCGATGCAAACCGCGCTGAAATCGCGCAAATCGAAGCGCGGCTGAAACAGACCCCGCAGATCGCCGCGTACCGGCTGGTGCCGCGCGAACAGGCGCTGGCCGAGTTGAAAAAATCGAGCGGCTTGACCGACGTGATCGACGGTCTGCCGCAGAACCCGCTGCCGGACGCCTTTGTCATCGACGCCGCTGATCCGTCACCGACGGCACTCGAAGCGCTGCGCGACGAAATCCGCCAGTGGCCGCGTGTCGCGCATGTGCAACTCGACGCCCAGTGGGCGCGCCGGCTCGACGCCGGCTTGCGCTTCTCGCGAATGGTCGCCGCCATTCTCGGCACGCTGCTGGGTATTGCGCTGGTTGCCGTCACCTTTAATACGATACGGCTGCAGGTGTTGACGCGCCGCGAAGAGATTGAAGTCATCAAGCTGATCGGCGCCACCGACGCGTTTATACAACGGCCCTTTTTGTACTTCGGCGCACTGCAGGGGCTTGCAGGGGGTGCGGTGGCCTGGCTGATTGTCAGCGCCGGCGCCTATCTTGCGAACCGCAGCCTCGGCGAGCTGTCGCATGTTTATGCGTCGCTGCTGCAACTCAACGCCCTCACCCCGGGCGACAGTCTTGCCCTGCTGCTGACGCCGGCGTCACTCGGCTGGTTCGGCGCTTGGCTTTCGGTCAGCCGGCATCTCGCCTTGATCGAGCGATAGAAATATAATTATTTGTTTTTAAACAAATAATTTTCATATGGCGCAGCAAAATCCAGCGATCGGGCTGGAACCAACCGGCGGATTGGCACTCTAATAAACAGAGTGCTAATATTTGTTCTTAAGGGAGCAGAGCCATGACCAGTTACGCATTACCGATTCCGTCAGCCACCGGCAGCCTCGACAGCTATATCCAGTCGGTCAACCGGTTTCCTATCCTGTCGCAACAGGATGAGACCGATCTTGCGCGCCGCTTTCGCGACCACGAAGACCTTGATGCCGCGCGACAATTGATCATGTCGCACCTGCGCGTAGTGGTCTCGATTGCGCGCGGCTACCTCGGCTACGGCCTGCCGCAGGCCGACCTGATTCAGGAAGGCAATATCGGCCTGATGAAAGCCGTCAAGCGTTTTGACCCGGAACGCGGCGTGCGGCTGGTCTCGTTTGCGGTACACTGGATCCGCGCCGAAATGCACGAGTACATATTGCGCAACTGGCGCATTGTAAAAATCGCCACCACCAAGGCACAGCGCAAACTGTTTTTCAACCTGCGCAGCATGAAGCGCGGCCTCGATACGCTGGGCGCCGATGAAGTCCATTCAATGGCGAAACAGCTCGGCGTGAAAGCGGAAGAAGTGGTTGAAATGGAAACACGCCTGGGTGGCAAGGACGTCGCGCTCGAGCCGCTGAATGATGACAGCGAAGATAGTTTCGCGCCGATCGCCTACCTCAGGGATACGCGCGCTGAGCCCGACCATATTCTCGAGCAGGAACAATCAACCCGTCTGCGCAGCGCCGGACTGGAAAAAGCACTGACGAGTCTCGATCCGCGCAGCCGGCGTATCGTCGAAGCACGCTGGTTACGCGAAACCGATCAGGCGACGCTGCATGACCTCGCTGCCGAGTTCAAGGTATCGGCAGAACGCATACGCCAGATTGAAAACAAGGCGATGCAGAAAATGCGCGGCATTATCGGCGCAGCGGCGCACTGATCTTCGCCGTCGCGCTGCGGCGCAATCAGAGCTATCCGAGCAGCAACCGTATATCGTGCAGCAGTTTCTGCGCGCCTTGCCCGTAGGCGGAAAACAAGCGCAGCCGTCCCGACGCATCGTAAATATAGGTGCCTGCGGAATGATCAACCGTGTAGCCGCCGCCGGCCAGCGGCTGCTTCTGGAAAAAAATCTTGAATTCCTTGGCCGTGCGCGCGGTTGCATCGGCATCGCCGTAGAGGCCGAGAAACGACGGGTGGAAGGCCGGCACGTAATTTGACAGCAAAGCTGGCGTATCGCGCGCAGGATCCACCGTAATAAACAGCACCTGAACGCGCTCTGCGTCCTTGCCGAGCTCTTTCATTACCAGGGCCATCTCGCCCATGGTGGTCGGACAAACGTCCGGACAATAAGTGTAGCCAAAAAAAATCGCCACCACCTTGCCCTTGAAATCGTCGAGGGTGCGCAGCTTGCCGTTGTGATCGGTAAGTTGAAAACTGCGACCGAAATCCGCGCCGGTCAGGTCGGTCAGCTGGAAAGCGGGCTTGCCGGCGCCGCCGTCACAGGCGGCAAGCAGCAACGACAGCAGCACCGCGATTACCACCCGATAAACCACACTGCTTCTCATCGCATCACAGCATCACGTAATGGTCGAGCAGAAGGGCAGTGAACAACAGCATCAGATACAAAATCGAATAACGAAACGTTGTCTGCGCAAGGCGATCGCTGTAATCGCGGTAAATCCGTATCGCGTAGTAGAGAAAAACCGCATCGAGCACCAGTACGGCGGCAAGGTAAAGCGCGCCGCTCATGCGCGTCGCAAAAGGCAGCAGCGTTACTGCAACCAGTATTACCGTATACAAAAGCACGTGCAGGCGAGTAAAGCTGTCGCCGTGCGTGACCGGCAGCATGGGCACGCCGGCCTTCGCATATTCGTTTTTCCGGTAGAGCGCGAGCGCCCAGAAATGCGGCGGCGTCCACGCGAAAATAATCAGGAACAGCAGCAATGCCTGAAAGGGAACGTCACCGGTCGCGGCCGCCCAGCCCAGCACCGGCGGCATGGCGCCCGAGGCGCCACCGATGACAATGTTTTGCGGCGTCATCGGTTTGAGCACAACGGTGTAAATGACTGCGTAGCCGAAGAAGGTCGCCAGCGTCAGCCACATGGTCAGCGCGTTGACTTCAAAATACAGCACCGCAAGCCCGGCGCCGCCGACGATGCTGGCAAACACCAGCGTCTGCGGGGTGCTCAACTCGCCGCGCGGCAGAGGCCTGCCGCGAGTGCGCGCCATCACCGCATCGATTTTCTGCTCAACGATGCAATTGAACGTGGCGGCAGCACCCGCCACCAGTGCGATACCCAGCGTGGCAGCGGCGACACGCCAGGCGAAGCGCGCGTCGATCATGTCAGGCGACACCGCCAGAAACATGCCGATGACGGCGCAGAACACGATCAGCGAGACGACGCGCGGCTTGGTCAGCGCAATGAACTGCGCGAAACGCGTCGTTGTCTGCTGCCAGGTAATTGTGGTCATCGGTGAGTCGCGGCGGAAAGCGCGCAGTTTATCACTGCCGGCGGGCGCGACAAAACGATCGTCATAGACGCAGTTATCCGATCTGCGAGGTTTTGAGCAAGCGCAACAGGTCCTTGATGATGCGTGACGGCTCAGCATCATGGGGATAGCGCAGAACCAGATTGCCGAGCGGATCAACCAGATAAATGTAACTGCCGGTGCTGCCGCCGGCCGGCAGGGCCTTAAGCAGGGCGCTGCCTGCGGCACGCACCAGCCAGGTGCCCTCGTACGACGCCGTGGTCGCTGCCGCCGGCGTGACGGCGTCGTCGATCAGCCAGACGCGCTCGATGCGACTCATTTCGCGGCCCTGCGTCAGCCGCAACTGCCGCAACGCGAAAAGATTTTTTTGGCATTCGACGGCACAGGCGCCACCCGCGGTCATCAGCAACACCCATTTGCCGCGAAGTTGTTCGAACTTGAATTCAGAACCATCATTCAACTGAAGGCGTCCGGACGGTAGCGGCTTGGTACCGACCAGTTCGCCGTAGTTGACCTGGCCTTTTGGCACGAAAAAATAATAGGCGAGATACGACGCCACAACCGGCGCGATACACAGCGCAATGATCAGCCACAGGCTGGCGCGGCTAGGTTTTACGTTTTCTGACATGCGTCACCAGGTAATAAATGAGTATCGTGGCGGCCAGAGCAAACCATTGAAAGGCGTAGCCGTAGTTGCGGTCGGGGCTAGGCCCTGTGGTAGTCCATTCTCGCTTGAGCCCGTCATCCAGCGCGTTGTCCTGCTGCACGACCACCGGCTGCAATGGAACGGGAACGGTGGCCCGATAGCGCGAAAGCGTCAGATTCTGCCAGACATTGCCTTCGGCGACGCGTGTCGACAGTTCAAACTGGTGCTCTCCCGGCACCACGGCCTGCCCGGTAATGCGCAGGAGGCCCGCCGGCGTGACGACGACCGGCGTCGTGCGCCGGTCGGCCGCCGCGGCGATCCAACCGCGGTTTACCAGCACATAGCGCTCACCGCCTTCGATCTGCAACGGTGTAATCACGTGGTAGCCGGCGACCCCGTGCAAGATGCGATTGTCGATGAACACCGTGTAGTCGGCGACAAAACGGCCTTGCACTTCGACGCGCCGCCATGCAACGTCGGCAGCGTTGATTTCCGTGGTGGGAATGGCGATCTGCGCGCCAGCTTGCGCGATCTGCAAACGCTCGGCCAGCGCGGCTTTCTCATTGCCGCGACCAAGCTGCCAGACACCCAGCGCGACCGTCAACGCGATGCCGGCAAGCGCCGCGACAGTAGGCAGCCACGCCCTCACACTCAGCATCGCTGGCAGCCTCTGCGGCTCTGGGCTACACTCGACAGCATGAAAGTCGTTGTCATTATTTTCATTTTTCTGATCATTGCCAGCATGGCATCGGCGCTGTTTTTCATGGTCAGGGATAAGGGTGCGTCAACACGCACGGTACGCGCGCTGACCTGGCGCGTGGTCTTTTCCATCGTGCTGTTTGCAATGCTGATGCTCGGTTTTCATTTCGGCCTGCTCCCGAACAAGCTTTGAGCGTTTTTCTGCCGCAAGATTCAAAAAAAACGCCGCATCAAATGCGGCGTTTTTTATCCGGGTCTGCTGCCGGTGATCGCGCCGCAGCCGGTTATAACCAGTAGACCAGTATAAACAACAACAACCAGACGACGTCAACGAAGTGCCAGTACCAGGCCACGCCCTCGAAACCGAAATGGTGTTCGGCGGTGAAATGCCCGGCGATGCTGCGCGCCAGTATCACCGTCAGCATCAGCGTACCGATGGTGACGTGAAAACCGTGAAAACCGGTCAGCATGAAAAACGTCGCGCCGTATGCCCCTGATGAAAGCTTCAGATTGAGCTCGGAATAGGCGTGACTGTATTCATAGGCCTGGAAGCACAGAAAGGTGATACCCAGCGCAACCGTCGCTGCCAGCCCTAAAATCAGTTGCTTGCGATTATTCTTGAGCAAACCCCAATGGGCGATCGTCACCGTCACGCCCGACGACAGCAGCAGGAAGGTGTTGAGCGCCGGAATACCCCAGGCCCCCATCGGCGTGAATTTTTCGGCAACACCGGGGCCGGCGGTCGGCCACTGCGCATTGAAATCGGGCCACAGCAGTTTGTGCTCAAGGTCGCCGAGCCAGGGCACCGACAGCACGCGCATGTAAAACAGCGCGCCGAAGAACGCCGCAAAGAACATCACTTCGGAAAAAATGAACCAGCTCATGCCCCAGCGAAAACCAAGATCGACCTGGCTGTTGTATTTGCCGCCTTCGCTTTCGCGCGCAACCGTGCCGAACCAGCCGAACATCATGAAAAACAGGATGCACACGCCCGCAATCAGCACAAACTTGCCCCACGATGCTTCGTTCATCCACAACGCGGCGCCAGATGCCATGCTGAGCAGCGCGACCGAGCCGAAAATCGGCCAGTGCGAAGGATCCGGAACGAAATAACGCGCAGACTGGTTCAACATGATGCTTTCTCCCTGATAGCCCTGATTACAGTTTGTCAGCGGGTGATGTAACGCACCAGCATGACGAGACTCAATACAAAAATAATTGCGCCGATAATACCCGCCACCACAACCTGCGGCAGCGTCAATGTAACCACATCCTTATCGAGTGCTGCCTTCTTGCGCACGCCAAAAAACGACCAGAACACCGCTTTGGCCACCTGCAACGGCGTGGCCTTTACCTTTTTTTCGCTGTCCACCTGGATCAACCCGCTTTTTTGGCGGTGCCCTCAACCTCGAAAAACGAATACGAAAGCGTAATGGTATTGATATTCTGCGGCAGCCCCGATTCGATCACGAACACCACCGGCATCTGCCGCGATTCACCCGGCTGCAGCGTCTGCTGGGTGAAACAAAAACAATCAATCTTCTTGAAAAAACGATCAGCGAACTGCGGACCGTAGCTTGGAATCGCCTGACCGGTAATTGCACGCGTCGAGTTGTTGCGGATTTCGTACATAACGGTGGTCAATTCGCCCGGATGAATGCGCGCGCTGGTCTGCAACGGGCGAAAAGTCCACGGCAAGGCGCTGCGCAGATTCGAATCGAATTCGATGGTGACGAAACGCGCTGTATCCACCTGCGTGTTGGCGACCTCATCCTGCTTGAGCAGCCGGTTGACGCCGGTAACCTCGCAAATCTTCTGATAAAACGGAATCAGCGCAAAGCCGAAGCCGAACATCGCCAGCGAGATGACGAACAGCTTGCGCATCAGCTGCAGATTCGATTGCGCGGTATTGACCATTACCAGTGACGCACGATGACGGCAATAAAGAAGCCCAGCGCAACTAGCGCCAGCAGCAGCGCGGTTTTCAGTTTTGGCGACACCATATCCATTTATTTGACGACCGGCGGCGTTTCGAACGAGTGATACGGCGGCGGTGACGGCAGATGCGTCCACTCCAGCGTATCGGCGCCTTCCCACGGGTTGGCCGGCGCTTTTTCGCCGCCGCGTATGCACTTGATCACCGCCGCGACAAACAGCAGTTGCGAGAGGCCGAAGCCCAGTGCGCCGATCGTGGCGAGCATGTTGAAATCCGCGAACTGCAGCGCATAATCCGGAATGCGGCGCGGCATGCCGGCGAGGCCGAGAAAGTGCATCGGAAAGAAAGTGACGTTGAAGAAAATCAGCGACAGCCAGAAATGCCATTTACCGAGCGTTTCGCTGTACATGTGGCCAGTCCATTTCGGCAGCCAGAAATAAGCGCCGGAGAAAATCGCGTAGAGCGAGCCGGCGACCAGCACGTAATGAAAATGCGCGACAACATAATAGGTATCCTGCAACTGGATATCAACCGGCGTGATGGCAAGAATAAGGCCGGTAAATCCGCCCATCGAGAACACGAAGATAAAGCCGATTGCGAACAACATCGGCGTCTCGAACGTCATCGAGCCCTTCCACATCGTCGCAATCCAGTTGAATACCTTAACGCCGGTCGGCACCGCGATGAGCATGGTGGCAAACATGAAGAACAACTGGCCCGCCGCCGGCATGCCGGTGGTGAACATGTGGTGCGCCCAGACGATGAACGACAGAATCGCAATCGACGAGGTGGCGTAGACCATTGAGGCATAACCGAACAGGGGTTTACGCGCGAACGTCGGGATCACCTGCGAGACAATGCCGAACGCCGGCAGAATCATGATGTAAACCTCGGGATGCCCGAAGAACCAGAAAATATGCTGGAACATCACCGGGTCGCCGCCGCCGGCCGCATTGAAGAAATTGGTACCGAAGTGGCGATCGGTCAGCACCATGGTGATCGCACCGGCCAGCACCGGCATCACGGCAATCAGCAGGTAGGCAGTAATCAGCCAGGTCCACACGAACAGCGGCATTTTCATCAGCGTCATGCCGGGGGCGCGCATGTTCAGAATAGTCGTCACGATGTTGATCGAACCCATGATCGATGAGGCGCCCATGATGTGCAGCGCAAAAATACCGAGGTCCATGCCCGGCCCCATCTGCGTCGATAGCGGCGCGTAGATCGTCCAGCCCGCAGCGGGTGCCCCGCCCGGCACGAAGAACGATGCAACCAGCAGAATCGCCGCCGGCGGCAACAGCCAGAAACTCCAGTTGTTCATGCGCGCAAACGCCATGTCGGGCGCGCCTATCATCAGCGGAATCTGCCAGTTTGCGAAACCGACGAAGGCCGGCATGATCGCGCCGAACACCATGATCAGCCCGTGCATGGTGGTCAGTTCGTTGAAAAACTCCGGCTCCCAGTATTGCAGTCCGGGCTGGAACAATTCGGCGCGGATACCGAAGGCAAGGAGGCCGCCGATAAAGAACATGGTCATGCTGAAAAACAGGTACAGCGTGCCGATGTCTTTATGGTTGGTGGTCGTCACCCAGCGCATCAGCCCCGAAGGGTGGTGTGCGTGGTCGTCGTGGCTGTGGGCGTGATCGTGTGTCGCTTTTGCGTGCGATGCTGCTTCCATTGTGCTCTCCTGCAAATCCGTATTGGGTTCCGGTCGGCGCGCGGCTTATTTGCCGGCCGCCGAAAGATAGTCCACCGTCGCTTTAATCTGCGCATCCGGCAGATCGGCCGCCCCGCCCTTCGGCGGCATCGCCTTGAAGCCCTTCAACGCATGCGCGTAGAGCACTTCCTGGCCCTGCTTGAGGCGCGGCGCCCACGCGGCTTTGTCGCCGAACTTCGGCGCACCTGCGACACCCGCACCGTGGCAGGCAGCGCAGTACTTCTCGTAAACCGCTTTGCCGTCCATGGTGCCTGAGGCCGCCGAATTGGCCGCCGTCTTTTTCTTCTGTTCGGCCAGCCACTGATCGTATTTGTCCTGCTCGACGACTTCGACCACGATCGGCATGAAGCCGTGCTCCTTGCCGCACAACTCCGAACACTGTCCGCGGTAGGTGCCGACCTTGTCGGCGCGGAACCAGGTGTCGCGCACGAAACCGGGAATTGCATCCTGCTTGACGCCGAATGCAGGCACCGACCAGGCGTGAATAACGTCGTTGGCGGTTGTGATGATCCGCACCTTTTTGCCA
>JANYDY010000098.1 GCA_025363435.1 Betaproteobacteria bacterium
GAGCATTGCCGCCGGATTAGATCCCTCGAATGTCGAATCGCTGACTTCGCCTGCGGCTAATCTGCCGTGGCAGCCGGGTCAGCCATTGCCGGCGCTGACGCGACCGGACAAGGCGCCGAGCGTTCCCAAGCAGTTTACGGGGCCGCTGTCGCTCGCCGAATTGACGGATCTTGCGTTGATACTCAACCCGCGCACGCGCCAGGCCTGGCTGTCGGCACGCGCCGAAGCGGCGGCGCTGGGCATTGAAAATGCCGATGATTGGCCGACCATCACGGCTTTGTATTCGCACCGGGTCGGCCGGACCGTTTCCGGCACGACGGGCAATCCGGTGCCGGTGCAAACGCTTTACGGCCCCAGTGTAAGCCTGAGTTACATGCTGTTCGATTTCGGCCAGGGCGCTGCTGCATCCGAGGCCGCAAATTTTCGCCTGCTGGCGGCGAATCTCGCGCAGAACCGCACACTGCAGGAAGTCGCGACCCTGGTCGAGCAGGCTTATTACCGCGTCCTGGCGTTCGACTATCTGGTGCGCGCCAGCCGCGACGCGCTGAAAAATTTTGAAACCGCGCTCGATGCTACGCAGCGCCGGCGCACTTCCGGACTGGCAACGGCCGGTGACGAATACCGTGCGGAAACACAGGTCGGGCAGGCGCGGCTTACCTTGACCCGCAATGACGGCGAGTGGTCGAAAGCACGTGGGCAACTTGCCAACGCGGTGGGCCTGCCGGTCAGCTACGATTTGCAATTGAAGCCGGTCAGCGAATTGCCGACAGTGTCGGAGGTCAAACAATCGCTCGATGTGCTGATCGAAAAGGCCAAGGCGAACCGCCCTGATCTGATCGCATCAGAAGCGAGAGCGCGCGCAGCGCGTGCCACCGCGGTGGCTACTTCGCGGGCCGGTTTGCCGACGCTTTCGTTTATCGCCAATTACGGCCGCGTCATGTTTACGAACAGCGGCACAAATCTGGTCGGTTTCGGACAAAGCGCAAACTCCATTGCGGCGAATGCCCCGGTGGTCGGCGTGCAGCGGGCAGAACAGGATGTCTACCAGTTGGGCTTCAACCTCAATATTCCGCTATTCAGCGGGTTCAAGGACACGTACAGCGTGCGCCGCGCGCAGGAACTGGCCGAGCAGGCAGAGAGTGTACGCGACCAGTTGTTGAGCCAGACTGAATTGGATGTGTGGCAGTCCTATTACGATTTGCAGACTGCTGCGTCCAGCGTTTCAAGCACCAGCAACCTGGTCAAGAGCGCCACGGAATCGGCGGCCGCTTCGGCGGCGCGGTACAAGGCCGGGGTTGGCAATCTGCTGGATTTCATTACGGCGCAGCAGGACGACACCAATGCGCGGGTGGCGCAGATCCAGTCCTACCTTGATTGGTATAGCGCGCTGGCACGGCTTAATTTTTCGCTTGGCGCATCGGACTCCGAAGTCGTCAAGGCACGAACAAAGCAATAACGGCTGGCTGAAGCCGGTAACCCGGCAAAGTCCGGAATCAACGAAGATTATTTACACGAGATGAATTGATGAAGCCTTTCTGGAAAATATTTCTGGTGATTTTCGTTCTCGCTGGCGGCGGCTTTTACTGGTGGACCAAGCAGACAGGCGGCAAACCAGGCGAAACGGCCGCTGTGGGCGCAACCAAGTCGGATAACAAGTCGGATGGCAAGGCGGCCGGCAAACGCGGCAGCGGGCCGATTTCAGTGACAGCCGTCAAGGCAGAGCGCGCAGCAATGCCGGTAATCATTGATGCGGTCGGCTCAGTTGAATCTGAGCATAGCGTGGCGGTGCGCCCGCAGGTGAATGGCGTGCTTGATGCGGTGCTCTTCAAGGAAGGCGATCGCGTCAAGCAGGGGCAGGCGCTGTTCCGGCTGGATGCGCGGCCGATGCAGGCGGCGGTTGATCAGGCGAAAGCTGCGCTCGCGCGCGACCAGGCGCAGTATGTGCAGGCGCAGGCACAGGAAGCGCGCCTGCGGCCGTTGATGGAGAAGGATTACGTTACGCGTCAGGAATACGATGTAGCTGCGACCCAGGCCAAGGCGCTTGAATCGACGGTCAATGCGAATAAGGCCGCGCTTGAGCAGGCGCAGTTGCAAATGTCCTACGCGCACATGGCTGCGCCGATTTCCGGGCGCACCGGCAGCTTGAGTGTTCGTTCCGGTAATCTGGTCACAGGCGGTACCGGTGGCGCACCGCTGGTTGTCATTAACAGCACGCAGCCGATTCTGGTTTCGCTGAGCGTGCCGCAGCGCTATCTTGACGAAGTCCGTAAATATTGGGGTACGGCAGACCTGAGGGTTGAGATCAGCCCGAATGCCGGTTCGCCGGCAGTGGCGAGCGGGCAACTTGTCTTTATCGACAACGCGGTGAATTCAACCACCGGTACGATTACCCTCAAAGCACGCGTCAAAAACGAAAAAGAAGAATTGTGGCCCGGCCAGTTTATCGCCGCGCGGATTATTTTAAGAGTTGAGAAGGATGCCATCGTGTTGCCCGAGGCCGCAGTATTGCCCGGTCAGAGCGGAACTTTTGTCTACGTCGCGCGCGAAGGCCGTGCCAAGGTGCAAGCGGTAACGGTGGATCGCCAGGTTGGCGAGCGCATGGTGATTACCAGCGGTTTGAACGGCGATGAAGAGGTGCTTATCAATGTGCCGCCGTCGGTCACTGACGGATCGCAGATCGTGGTTGGCGGCGCGGGCGACAAGGCAGGCGACGGCAAGGCGGGTAAAAAAGGCGGGGGCAAGGGCGATAAAGCCAAGAGCGCGCCGGACAAGGGTGAGGTTGCGAAGGAGTCCAAGTCATGAATGTTTCGAAAATATTTATCGAACGACCGGTTGCCAGCAGCGTCCTTTTCGTTTCGATACTTTTTTTTGGCTGGCTGGGTTTTATTTCCCTGCCGGTCAATGACCTGCCGAACGTAGACTTTCCGACCATCAACGTAACCGCCCGCCTGCCCGGCGCAAGCCCGGAGGTCATGGCAAACACTGTTGCGTTGCCGCTCGAGCGCGAGTTCAGCCGTATCTCCGGTGTCGATGAAATGACTTCGTCGTCGACCAGCGGCAACACCCGTATAACCCTGACTTTTTCGCTATCGCGCGACATCGACTCCGCCGCGCAGGACGTGCAGACGGCAATTTCCCAGGCGATTCGACGCCTGCCCGGCGATATGCCAGAGCCGCCCACGCTGCGCAAGCTGAACCCGGCCGATGCGCCAGTGCTGATTCTTGCCTTATCGGCAAAAGAAGACGTTACGCTGCCCAAGCTCGACGAATTTGCCGATTCGAACATCGCGCAGCGTTTTTCCACAGTGAACGGCGTTGCCCAAGTGCAGGTGTTCGGTTCGCAAAAGTATGCGATGCGATTGTTCGTCGACCCGAACGCGCTGGCAAAGCGCGGGCTTGGTCTGGACAAGGTGATCGGCGCGATTCAGAGCGCGAATTCAAATCTGCCGTCGGGCGCTTTGCAGGGTACGGCGCGTACTTATACGGTCAAATCGCAGGGCAAGTTGCAAAAGGCCGAGGATTTCAACGCGTTGATCGTTTCCTACAAGGACGGCATGCCAATTCGCTTCGGCGATATCGGGCGCGCCACTGACGGCGTTGAAAATGAAAAAATCCGTAGCTGGTTCAACGGTGAACGTGCGCTGATTCTGGCGATTTACCGGCAGCCCGGCTCGAATACCGTCGAGGTCGTCAATCAGCTCAAGCAAATGCTGCCTGAAATTACCAAGGAGATGCCGGCAGGCGCTTCTTTGAGCGTGCTCGTCGATCGAGCGGAATTCATTCGCGATTCGATTCATGAGGTCAATTTCACGCTGGTGTTGTCTATCCTGCTGGTCATCGGTGTCATTCTGATTTTTCTGCGCAATATTCCGGCGACCATGGTGACGGCGCTGGTGTTGCCGGCCTCGGTGCTTGGCACCTTTGCGGTCATGAAAATGATCGGCTTCAGCCTCAACAACCTGTCGTTGATGGCGATCACGCTGGCAGTGGGTTTTGTCGTCGATGATGCGATTGTGGTGCTGGAAAACATTACGCGTCATATGGAAATGGGCAAGGACCGCATGACCGCAGCGCTTGAGGGCGCCAAGGAAATCGGTTCTACCGTCATGACGATGACTATTTCATTGTCGGCAGTGTTTCTGCCCATTTTGTTCATGGAAGGCATGGTCGGACGACTGTTCCGTGAATTTGCGGTTACCGTCGGTATTTCGGTAATCATTTCAGGCATAGTTTCGCTCTCGATCACTCCGATGATGTGCAGCATCATGCTGCGTACCGAGCATGCACACGGGCGTCTCTTTAATCTGTCGGAACGCATTTTCGACGCAACGAAGGATTTTTACGTAAAGACGCTGCGCTGGGCTCTGAATTTTCAGGGCCTGGTGCTGTTGGGTTCTCTGGGCGTGCTGATTGCGACCGGCTGGTTATACGGCGAAGTTAAAAAAGGTTTTATCCCGCGTCAGGACACCGGCGTGATCAACGCCAACACGCGCGCTCGCGAAGGTATTACGTTTAACGAGATGATCCGCCATCAACAGGCGGTTGCCGACATTATTCAGAAGAATCCCAATGTCGAGTCGGTCATGTCCACCGCGGGTCAGGGCGTCGGCGGAGTGCTTGGCGATAACGTCGGCCGTTACATTATCCGGCTCAAATCGCGTGAAGTACGCAAAGACGGTGCAGACGATGTGATTCAGCAAATCCGGCGCGAGGCATCGAGGCTGCAGGGCGTGCGCCTGTTTCTGTCGAATCCTCCGGCTATCCGCATCGGCGGCACGATTTCGACCAGCGACTATGTTTATTCTCTGAGCGCCACCGAACTCAGCCATTTGTACGCGCCCGGCGAAGCGCTGGAAGCAAAGCTGCGTACGCTGCCGATGCTGCAGGACGTCTCCAGTAATCTTGAGTTACGCAACCCGGAAATTCAGATCCGCGTATTGCGTGACCGCGCCTCCGCACTCGGCATCAGTTCGCAGCAGGTCGAGCTGGCGCTGTTCAATGCGTTCGGCGGGCGCCAGGTCAGCACGCTTTACGGCGCTTCCGATCAATACAGCATCATGATGGAGCTTGATCGCAGGTATCAGGCGGATATCAACGCGCTGGGCTCGCTGTTTATTCAAAGTCCGGCCGGCGCGATGGTGCCGCTGAGCACGCTGGCAGAGGTCAAAAGCGGCGTCGGGCCGATCTCTGTTGCACACTTCGGACAGCTGCCGTCGGTCATTCTTTCGTTCAACCTGGCACCTGGCATTTCAGTCGGCGATGCGATCGGTTCGATCAACGACGCAGCGGTTGAGGTCGTGCCGGCGGGAATTTCAACTTCGTTTACCGGTAGCGCCAAGGCATTTCAGGAGGCTTTCCGCAGCCTGCCGATTTTGCTGATGATTACGATCGTGTTGATCTACATGATATTGGCGATACTCTACGAGCATTACGGCCATCCGTTTACGATTCTGACGGCGTTGCCGTTTGCCGGGTTCGGCGCTCTGGCGACCTTGTTGCTGTTCCGCGAGGAACTGAATATTTTCAGCTTCGTTGGTATTATTCTGCTGATCGGTCTGGTAAAGAAAAACGGCATCATGATGGTCGACTTTGCGATGCAAGTGCAGCGCGAAAAAGGCATGTCGGCGATGGATGCGATTATCGAGGCCTGCTCAGTGCGCTTCCGCCCGATCATGATGACGACCGGCGCGGCCATTTTTGCGACGCTGCCGATTGCGATGGGCTATGGTGCCGGCGCCGAAACCCGCCGCCCGCTGGGTATCGCGGTGGTCGGCGGGCTGGTGTTTTCGCAATTCCTGACGCTCTATGTGACGCCGGTGTTTTTCGTCAGCATGGATAAATTTGCACACTACCTCGCCTCATTCCGCAGCAAGAAACCGGTGTCCGTAACGACTTAAAACGTTTGCGCCGTTTGTCGGCAGGTAAATGTTTTTGCAAGTGTTTTAGTGAAATCGATTGACGCGTCTGTGCGTAGTGTTAGAATGCGCGCTCAGACGCGGGGTGGAGCAGTCTGGCAGCTCGTCGGGCTCATAACCCGAAGGTCACAGGTTCAAATCCTGTCCCCGCAACCAAACTTCAACGGCTTACCTTCGGGTAAGCCGTTTTTATTTGTCGTTTGCTATCCTGGGTCTGCAGGCTAGGCAGTTGCGATGGAGCCGGTTTTGGCGCGGGCGTTTTTGCTGAAGCGCTGGCTGAAACGATCCAGATACAGGTAAATGACCGGAGTAGTGAACAGGGTCAGCATCTGCGAGAGTGCCAGCCCGCCGACCATGGCGATACCAAGCGGGCGTCGCAATTCTGAGCCGGTGCCGGTGCCCAGCATCAATGGCACACCGGCCAGCATTGCGCACATGGTCGTCATCATGATCGGCCGGAAGCGCAGCATGCAGGCCTCGAAAATCGATTCTTCAGCACTCAGGCCGCGCTCGCGTTCGGCAGTGAGCGCGACGTCGACCATCATGATGCCGTTCTTTTTAACGATGCCGATGAGCAGAATAATGCCAATCAGCGCGATCACGCTGAGGTCATAACCGAACAGCATGAGGAACAGCAGGGCGCCGACACCCGCCGACGGCAGGGTCGAGAGTATGGTCAGCGGGTGTATGTAGCTCTCGTATAACAAGCCGAGGACGATGTAGACGGCGATCAGGGCAGCAAGGATCAGGTAGGGCTGGGTTGCCAGCGAGCTCTGGAAGGCCTGTGCGGTGCCTTGGAAGCCACCGCGGATGGTGCCCGGCGTGCCGATGCCCGGCACTGCGGCCTGGATGGCGTCCACCGCCTCGCCGAGCGCGGTGCCGGGCGCGAGATTGAAAGAAATGGTGATCGCCGGAAACTGTCCCTGATGGCTGATCGACAGGTAATTGGTTCGCGTGTTGTCGACCTTGATAAAGGTCGACAGCGGAATTTGTTTGCCGGTGGCAGGAGAAGTCAAGTGCAGTTTGTTCAGCAGGTCGGGGTCTTCCTGCAATTTCGGCGTGACTTCCAGGATGACCCGGTAGGAGTTGAGCTGGGTAAAGTACTGGGCGATCTGGCGCTGGCCGATGGCGTCGTAAATCGTCGCATCGATTACCGATGGTGCGATGCCGTAACTGGAGGCGCGATCACGGTCGATCGTCAGGTTGACCGCCGCAGCGCTGGTCTGCTGGTCCGAGGCGACGTCAGCCAGTTGCGGCAACTGGCGTAGCCGCTCGAGGATGCGCGGGGCCCATTCGCCGAGTTCGGCTATGTCTGCGGAGGTCAGCGTATATTGATATTGCGTGCGCGAGATGCGGCCGCCGACGGTGATGTCCTGCGGAACCTGCGGGAACAGGGTGACGCCTTCGATGGCTGACAGTTTGCGGCGCAGGCGCGCGATAATTTCGTCGGCGCTGACGGTGCGACCGGCATCGCGCGGTTTGAGCGTGATGAAGAAGTTGCTGCTGTTTAGTGTGGACGAGCCGATCGTGTTGCCGATGCTGTAGACGTCGGGATCCTGCCGCACGATGTCGGCTACCGCCTGGGCGCGACCGCTCATGGCAGCGAATGAACTGTCCTGGGCAGATTCGGCGATGCCCTGAATGAAGCCGGTATCCTGCTGCGGGAAAAAGCCCTTGGGAATAAACAGATAAAGCACTACCGTGGCGGCAACAGTTAACAGGAATACCGCCATCGTCAGCGGCTGGTGCTTCAGCACCACCAGCAGCGTACGCCGGTACCAGTCGAGCATGGCGTCGAACATGCTCTCAAACAGCATGAACAGTGTGCCGTGGCGGGGTGCATTGTCGTGCGGCGCGAGAAATCGTGCGCAAAGCATGGGCGTGAGAGTGAGCGAGACGATCACCGAGATTGCAATAGTCAGGGTGACGGTGACGGCAAATTCGCGGAACAGGCGGCCGATGATGCCGCCCATCAACAGCAGCGGGATAAATACAGCGACCAGCGACACCGAGATTGAAATGATGGTGAAGCTTATTTCGCGTGCACCTTGCAGCGCGGCTTCTAGTGGCGCCATGCCGCGTTCAATATGGCGATAAATGTTTTCCAGCATCACGATTGCATCATCGACCACGAAGCCGACCGAGATGGTCAGTGCCATCAGCGAAAGATTATCAACGCTGTAGCCGATGAGATACATGACGGCGGCGGTGCCCATGATTGCGAGCGGGATAGTGACGCCGGGTATCAAGGTGGCCGGCACGTTGCGCAGGAATACAAAAATTACCATTACCACGAGAGCGATTGTTAGTATCAGCGTGAATTCGACGTCTTCCACCGAGGCGCGAATGGTCTGTGTGCGGTCGGAAATAATACCGACCTTTACCGCGGGCGGGATCGCCGCAAGTATCCGCGGCATTGCTTTCTTGATGTTGTCGACCGTTTCAATGACGTTGGAGCCGGGCAATTTATCCACTGCGAGCAGAATCGTTCTGCCATTGGCGAGCGGGGCGGCGTCGGCATCGGCGGCGGGGCCTGCATAGGCCCAGGCAGCAACTTTGGCGTTCTCCGGACCGTCGATTGCACTGCCGACGTCACGCACCCGGATAGGTGCGCCATTGCGGTAGGCGACGATGACATCATTCCACGTGTCGGCGGAGAAGATCTGGTCGTTGATGTAGACCGCCGCATTTTGCTTGGGCCCGTCGAATGCGCCCTTGGGCGCGTTGACTGTAGAGGCGGTCAATTGCACACGCACGTCTTCCAGGCTTAAACCGAGGCGTGAAATTTTGGCTGGATCAATTTGCACCCGCACTGCGGGCTTTTGTTGTCCGAATATGCTGACCTGGCCGACGCCGTAGATTTGCGAAATTTGCTGGGCGACAATGCTGTCGGCGTAGTCGGAGACCTTGGTGATGGGCAGCGTTTCCGAGCTTATGCCAAGGATAAGAATCGAGCGGTTAGCGGGATTGATCTTGCGATAGGTCGGCGGATTCGGCAGATTGGTTGGTAGTTGGCCGCTGGCGGCGTTAATGGCAGCCTGCACGTCAATTGCGGCGCCATCGATGTTGCGATTCAAATCGAATTGCAGCGCGATCGTCGTTGAACCGAGATAGCTGGTCGACGTCATCTGCGTCAATCCGCCCATCAGGGAAAAGAAACGCTCCAGCGGCGTCGCCACGTTTGAAGCCATGGTTTCCGGGCTGGCGCCGGGGAGGTTGGCCGACACCTGTATGGTCGGAAAATCAACCTGCGGCAGCGGTGCAACCGGCAACAGCGGCCAGGCGACGGCGCCGACCAGAAACAGCGCGCCGGCGAGCAGCGAGGTGCCGATCGGCCGGTTAATGAACGCGGCGGAAATATTCACTTGCCGTCTTTTTTCGGTTTGCCGTTTTCAGCGCCCGCTGCACCCCTGGGTGATTTATCCGCCTTGCCGGGTGCTGGCGCTTCTGTGACTTTCGATCCCGGCCGCAGCTTGTACTGGCCATCGACGACGACCCGCGTACCGGCGGCGAGACCCTCTTCGATGACCGCCTTGCCGCCTTGCATCTGGGCGACGCGAATCGGCTGCGGAACGACGGTTTCATCGGCGTTGACGACGTAGGCAAACTGACCGCCCGGACCGCGTTGAACGACGGTGGCCGGGACGGTGATTGCACGTTGCCTGGTTCCCAGCACCACGCTGGCGTTGACATACTGCCCGGGCCACAGCGCGTGCGCCGGATTTGGAAACACCGCCTTGAGTTGGAAGGTGCCGGTTGCTGTGTCGATTTGATTGTTGAGCAGCGTCAGCTTGCCGCTGCCGAGCAGCGCCGCGTTTTCGCGCGCGTAGGCCATCACTGGCAGACCTTTGGTACCGCGCATCGCTTGGTTAACGGTCTGAAATTTGTCTTCGGGCAGCGTAAAAACAACTGCCATCGGGTCAATCTGATTGATCATCACAATGCCGGTGTTGTCGGCGGCGCGCACAATGTTGCCAGGATCAACCAGACGCCCACCAGTGCGCCCGCTGATCGGCGCGCGTATGGTCGAGTAAGCGAGTTGCAATTTTGCCGTCTCAATTTGCGCCTGGTCAGCCTGTACCGTCGCTTTTAATTGCGCAACGGTGGCGCTTTGCGTGTCCAGTGTTTGACGGGAAACCGAGTCCTGTTTCCACAACGTTGTGTAGCGTTCAAGATCCAGAGTGCCGTTTTTCAGCAGCGCTTCATCGCGCGCTTTCTGCGCCTGCGCCTGTTCGAGTTGCGTCTGGAAGGGGCGCGGGTCTATTTGCGCCAGCAGGTCGCCGGCACGTACATTCTGTCCTTCGGTAAAGGCGACGCTGTCGAGCTGACCGTCAACTCTGACTTTGACGGTAACCGAATAAACCGGCGTCACGGTTCCGATGCCGGAGAGATAGATCGGAATATCTTCTTCCGCGGCGGTGGTCGTTATTACCGGAATGGCCGCTGCAGCTACCCGGGGCGCGGCCGGTTTTGCGAAAAAGCCGGTGCGGAAAATGACCAGTCCGCTCACGACCGTCAGGATCAAGGCGATCCCGATAATTTTGCTTCGTTTGCTGATCGGCATGTCCGTCAATGTTTATCTGGTTAGGTGGTGGTTGCAGATGTGCTCAACCGGGACATACCGGCGCTAGTGCTGCGCAGCCGGTCGCTGCTCGAAATCGAGAGCACGAACCATACTGTAGACGGCAATTGTCCGTCAATAATATTGCGATGCGGAGAGATGAATGACGCAATGCAGTCAAAGAGACCTTTACGCCGGCAATGTAATCATGGTTAGTGGGTTGTCTGCACCGGAAGTTCGGCCGGCCCCGCACCGCGGTAAGCTGCTGCACTTGCGACGTAGTCGGGGCCGGTCTCAAGGCTGTAAAGCGTGCAGCGTTCAACGCGAGTATCCCGTGCTGCAAGAATCCGCGGTGTGGTGTCCGGGCCAAGCGACACGTCGAATGTATTGAGCGGCAGAGCGAGGCCATCGCCTACCGCCTTGATAACAGCTTCCTTGCGCGTCCAGCCGGCAAGGAAGGCCGCTTGTCTGCGGGGCTCTGGGATTTCCATTAGCGCCGCATATTCATCTGGCGTGAAAAACCGTCGCGCTAGTTTTTCCCATTCGATCCGGCGCTGCAGGAATTCAATATCCACGCCGGGCTGGCAACACCGCGAAATTGCAAAGAGTGCGCGATCCCCGGAATATGAAATGTTGAAATAAACGGGACCGGCACTGACATCAAGCAATGGTTTACCCCTTGGTGAATAGCGAAACGTGATTGCAGCCACCGGGATTTCGAGCTCGAAGGAGAGCAGATACCGCAATCCGGCGCGTGCCACCACGAAGCGCCTTCTATCCTCTGCAAAGCGAAAACGTTCTGCACGCGCCAATTCGTCACGCGACAGCATCTCTGCGCATTGCATGACTGCTGCCGGTTCGAGATCGAGCCGGGTCTGCCAGACCGCCAGCTCTTCGGACTGCAGCGTGAGGCGTTCGAACGCAGTGCAAGCATCATCGAATTGCTTGCCTGCAGTTGTCAAGTCGCTTAGGCTAGCGCCCGTTGTCATTTGTATCTCTTTTGTCCACGTTTTGTGCGCACAAGTCAATTTCTGCTGAGTGGCGTCCGGTGCTGATACTGAAATTTCTGTCACGATTGCCGTTGCCGGTGCTCTATGCGCTGACCGATTGCCTGTATTTTATTATTTACCATATCTGGTGTTTTCGCAGGGAGTTGTCGCGATCCAACATCAGGAATTCGTTTCCGGAAAAATCCGAGCTCGAAGTGGAGGCTATTTCGCGGCAGTCGTATCGCAATGCCTGCAATTTGATTGCCGAAGTGCTGAAAGGCGCTGCAATTGAAGCTGACGATTTGCGGGTACGCGTTCGTATTGCGAACCTGCCGGTACTCGCACCCTGGATCAGCACCGGCCAGCCGGTGGTTTTGCTGGCGTCGCATCATTGCAACTGGGAGTGGCTGTTGCAGGTGAGTTGTCTTGAGCTTGGCATCAGCGTTGACGCGGTATACAAGCCATTGCGCGTTTCCGCCATCGATCGCTTCATGCTTGCAGCGCGTTCGCGCTTTGGCGGCAACCCGATTCCGGTGAAGGATTTTCTGATGGAGGTGCTCAAACGGCGCAAGGGCGCGCGCATTATCGCGCTGGTCGCCGATCAGACGCCGCTGGCGAACGAGGAAAAGCACTGGACGCGGTTTTTGAGCCAGGACACCGCTTTTTTTGTGGGGGCTGACAAAATCGCACGAATTCTGAAAGCGCCGGTGTTTTTTGTCGGCATGCAACGGGTGAGCCGCGGACGCTATGTTGCGACATTGCAATTGTTAAGCGAACCGCCCTATAGCCGCGACGGTACCGACATCATCGAACGTTATGCGCGTGTTGCAGAGACGCATATTGCAAGCCATCCGGCAGACTGGTTATGGATGTACCGCAAATGGAAATATCGAAAGCCGCTTTACGCTTGAGCGGCTTTAAGCCGCGACTCGAGGTACTTTGCCAGTTCTGCAATGGTTGGATAGTCGAAGAAGTCGGTAACTTCCAGCTGTCCCGGATAGATGACCTCGATGCGTTCATAGATCTGCGCAAGTGTCAGTGAACTGGTGCCGAGTTCGAAAATATTGTCATTCACGCCGATTGCCTTGTCTTTCAGGAGATCGTCGCAGATTTCCTTCAGCTCGCGTTCAATTGTGCCGTTTGCGATTTCTTCCGCGTTGCCAGCCGGCTGCGCAAGCCCGCGCAGTTTCTCCATTGTTTCCGAAAACTCTCCCTGCAGGTAAGCATCGGCCAGTTTGAAGCGCTGGATTTTTCCGCTGGTTGTCTTCGGCAATCGCGTAACCGGAATCACGTGATCGACCGGGATGCCGATCAACTCATTCACTGTTTTTCGAACCGTCGCTGCAAGCGGCAGAAACTCGCCGGTGTCGCCGCGATGCAGGACAAAAGCGAGCACCTCGTCAGTAGCATCATTTTCCGCCCGCACACCGCAGACGGCGACTTTGCCGAGCCCGATTCCGGCGTGTTGTTCCAGCATCGCCTCAATGTCATGCGGATAGTAATTCTGCCCGTTGACAAAAATGATGTCCTTGGCGCGGCCGGTAATCACGAGACCGTCCGCACTCATAAAGCCGAGGTCACCGGTATCCAGCCAGCCGGCGCTGATGGCCGTCAGGCTTGACGCTTCATCGCGATAATAACCTTTGGTGACGTTTTCCCCACGGATTAAGACGTGCCCGACAGTTAATGCGGGTAGTTCGCGATTTTCGTCATCGGCGATGCGAACCGCGCAATGTTCGACGGGATGGCCGACAACAGCGAGCGTGACGGCTTGCGGATTGCCGTTCGCAAGGCATTCAACTGTGGTGCCGGGGGTGAGCCCGCTTCTCTTGACCGAAATGGTCCGGTAGTCAGTTCCGGGTGGCGGAAAAGTGACCGCGAGGCTGGCTTCGGCAAGCCCATAGACCGGAAACATGGTTGATGGTTTGAGGCCAAACGGCAACATGGCGGCGATAAATTCAACACACAATGCAGTCGATATGGGTTCCGCACCGTTGAAGAAAATACGCACGCTGGAAAGGTCCAGCGTGGTTGCGTTTTCCTTTTTGAATGTTTTGAGGTAATGCCGGTAGCCGAAATTCGGGGAACAGAGAATGCTGGCGCGGTGGGCCGACGCCTTGGCAAGCCATAACTGCGGGCGCCGGACAAAGAGGGCGGTCGGCATCAGGTAGTGTTCGGTGTCACAAAAAAGCGGCGTTAGATGAAATCCGATCATGCCCATATCGTGTGTGAGCGGCATCCAGCTCAGAGCGATATCGGTGGCGTCAAGCCGGATTCCGTTTGTAATCGCGCCGATGTTTGTCAGCAGATTTCGATGGGTGAGGGCGACGCCTTTGGGTTCGCTGGTCGAGCCGGATGAATATTGCACAAAAGCGACGTCATCAGCGCCGGCCGGAGATATTTTTCCGGGCATTGATATGTCTTCGATCCGGTCCAGCAGCACCGTGGCGGGGCGCAAGCGCTCGATGACGTCGCTCAGACCGTTGGCCGCGGCATATGCGGAGAGCCGCGCCAGAATTACCGAGTCCGTGCAGAGGCCGGGTTGGCGAAGCTTCGCAAGGATGCGAAAAAATTTTGAGCGGTGCTCGTCCGTAGTGCCTGGCGCAATCGGTACGAGGATGATATTGCCCAGCACACCGGCCCAGAACGCGTCTATAAACTGCTCGTTGCTGTCGACAATGACAATCATTTCGTTGCCCGCATGAATGCCGATTTTCTGGAAGTGATGCAGGAGTCCGGCAGCGCGGTTATACAGATCGCCAAAAAGCTGGCGGCGTTCGATATTTTCGCCGTCGATAAAATTTACGGCGTGCCTGCTTTCGCGCCTTGCGGCGAGGACATCGCCCAGAGTTGAAAATTTATTCAATTGCGTTTTTCCAGTTGCATCATGATGCTTTGTTTGGGGCGTAAATTTACCTGACATTCCATCGCTACCGGTTTGTCGCCAAGATAACGCAGCCTGAACTTTCGCGCTATCAAGGCGGCGTGAACTATCATTTCGACCATTGCAAAGTGTTCGCCGATACAGGCGCGCGGGCCCAGTGCAAACGGCAGATAGCAAAAACGGTTGCGTTTGGACTTTGCCGAAGTTTCGAAGCGGTCTGGATCGAATTTGTCCGGAGATTCCCAGAACGCAGGGTGTCTGTGCACAATATACGGAGAAATAAACACGTCGGTGTTTGCGGCTATCGAATGGCTGCCTACGACGTCGGCATTAATTGAGCGCCGCGTCAGCAACCAGCCCGGCGGATAAAGACGCAATGTTTCCTCGATGATCTGGCGCGTGTAGGTCAGTTGCAATATCGAGTTCATGTCAGAGAAATTTTCATCCCACGCGTCAATTTCTGCGTGCATGCGGTGCTCGATTTCCGGATGACGTGCGAGCAGGTACCAAAGCCAGTTCAATGCGCTGGCCGTGGTTTCGTGACCGGCGACGATCAGCGTGAGTACTTCGTCGATCAATTGCCGGTCTGTCATCGGCTCGTTGGTCCTGCGGTCACGGCCGGCCATCAGCATGCCGAGCAGGTCATTTTCCGGCTTTGCGTTGCGGCGCCGCTTAACGCATTCCATGACGAGTCCGGAGAGGGCGCGAAACTTGTAGGCGAACTGCAGATTGCGTTCGGTGTCCTGTGTCAGCAGCATGAACGGGTTTCCGCCGGCGACGGATTCGATGGCCTTCATATCGGTGCCGAAGATCGATTTCAAGACGATTTTCAGTGTCACGTCGCTTAGGTGCTGCGTGAGGTCGATTTCCCTTCCGCCGCCGGCTTTTTCCATCCATTCATTGCAGAGATCGAGGTTTGCGTTACCTATGTCCGCGAGCATTCCTGAGATGACGTCGCGGTGGAATGCCGGTTGAATCATTCTGCGTTGCCGCCGCCAGAAGTCACCCTCGCTCGCCATGATGCCGTTGCCCAACAGGATGCGCACCCGTTCTATGCCAATGCCCTTGGTGTAATTGGCGTTTTTGTCGACAAATACGTGGCGCACGTGTTCAGGATGGCTGAATACGCAGATATTGGAGTTGGTCGTCGGGGAAAAGACGCGAAAAGCGTCACCGTATCGGGCGAATGCCGTGGTCAGGGCCGTCAGAACATCTTCATTAAAGCTGACATCTAACGGTTCGGATGGGCCGGGCAGTTCAGTCATTGCGGTAAATAGGTTGTTTAGGAGGAGAAAACAGCAAAATGATAGAGGGTTAGCGGTTCAAACGGGGCAGTGCCACAGCCAATCAGGATATTTTAGGATTACTGTTGCACGAATTGGAAACCTTCTTTATAATCTTCAGTCTTTCGGGACATGAAAAATCGCATCAGTGGTTTTCAGCCCCGCCGCTCTTTAAAAATATACAGCCGATAAGTGTGGGCACTTGGTCTTGGGACCGTCCGATATCCGTTCGCGGATACCGGACAACTTTCAAGTAAGAAGTGCTCGCATGAAGTTTTAAAAAACGTCAAGCGAGAGTAATAACATTGCAGTGATTAAACTGAAGAGTTTGATCCTGGCTCAGATTGAACGCTGGCGGCATGCCTTACACATGCAAGTCGAACGGCAGCATGACGTG
>JANYDY010000013.1 GCA_025363435.1 Betaproteobacteria bacterium
CGGCCATGATGGTCACGGCACTCTGCCCCGCTTTGAAACCGCGGCTGGTATGCAGCGCCGGCCACGGGCTGTCTTCTTCGTTCTCGGCGATGCAGTAGGTGTACTTGCCCGGATGACCGAGACTCGACTGATCGAGTATGCCGGGGATGGTGCCAATGGTATTGCGCATGGTCAGACGTATCGTACGCCCCATCGTCGCATTGGCGCGCCAGCCCGGGCCGAACAGGTTGTGGCCGTTGTTCATTTCAAGTTCGCGCGCAATCGGACCGTTGACGATCATCAGCACGCCCGCACCGCCGGTGCTGGTGCCCGGCCCGTGATAACCATACAGCGGATCGGCCAGCGCCTCGATCGTCGCCACGATCACCGGCATATAAGACGGTTTGCAGCCGGCCATCACCGCGTTGATCGCGATCTTTTCGGCCGTAACAGAAACCTGACGGTTCTCGATGAAGGCCACCTGCTTGTCGGGTTCGAGCGCGCAGGCGTCGAGCATGGCCGCGATCAGATCCGCAGTCGGCGGCACCACCGGCAGGCCGTCGCTCCAGCCCTTGCTATGACAAAGCTCCATCGCTGCGGCCATATCGGCCGCTTCAAAGTGGCGTGACTTGAGTTGCATAACCGCTCCCCGTTTATTGCTGCGCCCAAGGAAACATCGAATAAATCCCGTTCGCCCTGAGCTTGTCGAAGGGTGAACGTTTGAGCACCATGATTCTATTCGACGCTCCGTTCATGGTTCGACAAGCTCACCACGAACGGAGAAGGTTAAATAGCGTTTCCCTAATCAAGTTTAACGCCGGTTTCTTTCAACACCCTTGAAAAGCGCGCTTCCTCCGCTTTTATATAAGCGGCAAATTCTGCGGATGTGTTGCCCGTAGCTTCAACGCCAAGATTCGCATACCGCTCGGTGATATCGGCCAGCGTATGCACGCGGGCAATTTCTTTTGCCAGTTTATCAACCACCGGCGGGGGCACACCGCGTGGCGCCAGTATGCCCCACCAGTTCACCAGCGTGAAGCCCGGCACGCCGGATTCGGCCACTGTCGGCATGCCGGCAACCAGCGGCGAGCGTTTTGCGCCGGTTACCGCGAGCGCCCGCAGCTTGCCGGTTTTCGAATGTGGCAACGCGATCGGCATGTCGGAGAACAGTATCTGCACCTGACCGCCGATCAAATCGTTGAGCGCCAGCACCGTGCCTTTGTACGAGATGTGGACGATATTGACACCGGTCGCCGACTTGAACATTTCGCCGCCGACGTACGCCAGCGTGCCGACGCCGCCCGAACCGAAATTTAATGCGCCGGGTTTCGCGCGCGCCAATTCGATCAACTCTTTCACCGACTTCGCCGCCACCGATGGATTGACGACGAACAATTGCGGGGCGGTCGCCACCAGGCTCAGCGGCACGAAATCGCGCAGTGTTTCATAGGGAATTTTATTGAAAATAAACGGATTGATCGCAAACTGACTGATATTGCCATGCATCAGCGTGTAGCCATCGGCCGGCGCGCGCATCGCGATCTCGCTGCCGATGATGCCCGAGGCGCCGGGCCGCGAATCGACGACGATCTGCTGGCCCCACGATTCATTCAACTTCTGGCCGAGGATGCGCGCCAGCGTATCGGAGGTGCCGCCCGGCGAGAACGGCACGATCATGCGAATCGGTTTTTCCGGCCAGGCTTTTTGCGCCGGCGCCTCTGCGCCGGACATCAGCATCACCGCCGCAGCAACAACAAATCGAAGCATTTTTCCGCTCATCTGCGAACCTGTTGGGATTACCGGAACGGTTATTCTCGCACGATCAGCCCGCCATGCTTGACTGTCGCGCGATGCTAGCGGAAGCTTGCGCAAAAAACCGCAGCAGCATTTCACAGGCCGCGTCACATCCCGGAAAGCAAAATGACCAACGTAATTCTCGCCCATCGTGATTGCGAATATTTCGCGCCGAAACTGCGCGCAGCCTTTCCGCAGTTGAATCTAGTTACCGCGATCGATCTGCCCAGCCTCGACAATCGGCTGGGTGAAGCCGAGGTCATCATGGCAGTCGATCACCCGTTCAACGACGCGCGTATCGCCAAAGCCGTGAAGCTGCGCTGGATCCAGGCCATGACCACCGGCACCGATGCGATCGAACGTTCGAGCACATTGCGCAAAGAAGTAACGCTGACCAACATGCACGGCATTCAGGGGCCGCAAATGGCGGAGATGGCCTTTCTCTATATGCTTAATCTGGCGCGCCGCTTCCCGCAGACCCTCACCAATCAGCGCAATCACCTATGGCAGCGCTGGGACCAGGTACGCCTCGTCGGCAAAACCGCATTGATCGTCGGCACCGGCGCAGTCGCCGCGCAACTGGCGCCGCGCTGCAAGGCCTTCGGCATGACGGTGCTCGGTATTTCGCGCACGCCGCGCAAGCTCCCCTGTTTCGATCGTGTCGCTGCTTACGCACAATTAAAAGAGTTCGCAGCGCAGGCGGATTTCCTGATTCTGATCGCGCCGTACTCGAAGCTCACACACCACCTGCTCGATGCCGCACTGCTCGCGGCAATGAAACCATCCGCATTTTTCATCAACCTCGCGCGCGGCGGGCTCTGCGACGAAGCAGCGCTGATAGACGCACTCAAATCGAAACGCATCGCTGGCGCCGGACTTGATGTTTTCAGCCAGGAGCCGTTGCCCGCCGACAGTCCGTTCTGGGATCTGGAGAATGTTTTGATGACGCCGCACGTCGGCGGCAGCAGCGACGAAAATACCGCGCTGCAATGGCCGATCATCGAAACCAATATGCGCTGCTTTCTCGAAGGTCGCGCGGGTGACATGGTCAATCGGGTCGCGCGTTTAACGCCATGATGTTCACGAGCAAAGCGTGGCTCACTCTCGCTCTACTGGCGGCCACCGCACAGGCGCAGACCTACCCGGCCAAACCACTGCGCCTGATCGTCGCCTTTCCGGCGGGCGGCACCGCTGACATTGTCGCGCGCACACTGGCGCAACCGCTGGGCGCGGCACTCGGGCAAAACGTCGTCGTCGATAACCGTCCCGGCGGCGGCACGGTGATCGCCACTGAACTCGTGGCGCGCGCGCCTGCCGACGGCTATACGCTGTTGCTCACCGGTTTTTCGTTCACGGCGAATTCGGCGCTTCGCGCGAATCTGCCCTTCGATGCGCAAAAAGATTTCGCCGCAGTGGCGCGCATCGAAAGCAGCCCGTGGATGCTCGCCGCGCATCCGTCGCTGCCGGTGAAGAATGTGAAAGACCTGATCGCGCTGGCGCGCACGCGCCCGGGCCAGCTCTCGTACGCCGCCAACCTGGCCGGCTCGGGCGCGCACCTGATCGGTGAAATGCTAAAACTCACGACAAAGATCAACATGATCGATGTGCCCTATCAGGGCGAAGCGCCGGCGATGATCGCGGTAATCGGCGGCCACGCCGACATTCTGATCGCCTACGTGCCGGCGCTGATACCGCAACTCGGTGCCGGTAAATTGCGCGCGCTCGCCGTATCCTCGCGCCAGCGCGTCGAACGCTATAAAGAAACACCTACGCTCGCTGAATCCGGCATGCCCGGCTTCGAGCTCGCCGGCAATCAGGGCATCACCGTGCCGGCAGCAACGCCAAAAACCGTAATCGAACGCCTGAGCAGCGAAGTCGCGCGCGCCGCAGCATTGCCGGCGGTAAAGGACAGCCTGACGCGTCAGGGCCTGACACCCGCGCCACTCGCCAGCAACGAATACGATGCCCTTCTAAAAACAGAATTTCAGAAAATGCAGAAAATGTTTCGCGATGCCAATATAAAAGTGGAATAGGCCACGGCGGCCCGCCGCACGATTACAATCGCAACTCAATTCCGGGAAATCAAAACAAGCAAGCCGGGATCACACGACAGCACGATCACGGGAGGAGACCCGATCATGAAACACGCATTTATTTTACTCGCCGCCGCCGTATTCGCCTTCGCCAACGCCGCGCAAGCGCGCGATCTTGAAATCATATGGATCGACACCGAAGGCGGCGCCGCCACGCTGATCATCACACCCAGCGGTGAATCGATGCTGATCGACACCGGTTATCCCGACAACGACCGCGATGCCGCACGCGTCAACACTGCGGCGCGCGAAGCCGGGCTGACAAAGATCGATCACCTTGTGCTCAGCCACTATCACCGCGATCACGCCGGCGGCATTGCCGCACTGGCAAAAATGATTCCGGTCGGCCGCTACTACGGGCCCAACGACAAAGTCGAACTGGTCAACCGCGAGTGGTACGACAGTTTTACTACTGCGTCCGCCGGCAAACGCACCATCGTCAAACCCGGCGACCGCATTCCGCTGAAAGGTGTGGACGTGCGCGTGGTCGCCGCCAACGAACAGATGATCGGGAAACCGGTCAACGGCGGCAAAACCAATCCACTGTGCGACAACGCCGCCGACATGTCGCCCGCCGCTTTTGAAAACTCGCGCATGGTCGGCGTGTTTTTGAGCTACGGCAATTTCAAATTCCTCAATCTGCTCGACCTCGACTGGCGCACCGAACTGCAACTCGTCTGCCCGCTCAACAAGGTCGGCAAAATCACGCTCTATCAATCAAGCCGCCACGGCGGGCTCGACGGCGCCGGCGCGCCGGCGTTTCTCAACGCCATCCTGCCGCAGGTCATCGTCGTCAACAACGGCCCGAAAAAAGGCCTCGGCCAGGTCGACAAACGCATACAGCCTATCGTCAACATGGCAAAACCCGCCGCGCCGTATGAAAAAAATTCTTATCTGCGCATGGCGGCGATTCCCGGCATCGAAGGCATCTGGCAGGGCCATCTCGCGCTGCTCGACAAGGACCCCGCACACAATACGGCCGAAGACATGATCGCCAATTTCGAAGAAACCGCCGAATGCAAAGGCAATGTGATCAAGGCGTCGATTGCGCGCGACGGCAAATTTACGATTACCAACGCGCGCAACGGTTACAGAAAAACCTACACCGCGAGAAAATAATTGCCGGCTGACGCCATGAAATTATTCAATGCATTGTTTGCTGCGGCGGTCTGCGCCGCCGCCTGCGCACCGCTGGCCGCACAGCCCTATCCGAGCAAGCCGCTGCGTTTGATCATCCCGTTTCCGGCCGCCGGCGGCGGCGCCGATTTTGTCGGCCGCGTGGTCGGACTGAAACTCGCCGAAGGTCTCGGCCAGCCAGTCGTAATCGAAAACCGTCCGGGCGCCGCCGGTAACATCGGCATCGAGCTCGTCTCGAAAGCGCAGCCCGACGGTTACACGCTGGTGATCGCCCCGCCCTCGCTGACCATCAGCCCCAGCCTTTACAAAAAGCTCGGCTACGATCCGGTGAAGGATCTCGCACCGATATCGCTGCTCGCGGAAATTCCCAATCTGCTCACCATCCGCGCCGGACTGCCGGTCAACACGCTGAAAGAATTCGTCGACTACGGGCGCGCCAATCAAGGCAAGCTCAACTTCGGCAGCAGCGGTGTGGGCACTTCGACGCATCTCGCCACCGCGTTGTTTCTCAATCTGACCGGGCTCAACCTCGTTCACATCTACTACAAGGGTGCGAGTCAGGCACTGATCGCGATGATAGGCAACGAGGTTGATCTCGTCGTGCTCGGTCCGACTTCGGCCATGCCGCACATTCAGGCCGGCCGCGTGAAAACGCTTGCCGTGATGCGCGGCACACGTCTCGCCGCACTGCCGCTGGTGCCGACGATCAGGGAAGCCGGCGTCGAAAACTCCGAAGTAATCACCTGGTACGGCCTGCTCGCGCCCGCCGGCACACCGCGCGAAATCGTGCAGCGGCTTAATGCCGCATGGGTAAAAAGCGCGGCGACGCCCGACACAATGGAGAAAATGCAAAGCGCCAGTGTTGAAACCATGTCCGGCACGCCCGAGCAATTCGCCGCAATGATCCGCAGCGAAATTCCGCGCTGGGGCAAGGTCATCAAAGACGCCGGCATCAAGGTGGAATAAGCAATGAAACGCTACCTGCCGTTCAGCGCGCTGCTGTTGATCTGCACTTTACCGGCCGCACAAGCAGCCGAACCGCGCTCGGTGTGGGACGGCATCTACAACGCCGCGCAAATCAAACGCGCTGCCGCGATTTACGCAACCAAATGCGAGTTCTGCCACGGCCAGAATTTGACCGCCGGCGAAGCGCCGCCGCTGACCGGCGCGGATTTTCTGGCCAACTGGACCAGCTACAGCGTCGGCGACCTGTTCGAAAAAACGCGCAACACCATGCCCGCCACCGAGCCGAAATCGCTCTCCGCGCAGGAATACGCCGATCTCATCGCACTCATGTTGAGCGTCAATAAATTTCCGGCCGGCACCGCCGAGCTGCCGGGTGCCGCCGATCGCCTCAAGCAAATTCGCATCGAAGCAGCCAAGCCGGCGTCAAAATAAGCCGCCGCCGGCCGGCAACGGCAGTCGCAGTAACTGCAATCAGATCTGTACGGCAAGGCGATATAATCAACAAAAATGCTCGCGCATCCCTGATTCCGGATGACGCAAACCATCAGTCGCAGCCGTCTTTGGAGGAAGCTGACGTCATGGAACATTCAAACCGCTTGAACGCGGCGGGCATTGTCCTGCTCTGCGCAACCGCCAGCGCCATCGCGCAAACCTATCCGAACAAGCCGATCAGACTGGTCGCGCCCTTCCCGCCCGGCGGCGGCACCGGCGACGTCGCGCGCGTCATCGCGCAAACGCTGACGACTCAACTCGGCCAGCCGGTCGTCATCGAAGCGATCGGCGGCAACAGCGGCGTGACCGGCACCGAGATCGTCGCCAAGGCGCCCGCCGACGGTTACACACTGCTGCTCGGCAGTTCCGGCACGCACGCAGTGATGCCCAACCTCGCCAAGCTGTCGTACGATCCGATCCGCGATTTCACGCCGGTCAGCCTCGCCGCACTCTCGGGCTATATGCTGGTCGTGCATCCGACCTTCCCGGCGAAATCGGTAAAAGAGCTGATCGCATTCTCGAAGCCGCGGCCGGACCAGCTTACTTATGCGTCGTCGGGCGTCGGCACGATGATTCATTTTTCCGGCGAGCTGTTTCAGTTCATGACCGGCGTCAAATGGGTGCACGTGCCATACAAGACCAGCGGTCTCGCCGCCGATGATCTGATCTCCGGGCAAACGCTGCTGATGTTCGGCAACGTGCCGAGCGTCATTCCGCCGGTGCGTGCCGGCAAGCTGCGTGCGCTCGCGGTCACTTATTCCAAACGCTCGTCGGCAGTGCCCGACATTCCGACAGTGGAAGAAGCCGGCGTGCCGGGCTACGAATCAACCCAGTTCTACGGCATCATGGCGCCGGCGCGTTTGCCCAAAGAAGTGCTCGACCGCCTCAACCGCGAAATGGTGCGCGCGATCGGCGATGCCGGTGTTTCGAAAGTGATGCTCGATCTCGGCCTCAAACCGAACAGCAACACATCCGATGAATTCGTCGCGCTGATCAAGCGCGATATCGACAAGTGGGGCAAGCTGATCAAGGCTGCCAACATCAAGGGCCAATGAGCATGCGCAAACCTCTTATCGGCATTGCCGCCGCATGCGCAATACTCGCGTGCGGCAACGCCGCCGCGCAGGAAAATTTCCCGAGCCGGCCGATCCGCATCCTGTGCGGCTTCGGCGTCGGCGGCGGCACCGATGTGGTGGCGCGCGTGATCGGCCAGAAAATGTCCGACAACTGGGGCCAGGGTGTGGTGGTTGACAACCGCACCGGCGCCGGCGGCATCATCGCCGCGGAAATACTTGCGCGCGCTGCGCCCGACGGCCATACGCTTATCATCGTCGCGCTCGGTCACGCCTTCGCCGCCTCGTACTACAAGAAGCTGCCATACGACACGCTGAAGGATTTCGCCGGCGTCACGCCGGTGTCCGATGCGCCCAATGTGCTGGTGGTGTCACCGGCGCTGAAAATAAAAACCATGCGCGAGCTGATCGATTACGCCAAAACGCGGCCCGGTCAGGTCAACTTCGCCTCGGCCGGCATCAGCAGCGGCGCCTACATCAACGCGGAGCTGTTCAATCAGGCCACCGCCATCAAGCCCGTCCATGTGCCGTACAAAACCATGCCGGAAGCGCTGACCAGCATGATCGCCGGCAATGTGCAGTTCGTGTTTTCTTCGGTGTCGTCGGCAGTGACGCTAATCAAAGCCGACCGCCTCACCGCGCTTGCGGTGAGCACGAAAAACCGTTCTCCCGCCTTGCCCGACGTGCCAACCATGAGTGAAGCCGGCATGCCCGGCTTCGACTTCAGCGTCTGGTACGGCCTGCTGGCGCCTGCAGGCACGCCGAAGCCGGTGAAGGACAAGCTGGCGAAGGAAGTCGGCCGCATACTCGCGCTGCCGGACGTGAAAGAGCGCCTGCTGACACTGGGCGCGACGCCGCGACCGGGCACACCCGAAGACTTCGACCAATTGGTGCGCAGTGAAGTCGGGCGCATGGCGAAGTTGATCAAGGACGTCGGCATCCCTACCGAGTAGATTGCGTGCGCCTCTCATCGTATTCACTACCGCAAGACCGGGCCTGACCATGTATCGCGTTGGCCTCATCGGCAATCGCGCGCACCAGATGCTGCTCGGGCTGATTTTCGAGGCGCGCAGCGACTGCGAAATCGTCGCCGCCGCCGAACATCATGCGGAAAAAGCGCGCCCGCTCGAACAGCGCTTCAAGGTGAAATGCGTCGCCGACTACGACGCGGTGCTCGAAGATCCGCAGGTCGATTTCGTTTCAATCGCCACCGATTTTTATCTGAAACGGCCGCTGATTCTGAAAGCAATCGCCTGCGGCAAACATGTGCTGGTCGACAAGCCGATCGGCCGCAGCGTGCGCGAAGCGCGCGAGATCGCGGAGGCCGCTGAAAAATCCGGCGTCAAGATCATGCTCACCTATCCGTTGCGCTTCCAGGCCGCGCTGGCAAAACTTGCTCAAGCGGTGAAGAGCGGCGAATACGCGAAGGTCGCCTCCTTCAATCATCACTGGGTGCGCCAGTACCCGGACAGCGACCTCATGGCTTATGTCAGCTATCCGACGCCGGCGCGCATCAACGGCGGCGGCGAACTGATGAATCACGGCAGCCACGCCGTCGATTACGTCTACAGCGTGTTCGGCATGCCGCAGCGCGTGCATTGCGTAATGACCAACCAGTATTGGGACGAATACCGCGCCTTCGGCACCGAAGACATGGCGATTCTGACCTGCGA
>JANYDY010000015.1 GCA_025363435.1 Betaproteobacteria bacterium
CCGCCTTTATAGGGAATGTGGTTGAGTTTGCTGCCGGTCATGATGCCGAAAAGTACGCCGGCGAGATGCGGCCCCGAGCCGATGCCGGTATTGGCAAGAGCCAATTCGCCGGGCTTCGCCTTCGCCAGCGCGATCAGATCCTTCGTTGTCTTCACGCTCGAGGTGGCCGGCACTACCAGCACGAACGGGCTGCGCAACACTTCCATGATCGCCAGCAGGTCCTTGCCGGTGTCGTATTTGAGATTCGGATAAAGGCCGGCGCCGATCGCCAGCGCGTTGTTATTCAGCAGCAGCGTGTATCCGTCAGGCGCGGAATGCGCTGCAATTTCGTTGCCGATGGTGGTGCCGGCGCCGGTGCGGTTGTCGACCACCACCTGCTGCCGCCACGCCTCGGTCAGTTTTTGCGCCAACACACGGCCGGTGGCATCAACACCGCCGCCGGGTGGAAACGGCACGATCAGTCTGACCGGTTTCGCCGGATAGGTTTGCGCATAGACCGTGGCAGAACAAATCGAAACCATCAGCACCGGCGCAAAAATCCGGGCCATGAAACACAGCAGCAAACAGTGTCGATCTTTCATAAGCTTCCTCCGTGGCAACCGCCGAATGATACCTGTGTCGCCATGATAATATGCGCCCCTCTTTAAACCGCGCACCGGTAAACAGCACCAGGAGTTCCGTATGAAAATTCTCGTCCTCGCGGGTGATGGCATCGGCCCGGAAATTTCAGCAGCAACGCTGACCGTACTCGACCGCGCCAACACGCTGTATAAACTCGGCCTCGAATGGCAGCACGATGAAATCGGCCTCGTCACGCTGAAGAAGGAAGGCACGACGCTACCGCCGCGTGTGATGGACGCGGCACGCGCCTGCGCCGGCGTGCTGCTGGGGCCGGTCTCGCATCTCGATTATCCCGATCGCGCGGAGGGCGGCATCAATCCGTCGGGCGAAATGCGCGTCAAACTCGATCTCTACGCCAACATCCGTCCGGCGCGCTCACGGCTCGGCGTCGGTCTCACCGGCAAGCCGGTTGATCTGGTGATCTTCCGCGAATGCACTGAAGGTTTTTATTCCGACCGCAATATGTTCATGGGCATCGGCGAATTCATGCCGACCGAAGACATGGCAATAGCGATGCGCCGCGTCACCGCCAAATGCTGCGAGCGCATTGCGCGCCGCGCCTTCGAAAGCGCGATGACCCGCCGCAAAAAAGTCACCGCCGTGCACAAGGCCAATGTGTTGCGCATTTCCGACGCGCTGTTTCTGCGCGAAGTGCGCAAGGTCGCCAGGGATTTCCCCGAGGTTGCGCTCGACGAAAAAATCGTCGACGCGATGGCAGCCCTGCTGGTGCGCGACCCGTCGAAATTCGATGTCATCGTCACCACCAATATGTTCGGCGACATCCTGTCGGATGAAGCCTCGGAAATCTCCGGCAGCCTGGGGCTGGCCGGTTCGGTGATGGCCGGCGACGAGCTGTGCGTGGCGCAGGCGCAGCATGGCTCGGCGCCCGACATCGCGGGCCAAAACATCGCCAACCCGACGTCGCTGATTCTTTCGGCGGCTATGCTGCTGGAGTGGCTGGCGCGGCGCCACAATAATCCGGCCTTTGCGCTGGCCGCGCAGAAGATAGACGCCACAATCGACGTCGCCATCAAGGACCCGGCGTCGCGCACGCGCGACCTCGGCGGCACGCTGGGCACGCAGGAATTTGCAAAAAATGTCGCGGCAAGGCTCGGCTGAATCGCGCGAACGTATTAGAATTCGCTCTCTGCGCGGCCTGCCGCCGCGCGCCTAACTGTTCACAGAAACCGTCATGCCGAAAATCCAGTCCGTCTCCGTCTGCGTTGCGCGCGTCGCACTCGACAACGTTACCTCCTTCGCCACGCGCACCGTCAGCGCGCGCGATTACTGCCTGGTCAAAGTGCGCTCGACTGCCGGCATTGAAGGTATCGGCTTCTGTTACGTCGGTTCGGCCGGCGGCAATATCGCCAAGGTTGCGATCGAAGAACTGCTAGCGAAAAAACTGATCGGTCAGGATTCGCTCAGAGTTGAAGGCCTGTGGCAGGACATGTATTCGGAATCGATTTTGCAGGGCCGCGCCGGCGCCGTCATGCGCGCGATCTCGATACTCGACACTGCGTTATGGGACTTGAACGCCCGCAGCGCGAAATTGCCGCTGTATCAATATATGGGCAGCAGCGCCAAAGACCGCGTGCCGGCCTACGCCAGCGGCGGCTACTACCTTGACGGCAAAACGCCGAAGAAACTCGGCCAGGAAATGGCCTACTACGTTAAAGAAGGTTTCAAGGCGGTCAAGATGAAAGTCGGTCGCCTTTCGCCGAAAGAAGAGGAAGCACGCATCCACGCAGTGCGCGAAGCGGTCGGTCCCGAGATTCACATCATGCTCGACGCCAACAACGCGTGGAGTGATTTGCCGACGGCGATGCGTTACATGGATCGCTACGACAAGTACGATCCGTACTGGATGGAAGAACCGTTCGGTCCGGACGAAATCGATTTGCACGCGCGCATGGCGATGTTGACGCGCACGACGATCGCGACCGGCGAAATCGCCTGCGGCCGCTGGTACCATAAAGAACTGCTCGACAAGGGCGGCGCAGAAATTCTGCAGACCGACGCAGTGGTCTGCGGTGGCATCACCGAATGGAAACGCATTGCCGCCACCGCGGCGAGTTACGGCGTGACCATGTGCCCGCACTGGTTTCACGACCTGCACGTGCATCTGGTTGCAGCGACACCGAACGCGCGTTACGTCGAGTTCTTTATCGACGACCAGGTGCTGAATTTCCGCAAACTGATCGACACGCAGTTGAAATACAAGAACGGCGATCTGCTGCTGCCGCAAACGCCGGGCCTTGGTTTCAACTTCGACGAAAAAGCGGTCAAGAAATACGCGCTCGACAAGAAGCACGTCTGGACCACGCTTAAATAGGTTCACCCGCCAGTTCGCGCAGCTGGCGCAGCATCGCATCCGGCACAGCGATGTCGCCGGTTCGCGCTGCAGCGACCAGCGTACCGCGCCGTTCGCCGGGTAACCTGACGCCTTCATCTTCAAGCATTGCCGCGATCAGCGTTTCGATACGCTCGTAATAAACGTCTGCGCCACCGAGTGCTGCGGGATCGATGGCAAGTATGGCGTGGCCGATAGAAGCCGGCTTGCCGGGCTCAAAGAACGAGTCGTTCTCGAAACCGAAGCGCGCACCGGTCAAGGCAACGCAGATCAATTCAACCATCAGCGCGAGCATCACGCCTTTGACGCCGCCGATCGCCGCCATGCTGCCGGTCAGCGCGGCCTTGGCATCGGTGGTCGGTTTGCCCTCGGCGTCGAGCGCCCAGCCCGGCGGGATTGGCTTGCCCTCTTTCGCCGCGAGCATGATCTTGCCGCGCGCAACCTCGGTCAGCGAGAGATCGATCACCAGCGGCGCCGCATTTTTGCGTGGAAACGCCGCAGCAACCGGATTGGTGCCGAACAGCGGACGCTTGCCGCCCCAGGCGTTGATCGCGGCCGGCGAATTGGTGAACCCCAGCGCAACCATGCCTGCTTCTGCGAGCGGCGCGAGGTGGTAATCCATCGCGCCGCAATGATGACTGTTGGCGACGCCGCAGAACGCAACGCCGTTTTCCTGCGCGCGACGCCGCGCTTCGCGCACCGCGAGTTCCATCGCAAGGTAAGCAAGGCCGCCCTGCGCGTCGATCAGGCACGCGGCGTTTTTTTCACGCGCGATGCGCGGTTCCGCCTTGCCGTCGGCGCGGCCGCTCTTCACATGATCGGCGTACATCGCTACGCGCGAAAGGCCGTGGCCGCCCTGTCCCGCCGCTTCGGCGGCGACCAGTGCACGCGCAGTCGCTGCGGCCATCGCGGCCGACGCTCCGGCGTTCTCAAGCGCACGCGCGACGAACACAGTCAGTTCAGACAGGGATGGTTTCAAATTTAAAAATCTGGCAAAAGCGCGGAATGCAATCAATTATATTGCAGTTGCCGAAACTTCTTCCGGCGGTGGGTCGTTCGGACACGAGACACTCGCATGAATTGTTCATGACACTGGCAAGCGGCCCCGTTTGACAGCCGGCGGTTGCAGGCGCAGCATTCCGCCATCGCAGGAGGCCCGTAAAAATGCGCACAAAAACTCTGTTCGTCGCCGCCGCTTCCCTTTTGCTGTTTTCGCTTTCGCTCGTCGGCGACCTTGTGATCGGCACCGCGGCGCAAGGCCAGCAGACGGCACGAAAAGTCGATATGGGCGACTACGAAGCCGTCGTACCCTGGCCCCTGCCGCTGCCCGACACCGATCTCTCGCATGCCGGCTGGACCTGGGGATCAGGGGCCGGCGTGTGGGCCGAGAGCCCGGACAAGGTCTGGGTCCAGCAGCGCGGCGAAATCGAACTGCCGCCGGGCGCCGAGCCGTGGAGCTGCGCCTGCCTGCTCAACCCGCGCCGGACGAATACCGGCCGGCGCGACTATTCCGGCAAACCCTACCCGTACAAGCAACGGCGTCACCACCTGTTGTTCGCGGTCGATCGCAACGGCAAGACGATCGAGGAGTGGCTGCAGCACGACACCCTGCTGGCACCGCCGCGCGGCAGCGGGCTTGGCGAGATGAGCCGCGGGCCGCACAAGATTCTGATGAATCCGTACGACCCCAAAAAGCACATCTGGATCGTCGATGACGACATGCACGTCATCAACATTTTCAGCAACGACGGCAAGCTTCTCAAGACGATGGGCGAACGCGGCGTGCCGGGGCGCGGGCCGAACAACTTCAACCGGCCGACCGACATCGCCTGGCTGCCCGACGGCACGTTCTTCGTCGCCGACGGTTATGCCGGCGTGCGCGTGGCCAAGTTCGATGCGAACGGCAAGTTCATCAAGGACTGGGGACAAACGCCCAAGGATCCCGCCAATCCCAAGGCCTACGAGTTCTGGTCGGTGCACAGCATCGGCATCAGCCGCGACCGGCGGCTCTTCGTGGCCGACCGCGAACACCACCGGATGCAGGTGTTCGACGAGGATGGCAAGTTCCTGACGATGTGGCCGACCGGCTACAACTCATCTGTGCTCGCCCACACCGTGACCAACGACGATCACATCTGGGTGGCGGACTGGACCACCGGCCGGCTCGTCAAGTACGACCTCGAAGGGCACTACATTCTCGACATTGGCAGCTTTGGCGCGCTGCCCGGCCAGTTCGACGGCGTGCACCAGATTCACGTCGACTCCGAGCGCAACCTGTACGTGACCGAGGTGGCTAACAGCCGCTCGCAGATGTTCAAACCGAAGCCCAACGCCGATCCGAACAGGATCATCGGGCCGATGGCGATCGTAAATCCTGTGCGGACGCGCAAGTAGCGCGAATGGCCGGGGCAGGCGGGCGCCTGTCGAGCTAGTTAGTTCGCGCCGGGTTTCGGTTCGGGCGTGAGGAACTCGACCATGGAGTCGTGCACCCAGCCGCTGGTCTCATTGTTGTACCAGCGCATCAGAATGCCGGTCTTGCGCATTTCTGGAGCGAGTTGCACCAGAAGCCATTCACCACGGCGTCCGACCATGGGCATGACCGTGCCCTTGGCCGCGAGCACCAGCACTTCGTTGCCAGTGCTCGGTCCGCTGTGGATGTTGGCGTGGCTCACCGGTATGCGGACTTGTGCCAGCACCTTCGCATCCACAGGCGCCTGTATCACCTGGCCCTGCCCGCCTCGCTGCGGCTGGCCTTGCGCCGCCGCCGGACCGGCAGCGAGCGCGCACAGCGCAAACGCGATCGCTGCGGTGGAAGATTTCTTCCCGATCAGAATGAATTTCATACGACCGTAGTCAACACCCAGACTTGCTCTGCGTCAAGAGGTTTTCTGCCGAAGCCGCCAGGCCAATGCCGACGTCATCGGCCGCGCACCTCGACGGTCTGTCAGTCCAGCCTCGTGCCCGAGCGCCGCGCCACGTCGCCCCACTTGTCGGCTTCGGTGCGGAAAAATGCGGCGAACTCGGCCGGGCTGCTGCCGACCGGATCGGCGCCTTCGTCGGCGAAACGCTGCTTGACGTCGGCGGTTGCCAATGCGGCGACTGTTTCGCGGTGCAAGCGATCGATAATCGCGCGCGGTGTAGCGGACGGCGCGAACAAACCGTTCCATTGCAAAGCGATGTGGCCTTTGACACCGGCTTCTTCCATGGTCGGCACCTGCGGTATCACGGCGGCGCGCGATTTGGCGGCAACACCGAGGCCGCGCAAACGGTTGACGCGAATCTGCGCCTGCGCCACCGGCATCACCAGAAACGACATATGCGCCTCGCCCGACATCACCGCGATACCAGCGGGGGCGGCGCCTTTATACGGCAAATGGATGACCTTGACGCCGGCGAGCAGGCGCAGCAGCTCCATTGAAAAATGCGACAGGGTGCCGGCGCCGGCCGACGAATAGGTCAGCGCGTCGGGCTTGGACTTGGCCAGCGCAATCAACTCGCGCACATTCTTCACCGGCAGCGACGGGTGCGAAACCAGCACAAACGGGTACGACGACACCATCGATATCGGCGTCAGGTCCTTAATCGGGTCGTATGAAAGTTTGGCGTAGGCGGCCGGACTGATCGACAGCGAAGAATTGCCGAACAGCAGCGTATAGCCGTCGCCCGGCGCTTTGGCGACGATGTCGGCGGCGATGTTGCCGCTGGCGCCGGCGCGATTGTCGGAGACGATGGTCTGCCCCATTGTTGCGGCCAGCCGCTGCGCCAGCACGCGCGCGATGGTGTCGCTGCCGCCGCCGGGTGGAAACGGCACCACCATCCTGATGGTCTTTAGCGGATATTCCTGCGCGGCGGCAAATGGAGATATGCAGGTGCAAGCGGCAGTGGCGATTAAATAGAAATTCTTCATGCGACGGGCTCCTTGTCGAGCAGCGATTGCCCGGGTTTGACACGGGTGAACGCCACCGGTTTGGTGGTGATTTCGAAACGGCGGTCGTGCCAGCGCACGCATGTGTAATGCGAATTATCGATGTCGCGGGCATCGGGAAAGTCACTGCGGAAATGCGCGCCGCGCGAATCTTCGCGCGCGATTGCCGCAGCGCGTATCGATTGACTGACGACGACCAGATTTTTCAGGTTGAGCCAGTCGTGCCAGGTCATGTTGAAAGCGCGATTCCCGCCGTCGACACCGATGCTGTCGATGCGCGCGGCGAGCTCGTCAAGCTTGCCTTCGGCACGCGCGAGACTGGCGGCATCGCGCACGATACCGACGTCGTCCCACATCAGGTTATAAAGTTCCTCGCGCACCGCGTTGAGATCGCCGGCCGGTCGCGCGAACGGCGCCGTGCAGCACGCAGCGGCTTCTTCGATCGCCGCCGCATCCGGCTCGTGAAACGCGCCATGCCCTTTAACCCAACCCGGCATTTCATCGCCGGCAATGCTGCCGAACACGGTTGAGTTGGCGACACCATTGCCGCCGAGACGGTTCGCGCCATGCACGCCGCCGGTGTCCTCGCCGGCGACGAAGAGACCCGCCAGTTCGCTGCTGCAATCGCCTTTGAAGACAACGCCACCCATCATGTAGTGCGCAGTCGGCACCACGTCGACCAGGCCCGACACCAGATCGAAACCGCAGTCGGCGCAGCGCTCGACCATGCCCTTGAATTCCTTTTTCACCATCACCGGATCGAGATGGCGCATGGTGATGTAAAGGCCGCCGCTCGGACCAACGCGGCCTTCGCGCATTTCGGCATACATGCCGCGGCTGACGATATCGCGGGTGGCGCGCTCGTTGCGCGGATCGTACTTGTGCATGAAGCGTTCGCCAGCACCGTTGAGCAAATGGCCGCCGGCGCCGCGCAGACCTTCCTCGATAATGGTGCCGGTGATACGCGTGTGCGCGCCGGCAATCAGTCCGGTCGGATGAAACTGCACCATCTCCATATCACGTAACGTGAGCCCCGCGCGCAACGCCATCGCCATGCCATCGCAGGTTTTGTCGCCCGACGGCGTATGAAACTTGTACATGGTCGGGCCGCCGCCGGTGGCGAGCAGCACCGCCTGCGCCTGCACGAAAACAAATTCACCTCTGCGCATGTCTATCATCAGCACGCCGGCAATGGCATCGCCGTTTTTGTTTTTGATCAACTCGACCGCGCGATGCTCTTCGAGACGGTCGATGCCGCGCGCCCATACCTGTTCAGCGAGCCGGTTAATGATCTCGATGCCGGTCAGATCGCCTTTGTGCACGGTGCGGTCGAACGTCTGACCTGCAAACGCCTTCTGGTGCACGGTGCCGTCGGGATTGCGGTCGAAGAAGCAGCCAAGCTCGTTTTCGAGTTCGTGTATGCAGCGTACAGCGCCGGTAACCAGTTTCCATGCCAGGTCCTGATCGGGCAGCCATTTGCCGCCTTCGATGGTGTCCATGAAGTGGCGTTCGACTGAATCGGCTTCGGCGAGCGCGACGTTGTAACCGCCCTGCACCATGCGCGTACAACCGCATTTGCCGAGCAGGCCTTTTACCGCCACCGTGATCGACAACTTGGGATTGGCCTGATGCGCGTGCAACGCAGCAAACAAACCA
>JANYDY010000020.1 GCA_025363435.1 Betaproteobacteria bacterium
AGGCGACGATTGCATGCGACCACCAGGTCAGTTGATGCATATTCGATAGCACTTCGGGCGCGATGTTGCGCAAGGCCAGCGCCGCCGGATATGAAACGAAGGACCACGGCGCCCACGGGTCATGCGTCAGCGCAAGACGCAGCGCCTGCAAGGCATAACCCTGCACGGTCAATATGGCGAGCCAGGCCAGTATCAGAATATCGTCGGCGCTCGATTCCTGCGTCGCCGGCTGCAACACCAGTCGCCGGTAGAGCGCCATTGCGATGCCGATGAGCAAAAACAGCCCCGCCGCATTCAGCGCTAGCTTGAAACCGAGGTAAAAACCGCCCTGCAATAAACTCACGCCGAACACCGGCACCGCGATGTCGGTTTCGATCATTACGATCGTCGTGCCGGCGAGCAGCGTGATGAAGCCGCCGAACAGACAGGCATGCATGATGCCGCCGTACAGATTGCGTTTGCGCACGATGCGGCCGTGCATCACGGTCATGCGCAAGGTGTACCAGATGCGCTCGCTCCAGCGTTCAAAACGGTTTTCCGGCTGCCCCATGCGCCAGCGCCGCACGCGCCGCGCCAGGCCGTAGGCAAGCAGAGTCACCGGCAGCGTCATCAAAAGGTAGATCGCGACCGCGCTGTACGGATCGATGTTGAATAGAATTTCGCGCGACGGAATCATGCGGTTTTTTCCACGCCGGCGCGCAAAGCGCGCAGCGCAATCGCCAGCGCGGCGGCGAGCACTGCAAGAAAAGCCAGCGCGATCAACGCACCAAACGTCAGCAAGGCCGCGGAAAACGGCGCATCTTCGGGGCGCAGCGCTGCGCCGGTGACCGCGAGCACGAGCGTCAGCGTCACCGGCAGCAAGAGCACGACGACGATTACGCCCGCCAGCTTGCGGGCGATTTTCTCACTGATGCGCGCAGCCAGCGCCGCAAACAGCGCCGGCGGCTCGGCAGCGAGGCCAGCGCGTATGCCGCCGCCGATCGCGCCGGCCAGCAACACGCTGACGGCAACGATGCGCAGCGCCGCCACGCCGGTGAACTCGGACACCAGCAGTATGCCGAAGCCGATCGCGAACAGTATTGGACAAACCATCCGGTCAGGAACCGATTGCGGCAATGGCGGCACCCGTGCCGGCAACCCGGCCGAAGGTCGCACCGGCCATCATGCCGGAACCGGAGGCGTAGTTGCCGACCCACAGACCGCCGGCCATTTCACCGGCCGCGTATAAACCGGGAATCGGCCGGCCGGCGACATGCTGCACCTGGCCGTTCTTCGGATCGATCTTCAGTCCGCCATAGCAAAACGTCATGCCGCAGCGCACGGGGAAGCCTTCGAACGGACCTTCCTCGATGCTCAGCGAATAATTGCTCTTGTTGATGGCGAGGCCCGCAGTGTGTTTGCCGTCGAGCTTGTGGCGGTCCGCATTGAAGGTGCCGGGCTGGATTGCCGCGTTGAATTCGCGCACCGTGCGCACCAGATTCGGCGCGTTGATATCGAGCGCGGCAGCCAACTTCTCCAGCGTATCGGCCTTCTCGGTCGTGGCATCGTCGTAATTCATCGGATAGATGTCCATCTTGCGCGCCTTCGCATCGAGGATCTGGAAAGCGATGCCGCCGGGTTGCGTCAGGATCGCGCGGCCCATCGCGGCGTAGGTGCGGCCGCGCAAATCATAGGCTTCGTCGATAAAACGCTCGCCATTGCTATTAACCATCAGCGAGTACGGATACATATAACGCGCCTTGGAGGCCTTGGTCGAATAGCCAATCGGAATTTTATACGGCGCGAGATTGATGTCCTGCGGCGAAGCGTGACAGGTACTCCAGCTGCCGTGCGGCATGGCGCCAATGTTCATCGCCATCTGCAATCCTTCGCCGGTATTGAACGGCACGCCGCGCAAACGCACCATGTCCCAGCCGGCGCCGAGGTAGCGCGCGCGCATTTCCGGATTCGATTCGAAACTGCCGCAGGCCAGCACGATGGCTTTGGCGTAGAAGGTGGCGAAGCCCTGCGGCGTCAGCGTTTTGACGCCGATGACGCGGCCCTTCTGATCCTGCACCAGATCGACTGCCGAGGTTTCGTAGTGAAATGTTGCGCCGGCTTTTTCGAGCAGCGTGAAATTGCGCTGCTGCAAACCGTAACCGCCGCCGTTCATCAGCAGAATGTTGTCCGAGGGCATCTTGAAACCGCCGGCGGGCACCCAGTCATGACCTTTGCTGGCGAGCCAATGCACGGTGTTGCGCGATTCGGTGACATGTACCTGCAGCATTTCCTGATCGCTCTGGTTGTTGGTGACGTGCATGATTTCGTCCCAGTGCTCGGCTTCGGTGCGATGCGGCATGCGTTCGAGCAATTCGTGCAGATCGGCATCCGGCATGTTCTTCACCAGCGGGCGCACGTCGTCGAAACCGTTGAAGACGAAACGCATGTGGCCGGTCAGCGCGCTGTTGCCGCCGCGGTTGCCTTTGGAGGCCTTCTCCAGAATGCCGACCGTTGCTTTTTTGTCGATCGCCGCGTGCGCCGCCGAACACGCCGCATTGCCGGCACCGACGATCAGCACATCATAGTTGAAAGTTTGCTCAGTCATGGTTCTCTCCGTATCGAATCATCAGTGGTTGCGCGCGTTACTTGTGTCAATTACGCAACCGAAAAAGATTTCTGCTCACTCATTTTTTCCAGCCGCTCGAATCGCGCCGCCGATGCGGCATCATTGGCGCCGCCGGTCAGCAGCATGAATTTGCGTTTCAACTCGTCGCGGCTCAACGGATCGGCCGGCATGCCTTTATAGACATCAAGGCGCTTGGACAACTTGCGGCCGTCTTTCAAGGTCGCGGTCACGGTCGAACTACGCACCGAACCTTCGCCGGCGCGTTTGCGCAGTTCAAGCGCTTTGGCCGTTGCGCGAATCGCCGGGTCGCTTACTGCAGATTCGTCGAACGAGCGCGGATCGTCGGGATCGCGATGCAAAGCCACCGCCACGCAATAAGGCACGCTGTACTGCGCCTTCATGATGTCCGACGGTTCAGGAATATTATGATGCGTCATTAAACGCTCGCTACCCTCGACCACCAGATGCGCCACATCGGCGGCAGCGAACTTGTGCTCGGCCATCAATTCGCGCAATGCCTGCATCGGTGTGTGTGAATTGATATGCGCGGCGTAACGCTTGAGACAGATGCGCCGCACTTCCCATACAGTGCCGAGGCCCTTGGTCAACTCGGCGGCGTCGCAGTCTTCAGCAATGCCGTAGGCATCGAGAAAACCGAATTTGCCTTCGAGTATGGATTCCGGCCCGGTGTAGCCGCTGGCGGCGAGACGCGCCGCGAGTATCGCGGCTTCCGACGCGCGGCCGAGATGCAGGCGTTTGACCATGCCGCCATCCTTCGATTTCGTGAACGCCAGCAGACCCGACGACAGCGACCCGGCAATGCCCAGCGCGTGCGTAAGCTGTCCGGCGTTCAAGCCATAAATGAGCCCGGCCGCAATCGCACCACCGTACGGACCGGTGATGCCCGGCGAATGAAAACCGACGTGCTCGGGGCTGTGGTGCGTAGCCACCGCGATGCGGAACATGACCTCGACTGCAGCAACATAAGCTGTCAGAACTTTCTTGCCATCGGCGCCGGTTTCTTCACACGCGGCAAGCAGGGCCGGCAGCACGGTCGCGCCGGGATGCGAACCGGCGCCCGGGTCGCGCACGCTGTCCTGCTCATAAGCATGCGACTGCGTGCCGTTGGCGAGCGCCGCATACGGCGCATGCACCTTGATGCCCGGCACGCCCATGATCGAGCAGTTGCCGCCGCTACCGTAACGCTGCGCGTAGTCAATGACCGTCCGGCTCCACGGAAACTGCGCGCCATAGCTGGCGGCGGCGATGGTATCGATAATGCAATCGCGCCCGCGCGCAATCACGTCCTGCGGAATATCGTCGAATTTCAAATTGGCGGCGAATTGCGCCAGAGTCTGTGCTGCAGTTGCCATGATTAACACTCCATCAAAAAATTCGGTGCGACATCAGCCGCGGATACCGGCGTCGCGGATCACTTTGCCCAACCGGGCCATTTCGGATTTTACGGTAGCGCCGAATTCCTCCGGCGTACTGCCAACGGTCTCGACGCCGGTGCTGACGAACCGTTCTTTTACTTCGGCGCGACCCAGCACACGCACGATTTCCTGATTCAGCCGCGCGATCACCGCGTCCGGCGTTTTCGCCGGCACGAACACGCCGACAATGGACATCGCTTCATAACCGGGCAAACCGGCCGACGCCACCGTCGGCAAACCCGGCAGCAGCGGCGATGGCTGCGTACTCGTCACTGCCAGCGCACGCAAGCGCCTCGACTTGATGTGCGCGACGACCGAACCCGGCGTCGCAAACGCGAGTTGCACTTCGCCGGCGATCAAGGCGTTCAGGGCGATGCCGTTGCCTTTGTAGGAAATTTGCGCGATATCGATTTTTGCCATCGCCTTGAACAATTCGGTTGCGATCTGGCTCGATGAACCGACCGCGCCGGTACCGTAATTAAGCGCGCCGGGCCGCGCCCGCGCCAAAACAATCAATTCGCGCGCCGACTTCACCGGCAGCGACGGATGCACCACCAGAATATTCGGTGCGCGCACCGCCAGCGTTACCGGCGCGAAATCCTTGACCGGGTCGTACGGCACGCGCTCGCGCAAAAACGGCAGCAGCCAGATATTGCTGCCGTAGAGCAACAGCATATGTCCGTCGGGCGGCGCCTTCGCCACCGTCTCGCCGGCAATCGCGCCGCTGGCGCCGCCGCGGTTGTCCACCACCACCGGCTGACCGAGCGCGCCTGTGAGCCCCTGCGCGATCACACGCGCGGCGAAATCGTTGCCGCCGCCGGGTTCGGACGTCACGACATGCACCGGCCGCACCGGAAATGACTGTGCCTGCACGGACATCGCTGGCATCAACGCCGCAACGCAACACATGCCGCACACTATGCCCGCGCCGGTTTGCCCCATAAGCGCATGATAGCCAATGGCGCCCCTGCCGGGGGGATGCTGATACACTAGCTGTTATTCCAATCCGGCATGTATGGAATCATGGATCTGCGCCAGCTTGAAACCTTCGTGCACGTCGCCGAGCTTGGCAGCTTCACCAAAGCTTCGATTGTGCTCGCCGCGGCGCAACCGGCGCTGTCCAAACAGATCCGCAAACTCGAAGTCGAACTCGGGCAAACGCTGTTCAGCCGCAACGGCCGCGGCATCCTGCTCACAGAAGAAGGCGCGCTGCTGCTCGAGCACGCGCGCGGCATCATCGAACAGGTCGGGCGAGCGCGCCATGCGCTGAACGCAATCAAGGAGTCGCCGCTCGGCAAGGTCGTCATCGCCACCCCCGCCGTCACCGGCAAGGCGATGACCGCCGGCATCATCACCACGTTCCGTCAGCGTTTCCCGAAGGCCTCGCTCGAAATCATCGAAGGCAAAAGCCGCTTCATCACTGAGTGGCTGCTGACCGGCCGCATCGACATCGCCATACTCTATGATCCACCGGTCTCGCCGCTGCTGGAAATCACGCCGCTGATGAGTCACGAGTTGTCGTTGTTTTCTCTTGCGGCGAAGTCACGCATCACTAAAGGCCGGCCGGTGCAATTTCGCGACCTCGCCAAAGTTCCGCTGATCCTGCCCGGCCATCCACACAGCATACGCACGCTGGTCGAAACCGAAGCGGCCAAGGCCGGCGTGCAATTGAATGTGGTGCTTGAAGTCGATGGCGCGTCGTTCATCCTCGAACTAGTGCAGCTCGGCCACGGTTACACGATACTTCCGGACTTCTCGCTCAAGCGCAGCAGCTTCGCGAAGACGCTGCAATTGAACGAAATCGTCATGCCGAAACTCAAGCGTTCGCTCAAAGTTGCGGTGTCAACGCAGCGGCCGGTGACGCGGCTGACGCGCGAAACAGTCAAATTGATCCGCCAGTATCTGGGGCCGGGTTCGGAATTTGTGAAGCGTTGAAGATGAGAAACTTCGCTGCTGCAGTTTTTCTCTCAGGTCTTGCTGTCGCACAGGCTGCGGAACTGCCGTACCCGAACCGCCCGATCCGCCTCGTCGTCTCCGGCATCGCCGGCAGCAGCAACTTCGCCGCGCGCCTGATTGCGAACGGCATGTCGCCGATACTCGGCCAGCAGATGGTCGTCGACGGACGCGAAGGCGGCGTCATCGCCGCGGAAATCGCCGCGCGTGCAGCACCCGACGGCTACACTCTGCATCTGAACGGCAGCGCCTTGTGGCTGCTGCCGTTCATGCGCGCTCGCGTGCCCTACGATCCGGTTAGAGATTTTACGCCGCTCACACTTGCTCTAAGCACACCGAATATTCTCGTCGTGCATACGTCGGTGCCGGCGAAATCGGTGCGCGACGTCATTGCGCTGGCCAAAGCAAAGCCGGGCGAGCTCAACTACGCCACCGGCAACGCCGGCACCTCAAATCATCTCGCCGCCGAACTGTTCAAATCGATGGCGGGAGTGAACATGACGCGTATCCCGTACAAAGGCGGCGCGCCGGCGCTCAACGATCTGGTCGGCGGCCAGGTGCAATTGATGTTCGGCGCGGCACTCGCTGTTGCGCCGCACGTGCAGTCGGGTCGTTTGCGTTCGCTCGCCGTCACCAGCGCCAAACCATCCGCGCTCGCACCGGGCCTGCCCACAATCGCTGAGTCCGGCGTGCCGGGTTATGCCTCGGTAGCGATTTTCGGCGTGCTGGCGCCAGCGCGCACGCCACCGCCGATCATCGAACTGCTCAATCGCGAGATGGTGAAGGTTCTGCACCAAGCCGAGGTGAAAGAACGGCTGTTCAATGCAGGATCTGAAGTCGTCGCCAGCACACCCGAGGCATTCGGCGCGGCGATCAAAGCCGAAATGATGACGCTCGGCAAACTCATCAAGGATACGGGCATCCGCGATGACTAGATTAATTATCGCGGCCGCGCTCCTGATGTTAAGCGCACACGCACCCGCCGCCTATCCCGACAAACCGATCCGCATGCTCACTTCCGAAGCGGGCGGCGGCAGCGACTTCGTCGCGCGCCTTGTCGCGGCCGGTATGAGCGTGTTTCTCGGCCAACGCGTGGTGATCGACAACCGCGGCCTGATTGCCGCCGAAATCGCCGCGCACGCGCAGGCCGATGGTTACACGATCATGCTGCTCGGCAGCCCGCTATGGCTGTCGCCCTTCCTGCGCGCGCAATCGCCGTACGATCCGGTGCGCGATTTCGCGCCGATCAGCATCATCGTCAGCACGCCCAACATCGTCGTCGTGCATCCGGCCGTAGCAGCGCAATCGATAAGCGAATTGCTGGCGCTGGCCAGAGTCAAGCCCGGCGCCTTGAATTATTCAGCGGGCTCAACCGGATCGACTCAACATCTTGCCGCCGAACTCTTCAAGCGCATGGGCGGCGTTGATATCGTGCGCATTCCGTACAAAGGCAGCGGCCCCGCGCTCAACGCGCTGATCGCAGCGCAGGTACAGTTGATGTTTCCGAGCGCCGGTTCGGTGATGCAGCACGTCAAAGCGGGGCGCCTGCGCGCGCTGGCGGTGACGACAGCAAAACCCTCGGCACTGGTACCGGGCCTGCCGACCGTCGCGGAATCCGGCTTGCCCGGCTACGAATCGACATCGCCATTCGGCATCTTTGCGCCGGCAAAAACACCCGCTGCCGTCATTGCACGCCTCAATCGCGGCATCGTACGCACGCTCGACGAAGCCGAAACGAAAGCGCGCTACTTCAACGCCGGCGTCGAAACCGTCGGCAGCACACCGGATGAACTCGCCGCGCTGCTGAAGTCCGAAATGGCGAAATGGGGCAAACTGATTAAAGAGGCAAACATCCGTGAGGAGTAAAGCACTCATCGCCTTGTGCACACTGTGTGCCGGAATGGCGATGGCGCAGAGCTACCCGAACAAACCGATCCGCATGCTCGCGCCCGAAGCCGGCGGCGGCGTCGACTTTGTTGCGCGCATGATCGCGCGCGAAATGTCGTCGAACATGGGACAGCAAGTGGTGATCGAAAACCGCGGCGGCGCCGGCGGTGTGATCGCCGGCGAAGCGATCGTAAAGTCACCGCCCGACGGTTACGCGTTTTTGTTTTACGGCCCCGCGATCTGGCTGCTGCCGTATCTGCGCGAACGCGTACCGTTCGACGCAACGAAAGACCTCACACCGGTGACGCTGGCGGTGACCACGCCGAATGTGCTCGTCGTACATCCTTCGTTGCCGGTGAAATCGGCGCGTGAATTAATCGCGCTGGCGAAAGCCAAACCCGGCGCCTTGAGCGATGCCGGCGCCAATACCGGCTCGTCGGCGCATCTCACCGCAGAACTTTTCAAGGCTATGGCCGGCGTCGACATTGTGCGCGTGCCGTACCGCGGCGTCGGCCCGGCATTGAGCGCACTGATCGCCGGCCAGGTGCAGCTGATGTTTCCATCGGCGGGTTCAATCGCACCACACCTGAAGTCGGGGCGTTTGCGCGCACTTGCAGTCACCAGCGCCAAACCGTCGGAGCTCACACCCGGCCTGCCGACCGTTGCTGCTTCAGGCCTGCCCGGTTACGAATCGGTGGCGATCTTCGGCATCCTCGCGCCGGCGCAAACGCCGCCGGACATCATCAACCGCGTGCAGCGCGAAGTCGCGCGCGCACTCGCCAATCCGGAACTGAAGAAGCGATTTTTCGAGGCCGGCGTTGAAGGTATCGGCAGCACACCGGAAGAATATGCGGCAACCATACGCCGCGAGTCGGTGAAGTGGGGCAAGCTGATACGCGATCTGGGAATACGCGAAGAATGACGTTCTTGTCGCCGCTGTGATCGCGATATAACATCGAACGAGCATGAGGAGGTGTTGCAATGCAACTTGCTGCAAAAATATTCGAAACCGCTGATCTCGAAGCCGCGGTCGAGTTCTGTTACGAAAACAAATGGACCGACGGCCTGCCGGTCATTCCGCCGACGCGTGGCGCGGTCGAACGCATTATCAATTATCTCAAGCGCGATCCGCAGGAAGTCATCGGCATCGTCCAGCCGCGCGACGGCATTGCCACCATCGAAACCATTGCGATCAATTGCGTGATGGCCGGCTGCAAACCCGAAGTCGTGCCGATCGTGATCGCCGCGCTCGAAGCCATGGTCGATGAAAACTTCAATCTGAACGGCGTGCAGACCACCACGCATGGCTGCGCGCCGCTGACCATCGTCAGCGGCCCCGCAGTGAAGCGCCTGGGTTTCAATACCAAAGAATGCGCGTTCGGCCACGGCTGCCGCGCCAGCGCGACGATAGGCCGCGCGATCCGCCTCATTCTGTGGAACATCGGCGGCGGTTTTCCGAGCGAACCGTGCAAGACCACGCAGGGTCATCCCGGTTACCACAGCTTTTGCATTGCCGAAGATGCCGACACCAATCTGTGGCAACCGCTGCAGGTCGAGCGCGGTTTTTCCGCCGACGACACCATCGTCACCATCGCCGCAGTCGAAGGCCCGCGGCTGATCGGCAACGGTGCCGGTTACGGCCCCGCTGAGGACGTCTTGTACGTGCTCGCTGACGCCATCGCCACGCTCGGCAGCCCGCAGATCAGCGGCGGCGACATGGTGCTGGTGCTTGCACCGATGGCTGTGAAAAATCTGCACGACGCCGGTTACAGCAAGCTCGATGTCAAAAACGAATTGGTGCGCCTCGCCACGCGGCCGGTGCGCGAAGTAAAACACCGCCACTCGATTGCCGAATCGCATCCGGCGCACTGGCGCCATTTCGCCGACGCCAGCAACGACGAAGCGCGCGTACCCTTCATCCGCGGCATCGAACGCCTTTTGATTACGGTGGCCGGCGGCTGGGGCTCGGGCAGTGCTTTCTCGTCGCTGTGCCCGGGCTGGGGCGCGCGCCGCGCCAAACCGCTGAGCCGCCGCGTTGAATTTCCGTCTGCGTGATAAAAATGCGTCGTCACCTTGCACAAAAACTTTTTCTCATCCCCACCCTTCTCCTGGCAGGAGAAGGGTTTTTGCGCCCGCATGCATTTACGCTCGATGCTTTTCTTCCCTCTCCTGCCGGGAGAGGGATCAAGGGTGCGGGAGACGTTTTAAACATTCACCGCACGAAGGTAATCCCATGACCATCCAACTGCTCGACCCGACCGGCGTGATTGCAAGCACGCAGCGCACCGTGGAGAACGTGCTCGAAACACTGAACGGGCGCAAAGCCGGTTTCATTTTTAATCAGCACGCATCGGGCCTCGCCTTCTGGAAAGCGCTTGAAGAAGAAGTCCAGCGCCGCTTCAAACCGACGTCGATGCACCGCGTTTATAAAGAGAACACCTGGGCGCCGGCACCGAAAGGCGAAGTCGACGCACTGATCGGAGAAACCGACTATGTGCTTGTCGGTCTAGGGGCCTGAGGCTCCTGCACCTCTGCCGCCGTGCGCGACGCCATCAACGTTTCCAAAGCCGGCCGCCCGGCAGTGCTGTTTGTCTACAACCATTTCGAGAAAGCCGCACGCGCGCAGGCCAGGGGCCTCGGCGTCGCCGATCTGAAGATCTACGTGTTCCCGCAATACAAACCGGGCGAAGCGCTATCGCCGGAGGAAGCGAACAAAGCAGTCAAGGCCGCCGAGGATTTTCCGAAGCTGCTGTTGAACACCTGAAGAATTCGTAGCCCGGATGGAATGAAATGTAATCCGGGGTTGGGCCTCCCGGAATACGCTGCGCTTCTTCCGGGCTACAAAATGAACTTCCCTCCCCTTCAAGAAGGAGGAAAAAAACCTTCTCACGGTTTTATCCCCGACGTCCTGAAAAATTTCTCCAGCCGCGTAAATTCCCGCGCGAAAATCGCGCGGAATTCCGCCGGCGTATTCGGCGACGCCGGCTCGACGCCGTCGCCGGCAAGTTTTTTCTGCACCTCGGGCAATAAAGCAATCGCGCCGACCTCGCGGTTGAGCTTTATAACGATGTCGTCCGCCACCGCAACCGGCGCGAACAGTGCATACGAATTGCTCCATTCGAAGCCGGGCAGCCCCGATTCGGCGACGGTCGGAATCTCCGGATAGGCAAGCGAACGCTTCGCGCCGCCGGTCGCCAGCGCGCGCAAACGACCCGTTCGCACGTTGGGCGTGACGATGATCGCGGCACCAAACACGAGCTGGATCTGCCCGCTGATGACATCGACCATTGCCGGCCCGAGCCCGCGGTACGGCACATGTACCAGTTCGATGCCCGCCATCGATTTGAAAAACTCCATGCCGAGATGCGACGCCGAGCCGATGCCGGTCGAGGCGTAATTGAGCGTGTTGGGCTTCGCCTTGGCGTAGGCAATCAATTCGCGCACCGATTTCACCGGCAGCGACGGCTCGGCCGCCAGCACATACGGTTGCGTATACATCTGCACCACCGGCGCATAGACGCGGCGCGTGTCGAACGGCACTTTCTTCAAGAGCGTCGCGGTCGCCACCGTGCCGACGCTGCCGCCGAGCAGCGTATAGCCGTCGGGCGCAGCCTGGGCGGCGACTTCCATCGCGATCGCGCCGCCGGCGCCGGTCCGATTATCGACGATCACGCTCTGCCCCCAGCGCTCGGACAGCGTCTGCCCGACCGCGCGCGCAACAGTGTCGATGCCGCCGCCGGGCGGAATGCCGACCAGCACGCGTATCGACTTGCGCGGATAATTGTCTGCCGGCGCCGCGTGCGCACATGTGCCGGCGAGCGCGAGCGTGATGAATAAAATGCGTTGCATGATTTTCGGAGGATACAACGGAATGGCCGTTCGATTTCCGCAGCTCGCCCTGCTGCTGTTGTGTGCGCCGGTTTCGACGCTCGCGCAGAACTATCCAACCAAGCCGGTGCGCCTGATCGTGCCGCAGCCGCCGGGCGGCGGCGCCGACATCGTCGCGCGCATGATCGCGCAGAAACTCGGCGAAGGTCTCGGCCAGCAGATGGTGGTGGACAACCGCGCCGGCGCCAACGGCATCGTCGGCACCGAACTCGTCGCGCACGCACCGCCCGACGGCTATACGCTGCTCACCGGCATCACCGGCAGCCTCACCATCAATCCGAGCCTCTACAAAAATCTGCCGTACAAACCG
>JANYDY010000044.1 GCA_025363435.1 Betaproteobacteria bacterium
GCCGTGACCCATAGTGGTGCAGTCAGCGTGCAAATCGGCTATGACGAAGCGCTGGCGCACCGCATTATTGCCGGCAGCGACGTGGTTCTGGTGCCCTCGCGCTTTGAACCCTGCGGGCTGACCCAGCTCTACGCGCTGGCCTATGGCAGTTTGCCGCTGGTGCGCCGGGTCGGCGGCCTTGCCGATACCGTGCGCGATGCCGCCAAGTCTGCCGACGGCAGCGCAACCGGCTTTATTTTCGACGACGCCAGCGCGGCCGGCCTGCTCGGCGCGGTTGAGCGCGCGTTCGCGGCCTGGCAGGCGCCGGCCAAATGGGCGCGCATGCGCGTGGCGGCAATGCACGAGGATTTCGGCTGGGCGGCGTCGGCGCGCCGTTATCTGGCGCTTTATCGCGAGTTGCGGCCGCAGGCCTGAAACGGCGGCGCGCGCCGCGCGGATCCGCCGTTATTCGCCCCAAGTGGCACGATCATTGCATCAAAATACCGGTTGTTTTGCCGCTGCGGCGGTGTGTGCAGACTGCGCCTGCTGCAGACGGATAGCGGCTGACGCAGAACGTTACAATGATCGCTGGTTTTTTAAGGCCCGTTGATGAATACCAAAGCAAACACACTGCGTAGCGCCAACGTCGAACCACGCGAAACCGGCATTGCGTCGTTACGCGAGTCGATTGCGCGCCACCTCGTTTATACCGTCGGCAAGGATGAGTTTGCGGCGTCGAAACGCGACTGGCTGTTCGCCGTGTCAACGGCGGTGCGCGACCTTCTGATCGAGCGCTGGATGGAAACCACGCGGCGCTCTTATCGCCAGGACGCCAAGCGCATTTATTACCTGTCGATGGAGTTTCTGCCGGGCCGCGCGTTGTCGAATGCGCTGATCGCACTCGGCCTGCACGATGAGTGCAGCGAGGCGCTGCGCGAACTGGGTGTCGATCTCGACGAACTCGACGCACTGGAGCCGGACCCGGCGCTCGGCAACGGCGGCCTTGGCCGGCTTGCGGCGTGTTTTCTCGATTCGATGGCGACGCTGGGCCTGCCCGGTTTTGGCTACGGCATACGCTATGAATACGGCATGTTTGCGCAGCGTTTTGTCGACGGTAATCAGGTCGAGTTGCCCGATCACTGGCTGGTTGCCGGCAATCCCTGGGAATTCGTACGGCCCGAGGTCAAGTACACGGTGCAGTTCGGCGGCCGCGTCGAATACCGCGACAAACACGCGTTCTGGGTCGACAGCGATGACGTGCTCGCCATGGCCTACGACACCATCGTGCCGGGTTGCGACACGCCGATGGTCAACACGCTGCGGTTGTGGTCGGCGACGGCCACTGAAGCGATCAACCTGTCGCAATTCAATCAGGGCAATTACACCGCGGCGATCGAACGCAAGAACCATTCTGAAAATGTTTCGCGCGTGTTGTACCCCGACGACAGCACCGAAACCGGCCGCGAACTGCGCCTGCGCCAGGAGTATTTTTTCGTCAGCGCCTCGCTGCAGGATCTGCTGCGGCGTTATTTCAAGGTGCACAAGGGCGTGCACGAACTCGTCGAAAAGGTGGCGATCCATCTCAACGACACGCATCCGGCGATCGCCGTCCCGGAATTGATGCGCCTGCTGGTCGACATGCACCAGATTCCATGGACACTGGCGTGGCGCTTGTGCACGCGGATTTTTTCCTACACCAACCACACGCTGATGCCGGAAGCGCTCGAGACCTGGCCGGTCGGCATGCTCGAACGCGTGTTGCCGCGCCACCTCAAGATCATCTACGACATCAACGAAATGTTTCTCGACCAGGTGCGGCAAAAATTCCCGGGCGACGAAGAGCTGTTGCGTCGCGTCTCTATCATCGACGAGAACCACGGCCGGCGCGTGCGCATGGCGCATCTGTCGGTGGTGGCGAGCCACAAGGTCAACGGCGTTTCCAAACTGCATTCGCAATTGCTGCAGGACTTTGTGTTCAACGATTTCGGCAAAATCTTTCCCGGCCGTTTCGTCAATTGCACCAACGGCGTGACGCCGCGGCGCTGGCTGGCGCTGGCGAATCCCGCCTTGTCCGGCCTGATCGACCGCCACGTCGGCGAGCACTGGCGCACGAAGCTGGAGTTGCTTGAGCAGCTGCACCCGCTGGCCGGGAATCAGGAATTTATCGCTGCACTGCAGGCGGCGAAGATTTCCAACAAACAACGGCTCGCGCAGTACGTCGAACGCGTCACCGGTGTGCGCATCAATGTGAACTCGATGTTTGACGTGCAGATCAAGCGTATCCACGAGTACAAGCGCCAGTTGCTGAACGTCCTGCACGTGATCACCCGCTACAACCGCATACTTGCCGACCCGCAGCGCAACTGGCAGCCGCGCACGGTGATTTTCGGCGGCAAGTCGGCATCCGCCTACGCGATGGCGAAACTGATCATCAAGCTGATCAACGACGTGGCGAAAACCATCAATGCCGATGCGCGCATCAGCGACCGGTTGAAGGTTGTTTTCATACCGAACTACGGCGTCTCGGTGGCGAGCCTGATTATTCCGGCCGCCGATTTGTCGGAGCAGATATCGACCGCCGGCACCGAAGCCTCGGGCACCGGCAACATGAAGCTGGCGCTGAACGGTGCCTTGACCATAGGCACCGAAGACGGCGCCAATATCGAAATTCGCGATGCGGTCGGCGCCGACAATATTTTCATCTTCGGTCTGCTCACCCCCGAGGTCAACGCGCTGCGCGTGCAAGGTTACCGGCCGCGCGATTATTATGATGCCAATGCCGAGTTGAAGCAGGCGCTCGATCAAATTGACAACGGGGTGTTTTCGCCCGACCAGCGCGATCGCTTTCGGCCGATCGTGCAGGCGTTGCTGGATTACGGCGATCACTATCTGCTGCTCGCCGACTACGCGGCCTACATCGCGGCGCAGGAGCGCGTCGATGCGCTGTATGAATCGGGCGATGCGTGGACCTCTACGGCGATACGCAACATCGCGGCGATGGGTTCGTTTTCGAGCGACCGCACAATACAGGAGTACGCGCAGAATATCTGGGGCGTAAAACCGCTCGATTCGTGAAACGCCACGCGGATCGCCGGCCATGCTGACCCACGCGGATGTCGCTGCACTTGCGACGGCGCGTCACGATGACCCGTTTGCCGTACTGGGCATGCACGAATGCGACGGCGCGTTGTGGGTGCGCGCGGTGCTGCCCGGTGCATCCGCGGTGGCGGTGGTCGATGCCGCGACGTCGCGCGTTGTTGCCGACCTTGCGCCGGTCCACGCCGACGGCGTATTCGAAGGTCGTATCTCGCGTCGCCGCCAGCGGTTTGCTTACCGTCTGCGCGTGACACGGGGCGCGGAAGTCGTCGAGATCGAAGACCCGTACCGCTTTCCGCCGGTGCTGGGCGACATCGACGTCTGGCTGTTGTCCGAAGGCAAACATCTGCGCGTTTACGAAAAGCTCGGCGCGCACGCCGGCGAATCGCTGGGTGTTGCCGGTTATGCTTTCGCGGTGTGGGCGCCGAATGCCAGCCGCGTTGCCGTCGTCGGAGACTTCAATCAGTGGGACGGCCGGCGCCATCCGCTGCGCCGGCGCCGCGAATGCGGCGTCTGGGAAATCTTTTTGCCGGGTGTGCGGCCCGGCGCCCGTTACAAGTACGAAATCCGCGACACCCACGGTGTTCTGTTGCCGTTGAAAGCCGACCCGTTTGCATTTGCCGCCGAGCTGCGTCCGTCCACCGCGTCGTTGTTGAGTACGCCGCCCGGTACCGATTTCGATACCGCGGTCAGAACACAGCCGGCGCTGCCGTCGTCCGCCAGTGATCGGCCGGTTTCCATTTACGAAGTGCACGCCGGATCGTGGCGCCGCCATGCCGACGGCCAGATGCTGAGCTGGCTGGAACTCGCCGAGCAGTTGCTCGCCTATGTGCAGGAAACCGGCTTCACCCACGTTGAATTCATGCCGGTAATGGAACATCCATTCGACGGTTCATGGGGTTATCAGCCGACCGCGCTTTATGCACCGACCGCACGTCATGGCTCGCCCGCCGATTTCGCCGAGCTGGTGCGGCGCTTTCACGCCGCCGGCATCGGCGTGATACTCGACTGGGTGCCCGGGCATTTTCCGGCCGATGCACACGCGCTGGCGCAATTCGACGGCAGCAGCCTTTTCGAACATGCCGATCCGCGCCAGGGCCGCCATCCTGACTGGGATACGCTGATCTACAATTTCGGCCGCAACGAGGTGCGCAATTTTCTTGCCGCCAACGCGCTGTTCTGGCTCGAGCGCTATGCCGTGGCCGGTCTGCGCGTTGATGCCGTCGCCTCCATGCTTTATCTCGATTACAGCCGGCGCGAGGGCGAATGGATACCGAACGCCTACGGCGGTCGTGAAAATCTCGATGCCGTGGCGTTCATCCGCGAAACCAATGCGCTGATCTCGGCAAACTGCACCGATGCTGTTGTCATGGCGGAGGAATCGACCGCTTGGCCGCAGGTGTCGCGGCCGGTCGGCGACGGCGGCTTGGGTTTTCACTACAAGTGGAACATGGGCTGGATGCACGACACACTCGAATATATGCGACGCGATCCGGTGCACCGCCGCCATCATCAGGATGCACTGACCTTCGGTTTGATCTACGCCTTCAACGAAAATTTCGTGCTGCCGCTATCGCACGACGAAGTGGTGCATGGCAAAGGTTCGCTGCTGTCGAAAATGCCGGGCGACCGCTGGCAGCGTTTCGCCAACCTGCGGCTCTACTACGGCTTCATGTGGGCGCATCCGGGCAAAAAGCTGCTGTTCATGGGCGGCGAGTTTGCGCAACAGGCCGAATGGAGCCACGACGGCCAGCTCGACTGGGGCGCGCTCAACGACGCGCAGCACCGTGGCGTGCAGCGCCTGATCGGTGATCTCAATCGCGCTTACCGCGAAATGCCGGCGTTGCACCAGTGCGATTGCGAGCCGCGCGGTTTTGAATGGATCGATTTTTCCGATCGCGATCAGAGTGTGATTGCTTTCATGCGCCGTGGCCGTAACGACGACGCGCTGGTCGTCGCGGTGTGCAATTTCACACCGCAGCCGCACCTCGCCTATCGCATTGGCGTGCCGCAACCCGGTCACTATCGCGAGATCATCAATACCGACTCGGCCTGGTACGGCGGCTCCGATCTCGGTAATGGCGGCGGCATCGACGCAGTGGCCGCGCCTTGCCACGGTCGCAGCCATTCCTTGAGCATCACGCTGCCGCCGCTGGCCTGCGTCATGTTTGCGTGGCAGGCGTGAGCGCGGGGCGCGCGCCATGAATAGCCACAGCGCTGCCAAAATGCGGCTCCAGCACGGCTGCCACTTTCCGCCGGGCGCAACGTGGGATGGCAGTGGTGTCAATTTCGCACTGTTTTCCGCGCATGCCGAAAGCGTTGAGCTTTGCGTGTTCGATGCAGACGCGCTGCACGAAGTCGCGCGCATCGCCTTGCCCGCCTGCACGAATCAGGTCTGGCACGGTTATCTTGCCGGCGCACAGCCCGGGCTGATCTACGGCTATCGCGTCATCGGCCCGTACGAGCCGGCGCGCGGCCTGCGTTTTAATCCACACAAGCTGTTGCTTGATCCCTATGCCCGCGCCTTCGCCGGTACTTTCCGCTGGTGCGATGAGCATTACGGCTACAGTCCAGGCCATGCCGACGGCGATTTGTCGTACGACCGCCGTGACAATGCGGCGGCCATGCTCAAATGCCGCGTCGTTGATCCTGCCTATGCCTGGGATGGCGACCGCGCGCCACGTACGCCGTGGGCCGAAACGGTTATTTACGAAACCCACGTCAAGGGTTACAGCAAACTGAACCCGGCAGTGCCCGCAGAATTGCGCGGCACCTATGTCGGGCTCGCGCATGCGGCCTCGATCAGCCATTTGCAAAAACTCGGCGTCACCGCGGTCGAATTGCTGCCGGTGCACGAGTTCATCGACGAACACCGGCTGGTGCAGGCCGGACTCGTCAATTACTGGGGTTACAATTCGATCGGTTTCTTTGCGCCGGCAGCACGTTATGCGAGCAGCAGCGATCCCATGCGCGAATTCCGCGACATGGTCAAGGCGCTGCATGCGGCGGGTATCGAAGTCATCCTCGATGTCGTCTACAACCATACTGCCGAGGCCGACGAGCTCGGGCCGACGCTGGCTTTTCGCGGTATCGACAACGCGAGTTACTACCGCCTGCGCGACGGCCGCCGCTACGATGATGTGACCGGCTGCGGCAACACGTTGAACGTTGCGCACCCGCGCGCGTTGCAACTGCTGATGGATTCCTTGCGCTGGTGGGTCAGTGACATGCACGTCGATGGCTTCCGTTTCGATCTGGCCACTGCACTGGCGCGTGACGGTGGCGGCTTCGATGCGGGCAGCGCATTTCTCGATACGCTGCGTCAGGACCCGGTACTCGCCGGCGTCAAACTGATCGCCGAACCGTGGGACATTGCGACCTGCGTAACCGGTGGTTTTCCCGCCGGACTCAGCGAGTGGAACGACCGCTTTCGAGACGCCGCGCGTGGCTTCTGGTTGAGCGGCGGTGTCAGTTGCGGCGAATTCGCATCAAGGCTGGCCGGCTCCAGGGAGCTGTTCCGCCACGGCGGCCGCGCGCCGCAGGCGAGCATCAATTTCGTCACCGCGCATGACGGCTTCACGCTGGTCGATCTCGTCAGCTATACGCGCAAGCACAATGAAGCCAACGGCCAGAACAACGCCGACGGCAACGACAACAACCGCAGCATCAATTGCGGTGTCGAAGGCGCGAGTAGCGATCCGGCGGTGCAGGCGCTGCGCGCGCGCTACCAGCGCAGCCTGCTGGCGACGCTGTGTCTGGCGCAGGGCGTGCCCATGCTGGTGGCCGGCGATGAGTTCGCGCGCGGCCAGCGCGGCAATAACAACGCCTATTGTCAGGACAATGCGCTGTCATGGCTGGCCTGGGACACGGTCGATCGCGAGTTGTGCGCATACACGGCGCGACTGCTGGCGCTACGACGGCAGCATCCGGCGCTGCGGCGCACCTGCTGGTTCGACGGTTCGCCGACGTCGCTGGGCGAACGCGATATCGCCTGGCTTGCGCGCGACGACAATGAAATGACGCAGGCGCAATGGGACGACGGCGCTAATCGCTGCTTTGGTTTCAGGCTGGGCCGCGATAACGCGCAGGAACACGCAGTGCTGGTGCTGCTCAACGCCGCTGCGCAAGACGTTGAATTCGTTTTGCCGGCGGCGCCTGCGGCGGGCTGGATAATCGAGCTCGACACCGCACAAGCCGAACTTGCTGCAGGTGCGCAGGCCGGCGCCGCCGTGACTGTCCCGGCACACGGCCTGCTCGTCCTGATCTCGGCGCCGGGCCGCGCATGAACGAAACGCTGGCGCGTCTCGCCACTGCGGCGGGTATCGCGCACGAATACTGGGACGGCCTCGGCATCCGGCGCGAATTGCACGACGCAACCGCACTGGCCCTGCTGCGCGGACTCGGTTTTGATTCCGCGCGCGACGCGCAAACACATCTCGATGCGCTGGCCG
>JANYDY010000051.1 GCA_025363435.1 Betaproteobacteria bacterium
CGATACGTGCCAATAGATGCTGAATGCTAATTTGGGGTATCAGATGCAAATGACGGTAAATCTGACGGTAGAAATGCTACTCACCGAAAAAAGTTCTATACGTGACAACGGTTTATCGGTGCCGTTGATGATCGAGTGGGAATGAACGAGGCCGGCCGTGGCAACTACAATCTACGGCATTAAGAATTGCGACACCATGAAGAAGGCGCGCGCCTGGCTTGATGGTCACCGTATCGAATACGTTTTCCATGACTACAAAACGTCCGGTATCGAGCGCAAGCAGCTCGAACACTGGTGCAAAGCGTTGGGCTGGGAGATATTGCTGAACCGTGCGGGCACCACGTTTCGCAAGCTGCCCGAACGCGACAAGCAGGCTGCTGATGCAAAAACCGCAATTGCTTTGATGCTGGCACAACCCTCAATGATCAAACGGCCGGTGCTCGACCACAGCGGCAAACTGCTGGTTGGTTTTAAACCGGAACTGTATGAGCAGGCATTGCAACGTCCGGCTGGTCGGCGCACATGAGCACGGTAGCTGCATGAGTGACGACGAATTCATGCGTGAAGCACTGGTGCTGGCGGCAAGCGCTGCAGCGCAGGGCGAAGTGCCGGTTGGTGCGCTGGTGGTCAGAGACGGTGTCGTCATCGGACGCGGCAGTAATCAACCGATCAGCGCGCATGACCCGACCGCCCACGCTGAAGTGATTGCCTTGCGTGATGCGGGGGCGCAGACCGGTAACTACCGCCTGAACGGTTCGACGCTGTACGTGACGCTTGAGCCCTGCGCGATGTGCGCGGGTGCGATCATTCATGCGCGCGTCGAGCGTGTGGTGTTCGGCGCTAAGGATCCGAAAACCGGCGCCTGCGGCAGCGTGGTCGATCTGTTCGCGACTGCGCTCAATCATCACGCGGCGGTCATCGGCGGTGTATTGGCGGAAGAGTGTGGGGCGCGCCTGAGCGCATTTTTCAGTGAACGGCGGCGGGTGGCAGGCTGATGGCGCGCATCGACATCAATCTGGCCGCGCAGTCGGCCGAATTGCTGGATGCCGACGGCGCGCCGGTCAGTCGTTATGCGATATCTGCTGCGCGCAATGGCGCCGGTGAACGCAACGGCAGTTTTTGCACGCCGCGCGGGCTGCATCTGATCCGCGCCAGGATCGGCGCCGGCCAGCCGGTCAACAGCGTGTTCGTGCGGCGGCGCCCGACCGGTGAAATCTACAACGCGGACCTCGCAGCGCAATATCCCGACCGCGACTGGATACTGACGCGCATTTTGTGGTTGTCAGGCTGTGAGCCCGGTTTTAACCGTCTGGGTGACGTCGATACCATGCGACGCTACATATACATCCATGGCACGCCCGACAGCGTAGTGCTCGGCAAACCCGGGTCCATCGGTTGTATACGCATGCATAACAACGACTTGCTTGAGTTGTTCGAGCGCGTAAAGACCGGCGATCACGTTTTGATTCACGAATAGGCAGGCCTTTCGCGGACTCCTTGCAGCCTGCCGTGCAGGCCATTCTGCCACAATCACAGACTGAAAATGGTCTGTTGAAATTCCCCTACTTAACTGTTGCTTATCCATTGTGCGGTGCACTAGAATCACTGTAATGGTGCGTTGCAGCGTGATGTAAAACGCTTAAATATCAACGAGAGGGAAGGGCATGAGACTAAAGGGCAAGGTTGCGATTATCACCGGCGCCGGACGCGGCATCGGGCAAGCCACTTCCGTCAAGTTTGCAAGCGAGGGGGCCAAGGTCGTGGTGTGCGATCTCAGTCCGGAATGGATCGAAGAAACCGTCAAGATGTGCAAAGAAGCCGGTGGCGAGGCCATGGGCTACGTCGCCGACGTGTGTAAGATGAAGTCGCTCCAGGACATGGTTGCGGCGACCGTCAAACAGTGGGGGCGCGTCGACTGTCTGGTCAACAACGCGGGCATCGTTGCCGACGCGCAACTGAAGAACATGAGCGAAGAACAGTTCGACCGCGTGATCGGCATCAATCTGAAGGGCGTTTTCAACTGCACCAAGGCAGTGGTCGATGTCATGCTGGCGCAGCAATCTGGCGTGATCCTCAACGCATCGTCGATCGTTGGTCTCTATGGAAATTTCGGCCAGACCAATTACGCGGCGAGCAAATTCGGCGTCATCGGCATGATGAAGACCTGGGCGCGCGAACTCGGCCGCAAAGGCATACGCTCCAACGCGGTATGTCCGGGTTTTATTGCGACCAGCATTCTCGGCTCGATGCCGGAGCGCGTGTTGCGCGCGCTGGAAGAAAAAGTCCCGATGGGGCGTCTCGGCAAACCGGAAGAAGTCGCCAACACCTTTGCTTGGCTCGCCTCGGACGAAGCGAGCTACATCAACGGCGCAGTGATTGAGGTCAGCGGCGGGTTGGTGATCTAACGCCGCTAGTTAACGGCGAGGTGCGCTTTAAGCTTCGCCGTATCAGGCGCGTGCACCACGCCGCGCTCGGTAATCAACGCCGTTACCAGTTCCGCCGGCGTTACGTCAAACACCGGATTACGCACGGCGACACCGGCCGGCGCCCAGCGTATTGCGCCGTAACCGGTTACCTCATTCTCACTGCGTTCTTCAATCGGAATTTCCTTGCCGTTGGTGATGCTCGAATCGATTGTTGAAATCGGTGCGGCGACATAAAACGGAATGCCGTGGCGATTGGCAACCACGGCTACGCCATAGGTGCCGATCTTGTTGGCGACATCGCCGTTTGCAGCAACACGATCCGCGCCGACAATTACGGCGTCGATTTCACCGCGGCTCATCAGAAACGCCGCAGCATTGTCGGCAATCAAGGTGACGGGTATGCCGTCCTGCATCAGTTCCCACGCGGTCAACCGTGCACCCTGCAGAAAGGGCCGTGTTTCATCGGCAAACACGCTGATCGATTTGCCGGCTTCGACCGCCGAACGAATTACGCCCAGCGCGGTGCCGTGACCGGTGGTGGCAAGGGCACCCGCATTGCAGTGCGTCAGCACGCGCGCGCCATCACGCAACAACGCCGCGCCAAAACCGCCCATGCTGCGATTGGCGGCGATATCAGCGCTGTGAATATCCTGTGCAGTGGCAATCAGATGATTGGCGACTTGAGCCTGCGTGGAGGATGAAACGCTGCGCCAATGCTCGCGCATCCGTTCAAGCGCCCAGAACAGATTCACCGCGGTAGGGCGGCTGGCCGCGAGAATTTTGAATGCGGCATCCATGCTGGTTTTGAATTCATGCACGTTTGCCGCGCGCAGGCGGTGGGCTTCGAGCGCTACGCCGTAAGCCGCGGCGCAGCCGATCGCCGGTGCGCCGCGCACCACCATATCGCGAATGCCGGCAGCGACTTCCGCCGCCGATGTATATGTGAGGTAATTAACAACCGACGGAAGTGCGCGCTGGTCGAGCATTTCAAGCCGGCCGTCACGCCAGCGCAGGGTGTCGAAGCCGGCCATCAGATCACCCGCTCGTTGCCGCCGTCGACCGGTACTTGTGCGCCGGTGGTTTTGGCGAACAACGGGCCGCACAGTTCGGCGGCGAGTTCGGCGACATCGCGGCTGCTGACTTCGGTTTTCAAAACGTTGCGCTGCTTGTATTGTTCGACGCTAAGGCCGTAATGCGCGGCACGTGCAGTAAGCACTTCTGCAGTCCACAAGCCGGTGTCGAACACCGCGTCGGGGTGCAGCGTGTTTACGCGGATATTGTCGGTGCCCCACTCAAGTGCAGCCACGCGCGCAAGCTGCGTCAAAGCGGCTTTCGATGCGGAATAGGCGCCGGCGCCATGCCCCGGCGCCGGCACATTCTTCGAGCCGATGACGGTCACGCGGCCGCCACGCGGCGCCAATTTCAGCAGCGGATGGCAACTGCGCAGCAAAGTCAGATTCGCATCGACATTCACCTTCATCACGTCGCGCCATTGCGCGTCGTCAAGTTTCGAAATGGCGGTGCCGCCGGGGAAGATGCCGGCGTTCAATACCAGCATGTCGAGGCCGCCAAACGTACGCACTGCGGCTTCCAGTGCGGCGGTGATATCTGTTGCCGATGTAACATCACAGCGCACGCCGAGAAAATCCGGCCGCTTGTGCATGTTGGCATGCAGATCAAGGCCGACAACCGCAGCGCCGCGCGCAAGCAACGAGTCAACGCAGGCTTTGCCGATGCCGGATGCCGCGCCAGTCACCAGCGCCACTTCACCGGCAAACATCAGTGGTTTGCCGGTCTTTTTCAGTTTGGCCTGTTCAAGGTCCCAGTATTCGACGTCGAAAATGTCCTGCGCCGGCAGGGCGATGAAGCCGCCGAGCAGGGTCGCGCGCTCGATCACATCCATCGTATGCATATATAGATCGGCGACGATATACGCGTCTTTCATACTGCGGCCGAGTGTGCACATGCCGATACTCTTATCGAGCACCAGCCGCGGCGCTGCATCGAGTATGGCTTTCGGTTCTTTTGATTTGGCATTGTGCTGCGCGAAATAATCGCGGTAAGCGCCGGCATAGACATCGACGTTACGACCCGGCATGGGCAGGCGTTTGGTGCGTATCACGTGGTCGGGGGTGACGGGGCCTTGCTGCGAAATTGTTGCGATATCTTTGCGCGCAATGAAAGCGGCGGTGCGCGCGTCACGCTGGCTCGCCATGACCATAGGGAAGCCGGCAACGCGCGATATTTCGCTGCGCAGCAGGGCGACTTCGGCGATCGATGCTGCGGGTGTTTTGACATCTGCATGCTTCAACGACCAGGCGTGTTGCTTGTCGAGATAGCGTTCGGCCAGATCGACCAGTGTAATCATGCGTTCATACGATTCACGGGCATTCGCGCCGAAAGAGAAAATGCCATGCTTAAGCAGTACCATGCCGATGGTGTTGGCGCCGGCGTGTTTGGGGAATAGCTCCGCACACAGGCGCGCCAGATCAAACCCCGGCATGATGTACGGGATGATGACGACCTGATCACCGTAGATTTCAGCGATGCGTTTTTCCCCATTAGCTGTATTGGTCACCGCGAGCACGGCATCGGCATGCGTGTGATCGACGAATTTATGCGGCAGCAGAGCATGCAAAATGGTTTCGACCGACGGCGCCGGCGCCGAGGCGCGCGTCATATTCGTCACCAGTTCGTTGACCATTTGCGGGTCGTTCAATGCTTCGAGCTTCGCAAGTTTGAGCAGATGTGCCATGCGCACCGGCGAGAAGCCGGCTTCTTCAATGAACTCGAGGTCCCAGCCGCTGCCTTTGACGTAGAGAATTTCTTCGTTCTCGCCGATCAGATTGCGCGTTGTCGCTTTTACCGAGGTATTGCCGCCGCCGTGTAGTACAAGCGATTTATCGCGGCCGAGCAGGCGCGAGGTGTAGACGCGTTGCGCGAGCTCGCTTTTATATCCGGCAGCTTCCTGATCGTTCCACAGGCTTTTCATGCTGAATTCGGTTTTGCCATGAAGCGGCCATTATAATTCACGCACATGTCGAAACCATTTGAATTTTCCGTGGCACGTGCATTGTGGCCGCACGACGAAGCGGCGTTGCGCGCAGTGCGAGCGGCTGTTTTTATCGACGAACAACGGGTTCCAATTGAGCTGGAATGGGACGGCCGCGATCATGCATCTCTGCATGTGCTGGCACGCAACGCCGATGGTGCAGCAATCGGCACCGGGCGGCTGTTGCCGGATGGAAAAATCGGCCGCATGGCGGTGTCGCGTGAGGCGCGTGGTAAAGGGGTAGGGTTGGCAATGCTGCGCGAATTGCTGGCTGCTGCGCGAGAACGCGGCTTTACTGAAGTTGAACTCAGCGCGCAGACGCACGCGCTGGGCTTTTACGAAAAATCCGGTTTTATCGCCGTCAGCGGCGAATATCTTGATGCCGGAATTCCGCACCGGACGATGCGGCTGGCGATTGTTGCCCGCCCTGCGAAATAGCGGGCGTTACGCCTTCGGCAAAGCGTCCGCCCACGCGAGCACGCGTTTAGCCATGCCGACCATCGCGTAGTCGACCAGCTTGCCGTCTACCGTGGTTGCCGCGGAGCCGCGCGCCACTGCGGCATCGAATGCAGCGATCACACGATAGTAGTAATCGATTTCCCGTGCAGTCGGCGCAAAAATCCGGTTAATCGTGGCGATCTGATTCGGGTGTATCACCGACTTGCCGCGATAACCGAGTTTGCGCACGGCGTCGCAGCAGATGCGCAGGCCTTCGGGGTCGCGCACGTTCGAATACGCGCCGTCGAGCACGTGTTCAATGCCGGCGGCGCGCGCCGCAAGCAGCACGCGCGAACGCGCATAGAGAATTTCGTTGCCTTCGGCCGACCAGGTGTAGCCAAGATCGGTTTGCAGGTCGCCATCCTGCGCGGTACCCAGCATCACCGAATGCACGCGCGGCGAGGCGGAAAGTATCTCGTAGGCGAACCAGATGCCCTTGGCGGATTCGAGCCCGACGTCGATGCCGATGCTGCCGGCCGGCAGGCCGTTTCTGCGCTCAGCCTCGCCGAGCATCGCATCGACTGATTTGATCATTGCCGGCGACTCGGTCTTCGGCAGCTTGATGCCGACCAGACCATCGATGGCGACCGCGTTGATGTCGTCGCCGGTCATGCCGGTTTCGATGGCGTTGACGCGCACGTAGACGCTGGTAATTGTTTTGTGTTTGGTAATGTATTCGGCAGCGAGTGCGCGCGCCTTCGGTTTATCGGCAAGCGGCACAGAGTCTTCAAGATCGAAAACCAGCGCGTCAGCGCCGTAAGTTGGCGCCTTCGCCAGCATGTCCGCGCGATTAGCGGGGACGGTCATGATGCTGCGTGGGCCGCTCATAGCTTTATCGCGAACGAATTTGTGCCGGGGTGAATCCGCAACACGAAAAAAACGCGCCGGGCAGCGCGCGTGGCACCATGGCTTTATGCCGCCGCGGAGGCGGGCGCGCTTTCGAGCGAGAAGCGACCGGTCACGGAAGAGCCGGGTTTGCCGCGCTCGCCGAAGCTGCGTTCGACGAACACAACCTGGCCGTGATTATTAACCAGCACCACCGACGACGAACGCGTGCCGTAACTGGGCGCCGCGATAAACGCTGGCGACAACGAACGTTCGCGCGGCAGGCCGACGCCGGTATCGGGCAAGTCTTCGTCGGCGGCGGTGGTGCGGTCGGTCAGAACAGTGAAAAGACCGTCGATCAGATCCTGCGTTTTCGCGCTCATTAGTGCGGCAACAGCCTCGCAACCGCGCGTGACCTTCGGCCACTGCGTATTGAGCAGGCTGTTGCTCAAGCCGTGCACGCCGGGTGCGACAGCCGTTACGCTACCGCTGCGGTTGGAGACATAAAACAGCTCATCAACATCGCCAAGCAGTAGATTAAAACCGTTGTAGTTGTGGCCGTCGCGCTTGATGCGGTTCGCATATTCGGCCGGGCCCTGGCTGCTGCGCAGAAAATTGCTGACGAGCTCGCCGCGCGTGCGTTGCGAGGTTTTCGCTGCATTGGCGTCACGGAAATTGGTCACCGCCGCGATGCGCCCGCTGCGGGCAATACCAAGCCAAGTACCGCCTTGATCAAGGTCGCGGCCGCCATAAACCTGCGGATAGTCGCGCCAGAACGACGCTGCCTGGGTCGGCCGCGAGTACGACTCGTCGCGGTTCGCCGCCAGCACCAGCGGGTAGTCGGGGTGAACTTTATGGGCAAATAGAATCAAGCACATGGCGTTTAGTCCGGCTTCGTCTTGGGGAGTTCCTTCGCCTCGGAAGGGTACGGCAGGGGGAGCATCTGCAACGCCGGCCCGGTGAGGGACCCTAAGTGTAAACCATTGGTGCTAAAGGTGGAAGTCTGAGCCACCGCCAGAAGGTCAAAACCGCCCCCCGGCGCGGCGGCGGCATTGACTACCATACCGCTCGATTGTTCACCCGTTTCAGTCGCATAGAGCTTGTCGCCGGCCTGCGGCGGCGTGCCGGTTTCGACGTGCGCTAGCACCATGCGCTGCTTCAATTTGCCCAGATAATGCATGCGGGCAACGATTTCTTGCCCCGGATAGCAGCCCTTGCTGAAGCTGATGCCGCCGATCAGGTCCAAATTCGCCATCTGCGGCACGAATTCTTCCTGTGTGGGCAGGGTAATCACCGGAATGCCGGCGCGGATGGTCGCCAGCGCCCAAACAGCCGCATCCGCGGACTCTGCCTCTTTTTTGAGCAGCAATTCAATTTGCGGCGCCTGATCAGCCGGCGCAACGATCTCAAGGCGCTCCGCATCCAGCCGCAACGACAGCACACCGCTGGTTTCCATCATCCTCAGCGGCGCATCGGCAATCTGCAAAGATGCCGCACGTACGGCCGCCGCCGCGCCGCTGCCCGCAACACCCATCAGTGCAAACGCCTCGCTGACATCGGCCATCTGCACCTTTGAGCGCAGAACATACATCGACAACCGCTTGCGGATCGGCTCGCACAAGGCGCGCGGCAACTGCATAAAATAATCCACACCCGCGCGCCACAACAAAAAACTCGCCAGCATGCGGCCCTTCGGCGTGTTGTAACTGCCGTAGGTTGCCTGCAACGGATTCAGCGCGGCGACATCGCAGCTCAACTGGCCTTGCAGAAATGATTGCGCGTCGGCGCCGGAGAAGCGGAGGAGGCCGGTTTCCGGGAGTGTTGAAAATTTTGCTGTGGTGCTCATCGTTTGTCTACTCGTTTTCCATTGGTGAACCGTACTGCGAATGCCGTTCAAACCACACTTTTAAATCCGCCTCGCTGAGCTTGCCGGCGGCGAGGTCTTGAAACACGATGACAACATCGGTTTCAGGTGCCGTAAGTTCCCAGCCGTTCCATGCAAGGAACGATGCGCTTGCCAGAAATGCCGAACACTTGTTGCCGTCTATGAACGGATGATTTTGCGCGATTCCAAACGCATCCGCCAGATGTTTGGCGGTTCAGTCGGTAAATACGTGAAGCAAGAATAAAAACAGCTTCGAACGCGAAGGGGGCGCGCGTTGTCGAGCACCGTGTTGCAACTGGCAACAGAGACATTCCTGTGGGGCTGCAGGGAGTGTGTCATCTGCAACGTATTCCGTTTGCAGCGAACCTTGTTCTTCAACAGGTTCCGCCGCCGTACGATCTAACCTCGCTGCAGCTTGCCGCCGAGTCGCTCGGGCTGAAAACCGGCGTCAAGCAGGCAGGTATTGCTGAATTACGCGACCTTCCGTTGCCGTGCCTCGCTATTTACCGGAGACACTGACTGGCAAGCTCGCGGTGCGCGTGGCGTTGCGTTATGACACACTTTCGGCTTTGCATCACCAATTAGGTCGGTTAGTCGCCGGGGTTAAGGCGCAGAGCACTGAAATGTCTGCGCTCTTGAAAAAAGAAAGAAAGCAGTAACGATTTCGCTGCGCTTGAAGAAGGGGGGCTAACACCTCTCGAGTATCAACTGTCTTTCGCGATCATTAGCAACGCCTCGCCATACCGTTCCAGCTTCGTCGCACCTATGCCGGAAATCCCGCGCAAGTCATCCAGCGTGCACGGCGGATTGGCGGCTATCGCTTCCAGCGTGCTGTCGTGAAATACCACATAGGCCGGGACATTGTGTTCGCGCGCAGTCGCGGCGCGCCAGGTGCGCAGGGCGTCGAGCAGCGGGCCTGATGCGGGATTGTTGAGGCTGTCAATAAACGAGGCCTTGCTGCTGCGGCGTTCGCGTTTACGTGGTTTTTCCGCTTCTTCGCGAAACGAAACGCTGGTTTCGCCCTTGAGTACCGCGCGTGCGTCGCCGGCGAGTTTGAGCGCGCCGTGCTGATCGGCCTCAAGGAAACCCATCGCAACCAGTTGGCGAAACACCGCGCGCCATTTTTTGTCGGTCAGATCGGTGCCGGTGTTGAAGGTCTTGATCTGATTGTGACCAAAGCGCTGCACGCGCTCGGTTTCGTTGCCGCGCAGGATGTCGATCAAATGCCCGGCGCCGAAGCGCTGGTCAGTGCGGTAAACACAGGACAGCGCTTTCTGTGCGGCTTCGCTACCGTCCCACACGCGCGGCGGATTCAGACAGTTGTCGCAGTTGCCGCAGGGTGTGCTTGGTTCGCCGAAGTAATCGAGCAGGCGCACGCGGCGGCAACCGGCGGCTTCTGCAAGGCCGACCAGCGCATCGAGTTTGCGGTAGGAAACACGTTTGAAGGTTTCATTGGCTTCGGAGTCGTCAATCATGCGGCGCTGCTGCACGACGTCGCCGAGCCCATAGGCCATCCACGCATCTGCGGGCAGGCCATCGCGGCCGGCGCGGCCGGTTTCCTGATAATAGGCTTCTATGCTTTTCGGCAAATCGAGATGGGTGACGAAGCGCACATCCGGTTTGTCGATGCCCATGCCGAACGCAATGGTGGCGACGATGACGACACCGTCGTCGTTGACGAAACGGTCCTGATGCCGCGCGCGGGTCTGCTGATCGAGGCCGGCGTGATAGGGCAGTGCGGGTATGCCCTGTTCAGTCAACCATGCTGCGGTTTCATCTACTTTGCGCCGTGACAGGCAGTAGACGATACCCGCTTCGCCGGCGTGTTCGGCACGGATGAAGGCAAGCAGTTGATCGCGCGCATTGTGTTTTTCGGCAATCGCGTAACGGATGTTGGGACGATCGAAGCTCGAAATGAAGACGCGCGCTTCGCCGAGCTGCAGGCGGGTGAGGATTTCAGCGCGTGTTTGTTCGTCGGCGGTGGCGGTAAGCGCAATCCGCGGCACGTCCGGAAACTGCTCGTGCAATATCGAGAGCTGTATATATTCGGGCCGGAAGTCGTGGCCCCATTGCGACACGCAATGCGCTTCGTCGATGGCGAACAGCGCGACTTTTGTCCGGCCGAGCAGATCGAGAAAACGCGAAGTGACGAGCCGCTCGGGCGCGACATACAAGAGATCGAGTTTGCCGGCGGCGAAATCGCGCTCGGTTTGTGCTGCGGTCTGCGCATCGAGCGAGGAGTTGAGTACTGCGGCATTGACGCCGGCTTCGCGCAAGGCGCCGACCTGATCCTGCATCAGCGCGATCAGCGGTGACACCACGACCGCGCAACCGTCGCGCAGCAGCGCAGGGATCTGGTAGCACAGCGATTTGCCGCCGCCGGTCGGCATCAGCACCAGCGCATCGCCGCCGCCGGAGACATGGTCTATGATCTCGGCCTGCGCACCGCGGAACGCGGGGTAGCCGAAAACCGTTTTAAGCAGCGAGAGCGCGGTAGTCAAACGACTCTAACCGAGCAGATTGCGCTCTTCAAGATAACGCATGCCCTTGTGCAAAATTGTATAGGGCTTGCCGGCTGCCGCTGGTGCGCGCGCATAGTGATGCTCGGCCAGAAACCGCAGATACAGCTCGGCGATTTGAATATTGACGCCGTTGGTTTTGGCGACTTCTTTCGGCACCGCGGTCTTGTGACGCGACAGGTAGATCAGCGCATCGACGGCGTCGCCATCCAGCGTTTCCCATTTTTCGATGTATTGATCGAGCTCGATTTTGAGTTCGGCGTTTTCGGCTTGCAAGGCGGCGATTTTTTGCTGCAGCTTCAGCATTACCGGATCTTGTTTCGAGGCCGGTGCTTTCCGGCTGACTGCTTTTGCCATTTCGATTTCCTGTGTTTGAAACGGAAACGCCCCGCAGGGGGCGTTGCGACGGTTGGCGGAGAGGGAGGGATTCGAACCCTCGGTACGGCTTGCACCGTACACACGCTTTCCAGGCGTGCGACTTAAACCGCTCATCCACCTCTCCGGGGAGGCGAATTCTATCAGATCACCGCAGTTGCCGACGTGGCCGGCGCTGGTGGCCTAACGCACGCCTTCCTTCAGTTGTTGCAGGATGGCTGGGTTCTCAAGCGTCGATATGTCCTGGGTTATTTCTTCGCCTTTGGCGATCGAGCGCAGCAGGCGGCGCATGATTTTTCCCGAACGCGTCTTCGGCAGATTGTCGCCGAAGCGGATGTCTTTTGGCTTCGCGATCGGGCCGATTTCCTTAGCGACCCAATCCTGCAGCATCTTGACAAGCTTGCGCGCTTCTTCGCCTTCCGGCCGCGCCTGTTTGAGTACGACAAATGCGCAGACCGCTTCACCGGTCAGATCGTCGGGGCGGCCGACTACGGCGGCCTCGGCGACCAGCGGATTCGCCACCAGCGCCGATTCGATTTCCATCGTGCCCAGACGATGGCCGGCAACGTTCAGCACGTCGTCGATGCGGCCCATGATCCAGAAGTAGCCATCGAGGTCGCGGTTGGCGCCGTCGCCGGCAAGATAGTATTTGCCTTGAAAATCGTCGGGGTAATACGATTTCTTGAAGCGTTCAGGGTCGCCCCAGATGGTGCGTATCATTGATGGCCACGGCCGTTTGATGACGAGAAATCCGCCTTTGCCTTTTTCCACATCGTGACCGGCTTCATCGACGATGGCAGCCATGATGCCGGGCAGCGGCAGGGTGCATGAACCGGGTTTGGTGCTGACCACGCCGGGCAGTGGCGTGATCATGTGGCCACCGGTTTCGGTCTGCCACCAGGTATCGACGATCGGGCAGCGTTTCTGGCCGACGGTGTCGTGGTACCACATCCAGGCTTCCGGATTGATCGGCTCGCCGACGGTGCCGAGCAGGCGCAACGACGAGAGATCGAATTGTTTCGGCAGATCGGCGCCGAGCTTGATCAGCGAGCGGATCGCTGTCGGTGCGGTGTAGAACACGCTGACCTTGTGATCCTGAATCATTCGCCAGAAGCGTGTTGAATCGGGGTAGGTCGGCACGCCTTCGAAAATAATTTCGGTGGCGCCGACGGCAAGCGGCCCGTAACACACATAGGTGTGGCCGGTGACCCAGCCGACGTCGGCAGTGCACCAGAACACATCGCTGTCTTTGTAATCGAAGGTCCACTTCATAGTCAGAATCGCGTGCAGCAGGTAACCCCCCGTCGAATGCTGCACGCCTTTGGGTTTGCCGGTTGAGCCCGAGGTGTAGAGAATAAACAGCGGGTGCTCGGCCTCGACCCATTCTGGCTCGCAGGTTTCGGCCTGGCCCTTAAGAAGATCGTGCAGCCAGACGTCGCGCTGGTCGTCCCATTGCACTTTGCCGCCGGTGCGCTTGTAAACGACTACCGTCTTCATCGAATCGCAGCCGCCCAGTGTCAGCGCTTCATCTACGGCTGCCTTCAGCGCGATGGCGCGGCCGCCACGCATTTGTTCGTCGGCGGTGAGCACCGCAACGGCACCGGCGTCAAGGATGCGTTCATGCACGCTTTTGGCCGAGAAGCCGCCGAACACCACCGAATGAATCGCGCCGATGCGCGCGCAGGCCTGCATCGCCACTACGGCTTCAATCGACATCGGCATGTAAATCAGTACGCGGTCACCTTTTTTGATGCCGCGGCTTTTCAGGCCGTTGGCCATGGCGCAAACGCGTTTGTACAAATCGCCATAGCTGATGCAGGTCAGATTGCCGTCGTCGGCTTCAAAAACAATCGCGATCTTGTCGGGCTGGGTCTTTAGATGGCGATCAAGGCAGTTGTACGACGCATTGAGTTTGCCGTCGGCGAACCATTTGAAAAACGGCGCTGTCGATTCATCAAGTATTTGTGCGAACGGCTTCTGCCACAGCACATGCTCACGCGCCTGTTTTGCCCAGAAACCGGTGAAATCACGCTCGGCCTCGGCGCACATGGCGTTATAAACAGCCATACCTGAAATGTTGGCCTGTTTGACGAAAGCGGCATCCGGCGCAAAAGTACGCGTCTCGTTCAACACCGATTCGATGGTTTGGGTCGACATTTGCTCCTCCGGATGGTTTTGCTGCCGATTATTTGAAAAAATTGTATCACGCGCTTCCGCCGCACCAGTCTGCGCTGGAAGTCCTCGCCGCGACCGTCGCCACAGGGCATAATGCTGCTTGTAACACCATGGCGGGCCCCCCCGCATTGCAAGGTAGTGAATCTGGTCAGATCCGGAAGGAAGCAGCCACAGCTATTTATTGCAAGTGCCGGGGACAAGGCTCGCCTCCCCATTTCTTTTGCGATATCATCGCGCTATCGCAATTACCTGCTGAATTGAGGAACATATGAACAAGTTCCGTCTGATGTTTGCCGCAGCGCTGCTGGCCGCCAGCCCGCTGGCCTTTGCAGTCGATAGCGTTTCCTTCGAATACGGCAAATCCGATTCCTCGAATTCCAGCGTGAAAATGTACCGTCTGGGCATGCAATGGGATTGGGAAAAGAAGCTGATCGAATTCGGCGGTTGGCATATCGGCGGTTTCTGGGATGTCAGCCTCGGCTATTGGGACAACAAAAGCCCGTTCCAGACTGCCGGTTATTCGACCGCCAATCTTGAGGAAATCGGCTTTACACCGACCTTCCGCTTGCAGCAGAACACGATTTCCGGTATTTCGCCTTACGCCGAACTGGCAGTCGGTTTTCATTTCCTGTCGCAAACCTATGTCGGCGCGCAACGCGTGTTCGGCAGCAGCTTTCAATTCGGCGATCATGTCGGCGCCGGCGTTCGTTTCGGTGACAAAGGCCAGTACGACATCGGTTATCGCTACCAGCATCTGTCGAACGGCGGTCTCAAGCAACCGAATCAGGGGATCAATTTCAACCAGATCCGCCTGCAGTACCATTTCTGATCCGGCGTGCATGAGGGTGATGCGCTCATTGCGCTGCGAAAAACGCGAACGCGCGATTTGACCGTTCAGCCGGAAACCGTTGCATCGTGACCCAAGTCCTTGCCCGCAAATGGCGGCCCAAATCGTTTGCCGAACTGGTCGGGCAGGAGCACGTCGTCAAAGCCTTGAGCAACGCGCTGACGCAACAGCGGCTGCATCATGCTTATCTGTTTACCGGGACCCGCGGTGTCGGTAAAACCACGCTGGCGCGCATTATTGCCAAAGCACTGAATTGCGAAACCGGCGTCACTGCCGAACCCTGTGGCAAATGCCGTGCGTGCACCGATATTGACGCCGGACGCTACATTGATCTGATCGAACTTGATGCCGCCTCGAACACCCAGGTCGACAACATGCGCGAACTGCTCGAAAACGCCATGTATGCGCCGACTAGCGGACGTTTCAAGGTTTATATCATCGACGAAGTGCACATGCTGTCGCGCAATGCATTCAATGCGATGCTGAAAACACTTGAAGAACCGCCGGGGCATGTCAAATTTATCCTCGCCACCACAGATCCGCAGCGCATTCCGGTCACCGTGTTGTCGCGCTGCCTGCAATTCAATCTGAAGCAGATTCCGCAGCCGCAGATCCGCGGTCAGCTTGCCAAGGTGCTGGAGCTCGAAAAAATTCAGTTCGAGGACGAGGCGCTGGGCCTGCTGGCGCGCGCCGCCCACGGCAGCATGCGTGACAGTCTCTCGCTGCTTGATCAGGCGATCGCCCACGGCGGCGGCCGCGTTGAAACGGCAGGCGTGCGCGCCATGCTCGGTAGCGTCGAGCGTGAATATCTGCGCGATATTCTTGGAGCGCTGCGTGATGCCAATGGCGCCACGCTGATCGGCGTCGCCGACCGCATGGCCGAACGCAGCCTCTCGTTTGAAAACGCCTTGCAGGATATCGGCGCGCTGTTGCACCGTGTGGCGCTGGCGCAAGCGATTCCTGCGGCGATCGCGGATGATGATCCCGACCGCGCTCATCTTATTGAACTGGCATCGGCGTTCAGCGCTGAAGAAATCCAGTTGCTCTACCAGATTGCGCTGCAGGGACGACAGGAAATCGGTTACGCGCCTGACGAATACGCTGGCTTTACGATGACGCTGATGCGTATGCTGGCGTTCGCGCCGTCCGCAGGCGGCGCGGTGCAACCGCGCGCGGCGGCGGCGACGACCTCACCGGCCCCGGTTGCAGCGCCGGCAGTTGCGGCCGCTGCAATCGCAAAAAAAAAGACCGCTATTGACGGCGACTGGACTGCCTTCGTCGGCGGTCTGCCGCTGGCCGGCATGGAACGCATGCTCGCGCATAATTGCGAACTGGTGTCATGGCAGGACGGCAAACTCGTGCTGCGCGTCGCCCATGCACAGCGGCATCTGAACAATCGCTCCTATCAGGAACGGCTGCAACAGGCGCTGGAACAACATATCGGGGCGAAGATCAAACTCGAGATCAACGTCGGCCAGGGTGACGGTAAAACCGTCGCTGCGATGCGCGACCGCGAACAGAAGGAGCAGATGAGCGAAGCTGCCAAGGCAATTGACGGTGACCCGTTCGTGCGCGATCTGATTGAAAACTTCGATGCGCGGGTGCTTCCCGCATCGATCAAACCCATGCAATAAGCAAAGGAGTCGCAATGAATATGAAAGGCGGTCTTGGCGGTCTGATGAAACAGGCCCAGCAGATGCAGGAAAACATGAAGCGTATGCAGGAGCAACTGGCGACTGTCGAGGTTGAAGGGCAGGCCGGCGCCGGCATGACTAAGGTAGTGATGACCTGTCGTTACGATGTCAAGCGCGTCATCATCGATGACAGCCTGCTCAAGGACGACAAGGAAATGCTCGAGGATCTGGTTGCAGCGGCGTTTAATGACGCGGTGCGTAAAGTCGAGGCCACCACACAGGAAAAACTCGGCGGCATGACAGCGGGCATGGGCTTGCCGCCCGGTTTCAAGATGCCGTTCTAGAAAAAAGCAGCGGTGCTGCGGACAGACCAGGCCTGTTCGCGCAATCCGACCCGACATGAAAAACCCTTCCAGTCTCGAAGAACTGATCGACGCTCTGCGCTGCCTGCCCAGCGTCGGGCCGAAATCCGCGCAGCGCATGGCCTATCATCTGCTGCAGCGCGACCACGCCGGCGCCGGCCGTCTGGCGCGCGCGCTCGGCGGCGCGCTGGAATTGATACGCCATTGCGAACGCTGCAATACATTCACCGAGGAAACCGTTTGCGCGCTGTGCCGCTCGCCGCGCCGCGACAGCCATCAGCTCTGCGTGGTGGAGACACCGGCAGACATGCTGATGATGGAACAGGCCGCCTGTTATCAAGGCCTGTATTTCGTGCTGATGGGGCGGCTGTCGCCGCTCGACGGCGTTGGGCCGAAGGATATTCATCTCGACCGTTTGCTCGCACGTGCGACCGACGGCATCGTTACGGAGGTTATCGTCGCCACCAATTTCACCATCGAAGGCGAGGCGACTGCGCATTACGCCGCCGAAATGCTGGTCGCGCGTGACATCAAAGTCAGCCGTATCGCGCGCGGACTGCCGGTCGGCGGCGAGTTGGAGCACGTTGATAGCGGCACGCTCGCGCAAGCTGTATTCGAACGCCGCGCCATCGGGCCCTCGGCATGAAACGTTCAGACAACCGGCGACCGCACAGCAAGGTCGAACCGCCGCCGCGCAAACCGCGGCCGACCACGCACGCGCATCGCGATAAAGACAGCGACGATGACGCTGCCGGCAGCGGTACACAAAAACTGCAAAAAATACTCGCGCAATCGGGTCTCGGCTCGCGCCGTGGCATGGAAGAGTGGATCACTGACGGCCGCGTTACCGTTAACGGCAAACCGGCGACACTCGGCATGCGCGTCGGCGCCGGCGATCAGATCAAGGTTGGTAATCGCACCATCCGCGCACGTCCTGAGAGCGGGCTGCCGCGCGTGCTGATTTATCACAAGCCAGAAGGCGAAATCACCAGCCGCAACGATCCGCGCGGGCGCCCCAGCGTGTTCGATCATCTGCCGAAAATTTCCGGCGCGCGCTGGATTACCGTCGGCCGTCTCGACTTCAATTCCTGCGGCCTGCTGTTGTTCACGACTTCAGGCGAACTGGCGAACCGGCTGATGCATCCGCGCTTTGAGATTGAACGCGAATATGCGGTGCGTATATTGGGCAGCCTGCGCGAAGACCAGATGGAACGCCTGACCGCCGGCATAGAACTCGAAGACGGCCTCGCGCATTGCGAATCGGTCGAAGCGCGCGGCGGCGAAGGCTCGAACCAGTGGTATCACGTGGTTCTGCGCGAAGGGCGCAACCGCGAGATACGCCGTTTGTTTGAGAGCCTCGGCATCACGGTGAGCCGCCTGATGCGTGTTCGCTACGGCCCGGTTGAATTGCCGGCGCGCGTAAAACGCGGCCATAGCTACGAACTCTCCGCTGACGAAGCGCGGCGTTTTATTAAATGGCTGGACGCCGCACAGGCCGTCGCTGAAGCGCCCCTGGCGCCAAAAGGTCGGCGCGCGTAAGCACGAATACGCAATCGTCGCCGCCGCTGGTCTCAGGCCAGGTAAACGGCAGGCGCGGGTAGGTCACTTCCAGACGGCGGCGATGGTGACCGATTTCGACAACCAGCGTGCCGCCGGGCGTCAGATGCTCCGCCGCCCGTTTTAGTATCAAATCCACCAGTTCGAATCCGTCGGCGCCGCCGGCCAGCGCCAGCGCTGGCTCGCGCCGGTATTCCGGCGGCAAACGGCGCATCGTCGCTGCCGTTACGTAGGGCGGATTGCTGATAATTAAGTCATAACGTTTGGTGCCGAGCGCGGCGAACAAATCCGATTCCACCAGGCGTATGCGTTTGTTCAGGCGATAGCGATTGACGTTACGGCGCGCCACCGCCAGTGCCGGGGTCGACAGATCAACTGCATCGACGCGCGCGCGCGTAAACATTTTTGCGAGTATCACCGCAAGGCACGCCGAACCGGTACACAGATCGAGTGCAGCGCGCACACCGGCAGGCCCGGCTATCCACGGCGCCAATTGTTCGCTCAGCAGTTCTGCGATGAAGGAGCGCGGCACGATCACACGCTCGTCAACATAAAAGCGCAAACCCTGCAGCCAGGCCTCATGCGTGAGATAGGCGGCAGGCAGGCGTTTTTCGATGCGTGTATTGATCAGATCGAGCGCGCGCCGGCAGTTAGCTGCCGCAACACGCTTCTTCAGCAGCGTCGCGTTTAAAGACGAAAACGGCAGCCGCAGTGCGTGCAATACAAGAACGGTGGCTTCTTCGCGCGCGTTGGCGGTGCTGTGGCCGTAACTGAGGCGGGCACGGCTGAGCGTGCGGCTGGCTTGCGCCAGCAGGGATTCGAGAGTGGCCGGGGATGAACGGCGCGGGCGCGGCGCAGCGCTCACACCATGTCGAGATTGAGTTTGATGCTGCTGAGATCGTCCGCCGGCGCACTCGGAACGCCGGTAGTCGCCGGCTCATCATTTTTACCCGCATCAGTCGGCGGTTTGCCGGCGTTGCTAATCAGCCAATGCAGATTGGTTGCCGAGTCCGCATTCGCCAGTGCGTTTTCAATCGTGATCTGGCCGCTGGCATAGAGTTGATACAGCGATTGCTCGAATGTCTGGCTGCCGGGCGCAAGGCTTTGCTCCATTGCATCCTTGATATCGTTGATCTGGCCTTTCTTGATCAACTCGGAAATGTGCGGCGTGTTCTGCATGATCTCAATCGCCGGCAGGCGGCCGCCATCCTTGCTGCGCACCAGGCGCTGCGAAATCACACAGCGCAGGCTGATGGCGAGATCGGCGAACAACGCATCGCGCGCCTCGCGCGGGAAGAAATTGATAATGCGGTTCAACGCGTGATAGCTGTTGTTGGCGTGCAGCGTAGACATGCACAAATGGCCGGTTTGCGCGAACAGCAATGCGCTTTGCAGGGTCGGCTTGTCGCGGATTTCGCCGATCATCAGCAGGTCAGGGGCTTCGCGCATGGCACTGATCAACGCATCGTCATAAGTATGTGTATCCATACCGACTTCGCGCTGATTGACGATCGATTTCTTGTGTTTGTAGGAAAACTCCATCGGGTCTTCGATGGTCAGGATGTGGCCGGTTTTGGTCGCATTGCGGTAATCGATCATCGCTGCCATGGATGATGACTTGCCCGACCCCGTTGAGCCCACAATGACAATCATGCCCAGCTTTTCCATCACGATTTCTTTGAGCACGGAAGGCAGCTTCAGTTGCTCGATCGTGGGAATGTCCGGTTTGATAAAGCGGATGACCATCGCCACCGCGCCGCGCTGGCGGAAGATGTTGACGCGAAAGCTGCCGAGTTCGGCACGGCCGACGGCGAAATTCATCTCCAGTTTTTCTTCAAAATCCTTGATCTGCACTTCCGACATCAGTTCGTAGCAGATTTTCTTGCAGGTCGGCGCATCGAGAACCTGCGGATTGACCGGCATCACAACGCCGTTGATTTTGATCTGGATAGGCGCGCCGACCGTAAAGAACATGTCCGACGCCTGTTTTTCAGACATCAGCTTGAACAACGGATCAACGAACATGGCCATGGTCAGCGTTTCAGTATCGACTTGATGCTGCCGAGAAAGCTCTTGGTCGGGTCGCTGACATCTTCCATCGGCGCCTGCTGTTGCGGCGCCTGCGGCGGCCGCGTTTCGGGTTCGAGCTCAGCGAGCGGGCGCGGCGGTCGTGTTGCGGTGGCGCGCATTGATTCCTGGTGACGGCCGACGCTGCGGAAGTTGTTGGGCTGGGCGATGATCACCTTGCCGAGTTCCTCCAGCAATTCCTTGTTGAATTCCTCGAAATCGTAAATATTGGTAAATTCACCGAATTTCTCGAGATTCTTGCAGACAATCTTGATGCGGCCGTTTTCGAGGTCGCCGATCATGGTCACCATCACCGGAACTTCACAATTCATGGTGAAAATGCCGCGTTCGACGTAACCGCGCTCGTTGCGCATTTCCTTCAGATCGAACTTCAGATTGTTGGTCCACAAGTGCTCGCGCATGCGCTGCACCAGCGGATCGGTCTGTTTTTCGATGGTCAGTTTTTGCTCCGAGGCGCAGCGGAAACGCAGCACGATCGCCTCGATGTAGTCCTTGTGATCAAGGGTCAGTCGCCGCCCGTTGACGTTATAGTCGGATTGGCGCAGGTTCTCCATGCGCGTCGCGCCGCCTTCAAGATAATAGACTCGGGCGATCGTCGGCTTGATCACGTTGAGCGAATTGAACAGCTCTACCCAGTAATGCAGCGCATCCTTCAGCTTGGCATGCGTCAGCAGCAGATTCTGGCTGATTTCTTCCTGAGAAACCTGCTCCTTCTGCCTGAGGGTATCGGCCTGCTGTTTTAAATCGTCAAGTAAGCCCATTGCAGCTAGTAACTCCTGTCAAATCAACGGGTATTGTGCCGCCTTTTAGCCAACTTGGAAAGTGCAAAGGTCACGCCGCCGCACCGGTCGCGGCCCGCTAATCGCTGCGCAAGAGCTCGTTAATACTGGTTTTTGCGCGCGTCTTCGCATCGACGCGTTTAACGATCACCGCGCAGTAGAGCTGGCATTTGCCGTCGCCCGACGGCAGCGAACCGGAAACCACCACCGACCCGGCCGGAACACGCCCGTAAATGACCTCGCCGCTGGTGCGGTCGAATATCTTGGTGCTTTGCCCGATAAACACGCCCATCGAGATCACCGAGCCGGCCTCAACCACCACGCCTTCAACGATTTCCGAGCGTGCGCCGATGAAACAATTGTCTTCGATGATGGTCGGGTTGGCTTGCAGGGGCTCAAGTACACCGCCGATGCCGACACCGCCGGAGAGGTGGACGTTTTTGCCGATCTGCGCGCAGGAGCCGACGGTCGCCCAGGTATCAACCATGGTTCCTTCATCAACGTATGCGCCGATATTCACGTATGACGGCATCAGAATGGCGTTTTTCGCAATAAATACGCCGCGGCGTACCATCGCCGGCGGCACTACGCGAAAACCGCCGCGCACAAAATCTTCGCGCGAGTAATTGGCGAATTTGCCCGGCACCTTGTCGAAGTACTGGGTGGCGGCGCCGGCCAGCGGCACATTGTCTTCGATGCGAAACGACAGCAATACCGCCTGCTTGATCCATTGATGCACGGTCCACGCGCCGTTGATTTTCTCGGCAACGCGCAGCTTGCCTGAGTCGAGACCGTCAATCACTTCCTTGACTGCCTCGCCGATGCGCGCCGGTGTCGTGCCGGGCGAGAGTTCGGTGCGCTTTTCCCAGGCTTGTTCGATGATATTTTGCAGGTCGCTCATGATGAATAATCCGTATTGTCGTTAATTGCGGGCAATAAAATCGGCGATGCGCTGTGCCGCCTCGGTGCACTCAGTCGTCGAGGCGACCAGCGCAACACGCACAAAATTGCGTCCTGGATTGACGCCGCGGGCTTCGCGCGCGAGGTAGCTGCCGGGCAGGGCGGTGACGTTGAATTGCTCATACAGTTCGCGCGTAAATTTCGTGTCGTCGCGGCGCGCATCTATCCACAGGTAAAAACCCGCATCCGGCATCCGCACGCCCGGCGTGTTGCCGAGTATTTTCATGGCAGTGGCAAATTTGTCGCGGTACAGGCGGCGATTTTCGACGACATGAGCCTCGTCGCGCCACGCCGCTATGCTCGCCGCATGAATCGGCGGACTCATCGCGCAGCCCTGATAAGTGCGGTAGAGCAGGTATTTTTTCAAGATCTGCGCGTCGCCGGCGACAAAACCGGAACGCATGCCCGGCGAATTCGAGCGCTTCGACAAGCTGGAAAACACCACTAGCCGCGGGTAGCCGCTGCGCCCGAAATGCTGCGCCGCCTGCAATGCGCCGATCGGCGGTTTTTTTTCGTCGAAATAAATTTCCGAATAACATTCGTCCGAAGCGATGACAAATCCGTAACGGTCGGAAAGATCAAACAGCGCCTTCCATTCGTCCATGTCCATCACGCGGCCGGTCGGATTGCCTGGCGAGCAGACGTAAATCAGTTGCGTGCGGCGCCAGACTTCATCGGGCAATTGCGTGTAGTCTGCGGCAAAATTGTTCGCCGGCAGATTGTGCAGAAACTGCGCTTCGGCGCCGGACAGCAGTGCCGCGCCTTCATAGATTTGATAAAACGGGTTCGGCACCACAACCGCCGGCTTCGCTTTGCTGCGATCGATGATAGTGTGCGCAAACGCATATAGGGCCTCGCGGCTGCCGTTGACCGGTATGATTTCCGTCTGCGCGCTGATTTCCTTCAAGCCGTAACGCTGTTTGAGCCAATCGGCAATCGCAATCCGCAAACCTTCGGCGCCCAGCGTAGTGGGATAGACGGCGAGGCCGTCGAGGTTATCGGTAATCGCCTGACGAATGAACTGCGGCGTCGGGTGCTTAGGTTCACCGATGTACAGGCTGACCGGCTTGAACTGCGGATTAGGCACAGCCCCCGCCAGCAGATCATTCAGCTTTTGAAAGGGATAGCTCTGCAGGCGGTCGAGATCGGGATTCATGCGCGCTTCTGGCAAAGCATTAATTATACGGGGATTGCTGTTACGCTCACAGCCGGCAAGCCGCGCTGCGCCGTGTCAGCGTGTGCTCGATTGCCCGCTCATCGAATCCAGATCGACCTTTTGCGGCGCGTGCCAGCCGCGCTTGCAGGTTTCCGCAACCACCGTGGTGAAAATGCCGCCGCGTACATAAAACCGCGCGGTCAGACGCATGAAACGCGGCCGTGTTGTGGCTGCCAGATCATCCAGTATCCGGTTGGTGACCGCCTCATGAAATGCGCCCTCATTGCGATACGACCAGACATAGAGTTTCAGGCTTTTCAGTTCAATGCATTTGCGGTCCGGCACGTAATCCAGATAAAGCGTGGCGAAATCCGGCTGCCCGGTCTTCGGACACAGGCAGGTAAACTCCGGTATTTCCATGTGAATCCGATAGTCGCGTTGCGGCTGCGGATTCGGGAAGGTGTCAAGGTGTTTTTTTGGTTTGCTGGGCATAGTGGCGGGCGCGACAATTCAGTTAAAATGGCGAGCGAAATTCGTCCTGAATTATAACTCTGCATAGAAGAATAAATTGCGCCTCACTGAAATCAAGCTGGCCGGATTCAAATCGTTCGTAGATCCGACGCATATTCCCGTTCCCGGACAACTCGTCGGCATCGTGGGTCCCAATGGTTGTGGCAAATCCAACATCATCGATGCGGTGCGCTGGGTGCTCGGCGAATCGTCGGCAAAGCACCTGCGCGGCGAAACCATGCAGGACGTGCTGTTCAACGGCTCGGGCAACCGCCAGCCGGTCAATCGCGCCAGCGTCGAACTGATTTTCGACAACAGTCTGGGCAAGGCGGGTGGGCAGTGGGCCAGTTTCGCGGAGATTTCAGTAAAACGGCTGCTCGAACGCGACGGCGACTCTGCATACTATATAAACAATATTCATGTACGACGCCGCGATATCGCTGACATATTTCTCGGTACCGGCGTCGGCGCGCGCGCCTACGCGATCATCGAGCAGGGCATGATTTCGCGCATCATCGAAGCGAAGCCCGAAGAATTGCGGATTTTTCTCGAAGAAGCGGCCGGCGTTTCAAAATACCGCGAACGCCGCAAAGAAACCGAAGCGCGGCTTGCCGATACGCGCGAAAACCTGTTGCGTGTTGACGACATCCGCACTGAACTCGAAAAACAGGTCGAGCATTTGAGCGCGCAGGCCGAGGTGGCGAGCAAGTATCACACGCTGCAGGACGAACTGCGGTTCTCGCAAAACCTGCTGTGGCTACGCAAGAAGCGCGACGCAAGTGCGACGCGCGAACGCTGTGTGCGCGACATCGAGAAGCTGGGCGTCGAGCTCGAAGCGCAAACCGCGCGTCTGCGCGAAACCGAAAGCGCGCTGGAAGAACTGCGCCAGCGTCATCACGCAGCCGGCGATGCCGTGCACGATGCGCAGGGCCATCTCTACGAAACCAATGCCGAGTTTGCGCGCGTGGAGCAGCAGATTCAGCACGTTCGCGAGAACCGTCATCGCGTCGAGTCACGCCTGGCGGATTTGCGCGCCCAGTTGCAGCAGGGCGAAGCACAACTCGAAGCCCAGCAGACCAGTCTTGACGATTGGCACCAGGAACAGGCGCGCGCCCAGGCCGCAGCAGAAACGAGCCGCCTCGAACATGTGGCTGAATGCGATCGGCTGCCGGTTGCTGAACAGGCGTTTCGCGACGCGCTGGCCGGTCGTGACGTTCTGCAGCACGCAACTTCGGAAAATGCGCAGGAATTGCAGCTCGAACAAACGCGCTGCGAACATGCGCTGAAGATACTGGCGCAGCTGGCGCAGCGCGAACAGCGCTTGCGCGAGGAAAAAACCGCATTGCCGGTGCCGGACGATGCCGAGCACCAGCGTTTGAGCGCCGTGCACGGTGAACTCGAGTCGCGCCAACAAACCCAGCGCAGCAATCTGGAAACGCAGGAAGCGCGCGTGCCGGAACTCGACACCGCGCTGCGCGAATGTGCGGCATCGGTTGAAACCGCCGCGCAGCAGGTGGCATCGCTGGAAGCACGCGTCAGCGCATTGCGCCAGATTCAGGATCGCATCGGCCGCAGCGAAGGCATGGAGGGCTGGCTGACTTCGCATCAGCTCGATACATCGCGCCGCCTCTGGCAGGACGTCGAGATTGAAGGCGGCTGGGAAGACGCGCTGGAAGCGGTGTTGCGCGAACGGCTCAACGGCATTTCGCTGGGCAATCTCGAAGACGCCGCGCGCTGGGTTGGCGAACTGCCGCCCGGCAAGATGACCGTTTATGCAGGCGACGGCGATAGTTCACCGGCGCCTGTTGCCAATGGCGACCTGCGGCCGCTGGCGTCTTATGTGCGCGGTAAAAATCCGGCGGCAACTGCCGCCCTGCATGACTGGCTGCATCAGGTCTACGTCGTCGCCGACCGCCACGCCGGTCTGGCGCAGCGGCATCAATTACCGGCCGGCGCGCTGCTGGTTTCAGCTGATGGCCATGTCTTCACGCGCCACAGCGTGAGTTTTCATGCGCCGGATTCGGATTTGCATGGCGTGCTGTCGCGTGAACGCGAGCTTGAGCAACTGAGCGGGCAACTGGCAGCTGAACAGCAGCAACTCGCGGTACAGCGGGCGCGTCATGCCGCCGCCGATACAGCCTTCGAGGAACATCAGGCGATGCTGGCCAGCATGCGTCTGGAGCTTGATCAAACGCGGCGGCGTTGCCACGAAGCCGAACTGGAGATCACGCGTTTTTCCGAACAGGTGCAGCGCATCACGCAGCGTGGCGAACAAATTACCGCCGAGCTTGCGGAAATCGATGCGCAGACCGGGCAAGAACGCGCTCAACACGATTCCGCGCAGTCGAATGCAGTGCAAAGGGACAAGCAGCGCATTGAATTGCAGACGCAACTTGCCGCCGCGCAGACGGCCTACGCGGCAGCCGACGCCGCACTGGAGCTGCAGCGCCAGGCCATTTCGCAGGCTGATCGTCATGCCCAGGAAGCGGCTTTCCATCTGAAAACCTGCAGCAACAAAATTGCTGAAATCGACAATGCAATGCGGCTGGTGCGCGAAAACGTCGGCACTGTTCAGGCCGGCATAAGCAAACATGAAGCCGAGCTTGCTGAACTCGATGAAACACCGCTGACCGCCGAACTCGACCGTGTGCTGCAAATCCGCACGCAAAAAGAGCAGGCGGTTGCCGCCGCCCGCGATGCGCTGGAAGCCGCCGAAACAGCCTTGCGCCAGACCGAACAGGATCGTCTGGTGATCGAGCAGGGGCTCAACCCGATCCGTGAGCGCATCAATGATGCGAAACTGAAGGAACAGGAAGCGCGCCTGACCGAGGAACAATTCTCGCAACAATTATTCGAAGTCAGCGCCAATGAAACGGAACTCGAACCGCATCTTGAAAAAGGCAAGCGCTCAAGTGCGTTGCAGGCCGATATCACGCGACTCTCCAACGAGATTGCAACCCTCGGCGCCGTCAATCTTGCCGCGCTCGACGAACTCGAGACCTCGCAGCAACGCAAGGAATACCTCGATTCACAGTCACTGGATCTGAATACCGCCTTGTCAACGCTGGAAGACGCAATCCATCGCATCGACCGCGAAACCCGCGAACGCCTGCAGCACACGTTCGACGTTGTAAACGGTCATTTCGGCGAATTGTTCCCGTCGCTGTTTGGCGGCGGTCAGGCTAAACTGGTGCTCAGCGGCGAGGAGATCCTCGACGCCGGTGTGCAGGTCATCGCACAACCGCCGGGCAAGAAGAACAGTTCGATCCACCTGTTGTCGGGGGGGGAAAAGGCTTTGACCGCATTGTCACTGGTGTTTGCGATGTTCCAGCTCAATCCGGCGCCGTTTTGCCTGCTTGATGAGGTCGATGCACCGCTCGACGACTCTAATACAGAGCGCTTCTGCAAACTGGTGCAGAAAATGTCGGGTAATTCGCAGTTCATGTTTATCAGTCACAACAAGATCACCATGGAAATTGCCAATCAGCTGATCGGTATCACCATGCAAGAGGCCGGTGTCTCGCGAGTGGTCGCGGTGGACATCGAAGAGGCCATGAAACTCGCCGAAGTCGCCTAGCGCCATGAGCGACCTGCAAATCAGCCTGCTTGCAATCGGCGCGCTGGTCGTTGCCGGAGTGTGGCTGTTCAACGGCTGGCAGGAGCGCCAGCTGCGCCGGCGCACCGAGCAGGCGTTCGCGCGGGAGCATCCTGATGTATTGCTGGGCGGCGATGCCGGCACTGGCGAACAACGCGTCGAACCGACCATCAATGCCGACCAGCCGGCAAAACCGCATGTAAATAAACCGCCGGCGGTCGCATCGTTGATCGCGATCGATCCGGTTATCGACTTTGTGGTCGAAGTAACCCTCGCCGCGCCTGCCGACGGCGCAGCTTTGCGCGATGAACTGCGCGCATTGATGGTGGAAACCGGCAAAAGCGTGCTCGCTGAAGCTTATGAAGAAAGCAGCGGCGATTGGGTCGATGCCGGCGGCGGCAGCGGCTATGCGCGTCTGCGTTATGCGCTGCAAATCTCCAACCGCTCCGGCTGCGTCACGCTGAACAATCTCGCCGCCTTCAGGGATGCGGTTGCCGTCTGGGCCGAAACGCACGGCGGCGAAATCAAATGTCTCGACATCGAAGCCGTGCATGCGATGGCGGTGCAACTCGACCGTTTTTGCGCTGACGTCGATATTGCGATCGGCATCAACGTAATCACCGCCGACGGCAGCCCGTTCACCGGCGCGCGTATCCGCTCAATGGCGGAAAAAATCGGTTTCCGCCTTGAACCCGAAGGCGTGTTCTATGCGCGCGCCGATTCCGGCGAAGTGCTGTACACGCTGGACAACCACGAGCCGATGCCTTTCGTGCCGGAGCAAATGCGCGCACTGCATACCCGCGGCGTGACTTTTTTGCTCGATGTGCCGCGGGTAACCGCCGCGCTGGCGGCGTTTGACGCGATGCTTGCCAATGCGCGCACCTTTGCGGGCGAGATGGACGGCACCCTGGTCGATGACAATCGCGCCCAGCTGTCGGACAACGCCATCGCCGCGATCCGCAGACAGCTCGAAGGCATTCTGACCAAGATGGAGGCGGGCCGCATCGCCGCCGGCGGCGTGCGGGCGCTGCGCCTGTTCGGTTAAATGGCACTGTCGCCGGCTATCCACGCGCAGGCCGCCGAACTGCGCGCCGCGATCGAGCAGCACAATCACAACTATTACGTGCTCGACAATCCGGCGGTTCCCGATGCCGAATACGACCGCTTGTTCCGCGAACTGCAGGCGCTGGAACTCGCTCACCCTGAACTGGTGACGCTGGATTCACCGACGCAGCGCGTCGGCGCATCGCCCCTGGCGGAATTTGCGGAGGTCCGTCACGCCACGCCCATGCTGTCGCTTAACAATGCCTTTGATGAGGAGGAAGTCGAGGCGTTTGACCGGCGCGTGCGCGAAGCGCTGGGCACGGACACGGTTGAATATGCAACCGAGCCGAAGTTCGATGGCCTCGCCATCAGCCTCGTTTACGAAAAAGGTCTGCTGGTCTCCGGCGCCACACGCGGCGACGGTTCGACTGGCGAGGATGTCACCGCCAATCTGCGCACGGTGCGTGCTATCCCGCTGCGATTGCGCGGCGAACAGATTCCCGCCAGGTTTGAAGTGCGCGGTGAAGTGCTGATGTTCAAAGCCGATTTCGAGCGCATGAATGAAAACCAGCGTCAGCGCGAGGAAAAAACCTTCGCCAATCCACGTAATGCCGCGGCGGGTTCGCTGCGCCAGCTCGATCCGCGCATCACGGCGACGCGTCCATTGAGCTTTTTTGCTTACGGCACCGACGCCGCCGCCAGCGGCAAGTACACCCGTCACTCGGAGACGCTCGACGTGCTGGCGAAATGGGGCTTCCCGGTAACGAAGGAACGCCGGGTTGCAAGCGGACTGGCCGGCTTATTGGACTATTTCCGCGGCATCGGCGAACGCCGTGCGCAATTGCCGTTCGACATCGACGGCGTTGTCTACAAAGTAGATTTACTCGCCGCACAGAATACGCTCGGTTTTGTTTCGCGCGCGCCGCGTTTCGCGCTTGCACACAAGTTTCCGGCCGAAGAAGCGCTTACCGTAGTGGAAGCCATCGACATCCAGGTCGGCCGCACCGGCACGTTGACGCCGGTGGCGCGGCTGGCGCCGGTGTCAGTGGGCGGCGTTACGGTAACCAATGCAACCTTGCATAACGAGGACGAAATCCGCCGCAAGGACGTCTGGGTCGGCGACACGGTCGTGGTGCGGCGCGCCGGCGACGTCATTCCTGAGGTTGTAAGAGTGATTGTGGAAAAGCGCCCGCCGTCAGCACAGCCGTTCGTGATGCCGGAAAAATGTCCGGTCTGCGCTTCGGCCACGCGCAAAGCGGAAGATGAAGCGGCGACGCGCTGCAGTGCGGGTTTGTATTGTCCCGCACAGCGCAAACAGGCACTGCTGCATTTTGCTAGCCGGCGCGCGCTCGACATTGAGGGTCTCGGCGAAAAACTGGTCGAGCAGGTGGTCGAACGCGAACTGGTGCGCACTCCCGCGGATATTTACCGGCTTAGTGTCGAAACGCTCGCCGGTCTGGAACGCATGGCGGAAAAATCCGCAGCAAACCTGCTTGAAGCGATCGAAAAGAGCAAGCAGACAACGCTGGCACGATTCGTTTATGCACTGGGCATCCGCAATGTCGGCGAAAGCACAGCGCAGGATCTGGCGCGTTATTTCGGCAACATCGACGCCATCGCAAACGCGAATGCAGAGGGTTTGCAGCAGGTGCCGGACGTCGGACCGGTCGTTGCACAAAGTATTGCCGGATTCTTCGCCGAGCCGCACAATCGCGCAGTCGTCGATGAATTGATGAACGCTGGCGTGTGTTTTGCCGAAGCCGCTCAACGCGAAGTTAATACAGCAGGGCCGGTGTACGGAAAAACGTTTGTATTGACTGGCGCTATGCCAACCCTGTCCCGCGATGAGGCGACGCAGCGCATACGGGATTGCGGCGGCAAGGTAACCGGCAGTGTGTCGAAAAAAACGGATTATGTCGTCGCCGGGGCCGACCCCGGCAGCAAGCAGGAAAAAGCACTTGAGCTCGGCATCGCCATACTGGACGAAGCCGGTTTGTTAAAACTGTTGCAGCAATCGGGCGGATCATGAGCGTCATCAGAAAAGCAGTCTTTCCGGTCGCCGGACTGGGCACGCGTTTTCTTCCGGCCACCAAGGCGAGCCCGAAAGAAATGCTGCCGGTGGTCGATAAACCGCTGATCCAGTATGCGGTCGAAGAAGCCGTTGCCGCGGGCATCACCGAAATGATCTTCATCACCGGCCGCAGCAAACGCGCAATCGAAGACCATTTTGACCGCGCCTTCGAGGTCGAAACCGAACTGGCGGCACGCGGCAAAGCGGAAATGCTCAAAGCGGTGCGCGAAATCGTGCCGTCCAATGTGAAATGCATTTATGTGCGGCAGCCGCAAGCACTCGGGCTCGGCCACGCCGTACTCTGCGCGCTGCCGGTAGTCGGCGACCAGCCGTTTGCAGTGATACTCGCCGACGATTTGATTCATGGCCGGCCGCCGGTAATGAAGCAGATGGTCGACATATACAAGAAGCAACAGTGTTCGTTGCTCGGTGTGCAGCGCGTTGCGCGTTCGGAGACCCGGCAATACGGCATCGTCGCGCCGGGCACGCGCAGCGGCAAGCTGTACCGCGTTAATTCGATTGTCGAGAAACCGCAACCGGCGAAGGCGCCGTCGACGCTTGCCGTGGTCGGCCGCTACGTACTGACGCCGCGCATATTCCATCATCTGCAGAAGGTGCGCCCCGGTAGCGGCGGCGAAATCCAGCTGACTGACGCGATCGCTGCGCTGCTGAAAGAGGAAACAGTCCTGGCCTATCCGTTTTCCGGTGTTCGTTACGATTGCGGCAGCAAACTCGGCTATTTGAAGGCCAACGTGGCCTTCGGTCTGCGCCACCCCGAGGTGGCGCGCGGTTTCGCGGCGCATCTGGCGTCGCTGCGCCGGAAGTAGGTTCGTTCGCATGTTGTCACCGGCGCAGGCCACGGACGTTTTGCAGAATGCCGATATGATTTGCACGGCGACAGCTGTGCAAAATGCGGTAGAGCGCCTTGCCGGCGAAATCTCGGGTGAGCTGGCGGCGCAAAATCCGCTGCTGCTTTGCGTGATGGGCGGCGCAGTGGTTTTCAGCGGGCAATTGCTGACCAGACTGGAATTCCCGCTCGATTTCGACTATCTGCACGTCACCCGCTATGGGGGTGCAACCGTCGGCGGCGGCATTGAATGGAAGGTTTTTCCGCTGACGCCGCTAGCCGGCCGCGTCATACTGGTGCTCGATGATGTGCTTGACGAAGGACATACCATGGCAGCAATACGCGAGCGTGTGCTGGCCGCCGGCGCCAGCCGCTTCCTCTGCGCCGTTTTCGCCGACAAGGATATCGGCCGCAAAAAACCCCTGGCGGCTGATTTTGTCGGCATGCAATTGCCTAATCGCTATGTATTCGGTTACGGCATGGACGTCAAAGGCGCGTGGCGTAATCTGCCGGCAATCTATGCGTTGAAACCGAACCAGGTCCTGTAACGCGTTGAACAGTTTGAACTGAAGAGAAATCACCTTGCTTGCAATCATCGGCGGCAGCGGCCTCACGCAACTGGCCAATTTAACGGTCTCGCGCAGGATCGCGGTGCGTACCCCGTACGGCGAACCGTCCGGCCCGCTGACCATCGGCGAAATCGCCGGCAGGGAGATCGTTTTCCTGGCACGTCACGGTTACGGCCACACCATACCGCCGCATCAGGTTAACTATCGCGCAAATATCTGGGCTCTACATGAGCAGGGCGTAAAAGAAGTTATCGGCGTTGCCTCGGTCGGTGGCATACGCGCGGATATGCAGCCGGGTGTATTGGCTTTACCCGATCAAATCATCGATTACACCCACGACCGCGCCGCCACCTTGTACACGCTTGAGGATCGCGGCGTGCAACACGTCGATTTCACCTGGCCGTACAGCCGTGATCTTCGCACGCGCTGTCTACAGGCGGCAAAGCAGGCCGGCGTGCCGATCATAGATGGCGGCGTGTACGCCGCAACGCAGGGGCCGCGCCTCGAAACCGCCGCGGAAATCAACCGGCTTGAGCGCGATGGCGCCGCCATGGTCGGCATGACCGGCATGCCGGAGGCGATACTTGCGCGCGAAATCGGTTTGTCGTACGCGGCAATCACCGTGGTCGCGAATCACGCTGCCGGCCGCGGCGGCAGTGCCGAGGCAATATCGATGCCGCATATTGCCGCCATCCTTGACGGCGGCATGGTCAAGGTGCGCTCAATCATTGAACAGATAGCAGGGACCAATGGCCGTTAGAGAGGTTTTGCGGATGGGCGATGCGCGGCTGCTCGAAGAAGCGCATGCGGTCGAACAGTTCGATACACCCGAGCTGCATGCGCTGATCAAGGACATGCGCGATACGATGGAAGACCTCGACGGGGCAGGGCTGGCGGCGCCGCAAATCGGCGTCGGACTGCAGTTGGTGATCTTCGGTGTCGAAGAAAATCCGCGCTACCCGGATGCGGAACCGGTGCCGCAAACGGTGTTGATCAATCCGAAGCTGCTGAAGGTTGACGACGTGATGGAAGACGGCTGGGAAGGCTGCCTGTCGGTGCCCGGCATGCGCGGACTGGTGCCGCGTTTTGTGCGATTGCAATATAGCGGCTTCGATGAATACGGCAAACCGATTGAGCGGACAGCAGAAGGTTTTCACGCCCGCGTAGTCCAGCACGAGTGCGATCACTTGATCGGTGTGCTGTATCCGATGCGCATCCGCGACATGCGCCAGTTCGGATTTACCGAGGAATTATTTCCCGGAGAAGACCCGGGCGACGACTGAGCCGTCCTCAGCTCTGCAACTGCCGCAGCAACTCGCTTTCGAAACGCACGACATTCTTCGGATCGTTTAACGCGTCGCCGTTGACCAGAAAAATGTCCTCGGCGCGGTCACCCAGCGTATTGATCTTTGCGGTGTTCAGATTGATCTGGAATTCAACCAGGCAGCGCGCGACCCGCGACAATAAACCGGGACGGTCGCCGGCAATCACTGACAGCACTTTATAGAGACCACGCTCGTCCGGCACTATCGTGACTTCGGGCGTAATAGGGAAATGTTTGAGCAAACGGCTGACGCGCCCCTGTGCCAGCGGCTCGAGCGGCGCCTCGCCGGCCAGACGTTGCGCCAGTTCGTATTCGATATAGCCGATTAAATCACGGTACTGCGGATGTTTATTGTTGGGGTCGAGAATTTCAAAGCTGTCCAGCGCGTAGCCGTGGCGCGTGGTGTAAATCTTGGCTTCCACAATGGTGTAGCTGATGCGCTCGAAAAAGCTGCAGATATGCGCAAACAAATCCTTGCGGTCGCGCGAGTAGATCATCACCTGCAGTCCTTCGCCGACCGGTGAAGGGCGCGCCTTGACCACCGGCTCAGTCGCGTCGACCCGGTAATTGAGCAGACGCGTATGCCATGCGATTTCGTCAACGTCGTGGCGCAGAAAATAAGCGGTATCGAGTTGCGACCAGAATTTATCCGACGCTTCTTCCTTGATCGCATAGAGCAGCAGTTTTGCTTTTGCTGCATCCTGGCGCTGCTGCATGCTCGATTCGAGGCTGCGCATATCGCCGCCCAGACGCCGGCGCGTGATGCGGAACAGGTCTTCCAGCAGCTTGGCCTTCCAGGCATTCCAGACCTTGGGGCTGGTGCCGCGTATATCGGCGACCGTTAGCAGGTATAGCGCAATCAGGTTGCGTTCATCGCCGACGTGCGCCGCGAAAGTATCAATAACATCGGGATCGGTCAGGTCCTGTTTTTGCGCGGTTGCCGACATCATCAGATGGCTTTCGACCAGCCAGACCACCAGCTTGACGTCCTCGGCTTGCAGACCGTGCTCGCGGCAGAAGCGCTGCGCATCCGCCTTGCCGAGCGTTGAATGGTCGCCGCCGCGGCCTTTGGCAATATCGTGAAACAGCCCGGCCAGATACAACACTTCAGGGCGCGCGAACTCGCTCATCAAACGGCTGCACAAGGGAAATTCGTGGGCGAGTTCCGGCACCGCAAAGCGGCGCAGATTGCGCACCACCTTGAGTATATGTTCGTCAACGGTATAGACGTGATAAAGGTCGTGCTGCATCTGCCCGACGATGCGACCGAAGGCGGGAATGTAGCGGCCCAGCACGCCGTATTGATTCATGCGGCGCAATTCGCGGATAACACGCTCGGGACTGCGCAGTATGCGCAGAAACATTTCGCGGTTTTCCGGATTGCGCCGGAACGCCGGATTGATCTGGTCGCCGGCGCGCCACATCGCGCGCAGCGTTTGCGCCGTCATGCCTTTCAACTGCGGATGCTGCTGCAAAAGATTGAAGGCTTCAAGAATGGCGCCGGGAACGCGCCGGAACAAACCTTCGTCTACCGCTTCAAGACGTTCGTTATGCGCGCTGAAGCGCTCGTTGATCGGTTTTGCCGAACGTTCACGCTGCGGCGAAACCAGCGCATTGAGGTTTTGCAATACGATCGTATTGATCTGGCCGATTTCCAGCGCCGTGCGGTAAAAACGCTGCATCAGATGTTCGCTGGCGCGGCGATGCGCGGTATCGCGAAACCCCATTTGCGCCGCCAGCGCCGTCTGCACGTCGAACACCAGCCGTTCTTCACGGCGATTCGCAACATAGTGCAGATGAATACGCAGATTCTGCAAAAAAGTTTCATGTTTGCGCAGCAATGCCGCCTCGCGACGCAAAATTACTTCGGCTTTGACGAGTGCAGTCCAGCTCGCACCAATAGCGGCCGCCTTGCTGATCCACAAAATATTGTGCAGATCGCGCAAACCGCCGGCTACCTCTTTGACGTTGGGCTCCAGATTGGTATCGTGAAAGCGCGCGTGACGCTGTTCCTGTTCGAGTCGCTTGGCTTTTGCAAACTGCGGCGCATCAATAGCGCGCGCAAACTGTTTTTCGAACTGCAGGAACAACGGACGTTTGCCGGCGATATAACGCGCCTCGAGCAAACTTGTCTGCACCGTGATGTCCTGCGCCGAGAGCTCAATACATTCGGCGAGTGTGCGTACGCTATGGCCGATTTCGAGACCGATGTCCCAGAGAACGCCGACAAACTGTTCGAGTTTGGCGCCGAGCGCATCGCTGGTTGCGGCCGGCAGCAGTATCAGCAGATCAATATCCGAATAGGGGAACAGCTGGCCGCGCCCGTAGCCGCCAACCGCGACCAGCGTGATATCGGCCGGCATTTCCAGCTGTCGCCATACCGCCTGCAATTGCTGATCAATCAAGCGGCAATGCCGGCGCAACATTTGCGTGGCCGATTGTTTGTCGAGAAAACGCTCGCGTAACTGGGTGCGTTGTTCGGCGAGGCGCGCTTTCCAGCGCGCGGTTTGAGTCGCCGATGCGGGCGCAGCTTCGGCTGCCGGCTGCAAATCAGGCATGCGGTAGCGCGGCGAAAGCGGGCGGCGCCGGTGTACCTGCCGAAACCGTCATGATTTCGTAGCCCCGGTCGGTGACGAGCACCGTATGCTCCCATTGCGCCGACAGGCTGTGGTCCTTGGTGACGATGGTCCAGCCATCGGCCAGCGCGCGAATATCCGCGCGCCCGGCGTTGATCATCGGTTCGATCGTGAAGGTCATGCCGGCTTCGAGCACCCAGCCGGTGCCGGGGCGTCCGTAGTGCAGCACTTGCGGCTCTTCATGAAATTTGCGGCCGATGCCATGGCCGCAGAATTCGCGCACCACGCTGAAACCGTTGCTTTCGGCGTACGTCTGGATTGCATGACCGACGTCGCCGAGGCGTGCCCCGGGTTTGACCATGGCGATGCCGTGCCACATGCATTCGTAGGTCATTTCGCATAGGCGGCGCGCCTGCACGGACGGCGGTCCGACATAGAACATGCGGCTGGTATCGCCGTGAAAACCGTCTTTGATTACCGTGATATCAATATTGACGATATCGCCGGTCTTTAGCTTGCGTTCGCCGGGAACGCCGTGACAGACCACATGATTGACCGAGGTGCAAATCGACTTGGGGTAGGGCGAGTAGCCCGGCGGCGCGTAATTAAGCGGCGCCGGCACTGTCTGCTGCACATTGACCATGTAGTCATGGCAAAGACGGTCGATTTCGTCGGTTGCCATGCCGGCCTTGATATGCGGGCCGATGAAGTCAAGAACCTCGGACGCCAGCCTGCCGGCAACGCGCATTTTGACGATGTCTTCAGGGGACTTGGTGGCAATGCTCATGTCAGGGGGACGACGATACACGGGGTAACCATCCGAAATGCGAAAAAGGGCTGCATTCTAAGCCAGATTGAGCGGAGGCGGCGTCTGACCGCAGGCCAAGCCGGGAACCACACCGCCCATTGAGTAAAATCCATTTAAGATGATATAATTACAGACTGGTCAGAAACAAGGTCCGCGGGCTTTTCCGGGGACGATTCGGGCCAGAATACACACATCCGCGATAGTCAGGGTGCGCTCCGGCAAATGCCGGCGTGTCATTGCGTGGATGGCGGTTTAACCCTAACTGGAGATTTTATGGCAACAACCATGCGTGAAATGCTGGAATGCGGCGTCCATTTCGGGCATCAGACCCGATACTGGAACCCCAAAATGGCCCAGTATATTTTTGGCCATCGCAACAAGATACACATCATCAATCTCGAGAAGACTCTGGCGTTGTACCTCGACGCATTGAAGTTCGTGCGTCAATTGTCGACCAACAAGGGCTCAATCCTGTTTGTCGGCACCAAACGCCAGGCGCGCGAGATCATCAACGAAGAAGCGCAGCGCAGCGGTTCGCCGTTTGTCGACCATCGCTGGCTGGGCGGCATGCTGACCAATTACAAGACGGTCAAGCAGTCGATCAAGCGCCTGAAAGATCTCGAGACCATGGCGCAAGACGGCACGCTTGAGAAGATGACGAAAAAAGAAGGTCTCAATTTTCAGCGCGAAACCGAAAAACTGCAGCGCAGCCTCGGTGGCATCAAGGACATGGGCAGCCTGCCGGATGCGTTGTTCGTGATCGACGTCGGTTATCACAAGGGCGCGATTGCCGAAGCGCGCAAGCTCGGCATTCCGGTTATCGCGGTGGTGGATACCAATCACAATCCGGAAGATATCGATTACGTGATCCCGGGCAACGACGATTCGAGCCGGGCGATTCGCCTGTATGCGCGTGGCGTCGCCGATGCAATTCTGGAAGGTCGCAGCCAGGTTATTCAGGAGATCGTCGGCAACGAAGAAGAATTCGTTGAAGTCGAGGAGGATCGCGCCGCGCGAGCGGCTTGATACAGAGCCTGATCAAAAAAGGGGCTAACGCCCCTTTTTTTTAAGCAACGTTTCACTCACAGATTACAGTTGGAGCACAAATGGCGGAAATTACCGCAGGAATGGTCAAAGAGCTGCGCGAGGCGACAGGCCTCGGCATGATGGAATGCAAAAAGGCGCTGTCTGAATCCGCCGGCGATATGAAAAAGGCCGAGGAATTGCTGCGCATCAAAAGCGGCGCCAAGGCGAGCAAGGTTGCCGGTCGGGTCGCTGCTGAAGGCGCAGTCGGCGTGCACATTGCGGCAGACGGCAAGGCCGGCGCAATGGTTGAAGTCAATTGCGAAACCGACTTCGTCGCCAAAGACGCCAATTTCACGGCCTTTGTTGCTGCAGTTGCCGCAGTCGCTGCAAAAAGCGGTGCGAACGATGTCGAAGCTTTAGCGAAAAGCAGCGTCGGCGCCGATACCGTCGCCGCGGTGCGCGAAGGCCTGGTCATGAAACTGGGCGAAAACATCAGCGTTCGCAGGTTCGTGTGTATCGCTGCCAAAGGGCGGCTCGCGCACTATCTGCACGGCAGCAAGATCGGTGTTTTGCTCGACCTCGAAGGCGGCGACGAGCAGCTCGGCAAGGATCTCGCCATGCATATCGCCGCAAGCAAACCGATTTGCGTCGACAGGACCGAGGTGCCGGCGGAAACCATTGCGAAAGAACGCGAGATTTATTCGGCGCAGGCCAAAGAAAGCGGCAAACCCGATAATATCGTCGCCAAGATGGTGGACGGGCGTATTGCCAAATTTCTCGCCGAGGTCACGCTGCTCGGCCAGCCCTTCGTCAAAAATCCCGACGAAACGGTCGAAAAGCTGCTCGCTGCCAAGCAGGCTAAAGTACATGCGTTTTCCATGTATGTCGTCGGTGAAGGCATCGAGAAGAAAAAAGACGACTTTGTCGCCGAGGTGATGGCAGCGGTCGGGAGCGCGTAAATGGCGCAGGTGCCGGCCTACAAACGCGTTCTACTCAAGCTCAGCGGTGAAGCGCTGATGGGTGAGGACGCCTACGGCATCAATCGCACCATCATCGAGCGCATCATTTCTGAAATTGCGGAAGTGGTGGCCCTGGGCGTCGAAGTCGCGGTGGTCATCGGCGGCGGCAATATTTTCCGCGGCATGGCGCCGGCGGCGGCAGGCATGGATCGCGCGACCGCCGATTACATGGGCATGCTGGCGACCGTGATGAACGCCCTGGCGCTGCAGGATGCGATGCGCCGCATGAATCTGGTCAGCCGCGTGCAGTCGGCGCTGAATATCGAACAGGTGGTCGAGCCTTATATTCGAGGCAAGGCGATGCGTTACCTCGAAGAAGGCAAGGTCGTGATCTTTGCGGCCGGCACAGGCAACCCGTTTTTTACGACCGATACCGCAGCCGCATTGCGCGGCATGGAAATGAATGTCGGCCTGGTGCTCAAAGCGACCAAGGTCGACGGCGTCTATACCGAAGACCCGAAAACGCATGCCGACGCGATGCGTTACAAAAGTATTACCTTCGACGAAGCGATCGTTAAAAATCTGAAAGTCATGGACGCGACCGCGCTGACCCTATGCCGCGACCAGAAACTGCCGATCAATGTGTTCAGCATATTCACGCCGGGGGCGTTCAAACGCGTGGTGGTCGGCGAGGACGAAGGTACACTGGTACATTGCTAGATGGCATTGCTGGAAAATTTTGACCGGCGTGATTGTTCGATGAGTTTTTGCGGAGGTGGTGCATGATCCCTGAAATCAAAAAATCCGCTGAAGAAAAGATGAAAAAAACATTCGAGACGCTGAAAGCGGATCTCGGCAAAGTGCGCACTGGGCGCGCGCATACCGGCCTGCTCGACCATATAACAGTCGATTATTACGGCACGCCCACACCTCTGAGCGGTGTCGCCAACGTAACGCTGCTCGACGCCCGCACCATCGGAGTCGCGCCGTGGGAAAAGAAACTGGTGGGCGTGATCGAAAAAGCGATCCGTGATGCCAATCTCGGCCTCAATCCCGCCACCGTCGGCGAAATGGTACGCGTACCGATGCCGGCGCTGACCGAAGAACGGCGGCGCGATCTGGTCAAAGTTGTGCATAAAGAAGCTGAGAGCGGCCGTGTCGCGGTGCGCAATATCCGTCGCGACGCCAACAATCACCTCAAAGACCTGCTCAAGCAGAAAAAAGTCGCCGAAGACGACGAACGCCGCGCGCAGGAAGACGTGCAAAAGCTGACTGACCGCTTCATCGCCGAAATCGACAAGGCGCTGGCGGCCAAGGAAGCGGAACTGATCGCCGTCTAGCGAACCGACGTGGGGGAATCCGCATCCAGCGTTGCGATAGCTGAACCGCGCCTGATCCCGCGTCACGTTGCCATCATCATGGATGGCAACGGACGCTGGGCCAAGCAGCGTTTTCTGCCGCGTATCGCCGGCCACCGGCGCGGCGTCGAGAATGTGCGCAGCACAGTGCGCGCCTGTGTTGAAAAAGGCGTCGAACACCTGACCTTGTTTGCGTTCAGCAGCGAGAACTGGCGCCGGCCGGCGGATGAAGTGTCGCTGCTGATGCAGTTGTTTTCAGTTGCTCTCGAACACGAAGTAGCGAAATTGCACGAAGCAGGGATACGTTTTCGCGCCATCGGTGATCTGTCGCGCTTCGATGCCGGTCTGCGCCAGTTGATCGTGAACGCCGAGAAACTGACGGCCGGCAATCACAGTCTGACGCTGACAGTCGCAGTGAATTACGGCGGGCGCTGGGACATCATGCAGGCGGTCAACCGCATGATTGCAGCCAATCCCGGCAAAACGTATAGCGAGACCGATCTGCCGCAATATCTGTCGATGGCCTACGCGCCGGAACCCGACCTGTTCATTCGCACCGGCGGCGAACAACGCATCAGTAATTTCCTGCTCTGGCAGCTTGCCTACACAGAAATGTATTTCACTGACACCCTGTGGCCCGATTTCGACAGCGCGGCCTTCGATCATGCCATCAGTTCATTCCAGAGCCGGGAACGCCGCTTCGGCCGCACCAGCGAGCAGGTAAAACTGGCTGATGCCGAACTACGCGAGCCGCTCGCGCAGGATCGCTAGGCGCAGCGTGCTCAAGCTGCGCGTATTAACCGTCGCCGTATTGTTGCCGGCATTCGCTGCCTGCGCTTTTTTCCTGCCTGCGCTGTGGTGGGCGGTGGTGATGTTTGGCGCGGTACTGCTCGCCGCTGCAGAGTGGGCGCGCCTCGCTGGTTTCGGCGCCATGCTGTCGGCGTTTTTTTATGCCGGCCTCGCGCTGGCTGGTTTTTTACTCTGGGATAACCGCGCTCTAGATATTCCAGTGTTTGCCGCCAGCGCAGCCTTCTGGAGCCTCGCCGTTCCGCTGGCGCTTTGGCGCAAGCCCGTCTTTCGCGCCAATGCAACGGGTGTGCTGGCCGGTTTCTGCGTGCTGTTGCCGATGTGGCTGGCGGCACTTCGCCTGCAGACCGATCCGGCGCTGCTGCTGGCCTTGCTGGCAATCGTGTGGATTTCCGACAGCGCCGCATACGGCGCCGGGCACGCGCTGGGACGCCGCAAACTTGCACCGTCGATCAGTCCGGGCAAAACGTGGGAAGGAGTCGGCGGTGCATTTGCCGCGGTCGCAGTGTATGCTGCGATTTTCCACTACTGGTGGTTTCCGGCAACGGATTTCATGTTTGTGCTTGCCGCATTTTTTGCAATGACGGTATTCGGAATACTCGGCGATCTATTTGAATCCCTGCTCAAACGCGGCGCCAACGCGAAAGACAGCGGAACATTGTTGCCGGGCCACGGCGGCATTCTCGACCGGATTGATGCGATAACCGCGGCATTGCCGCTGGCGGCACTGTTGTTTACAAAAACATGACATCAATTCGCAACGTCGTCATTCTCGGCTCAACCGGCAGCATCGGCGTAAACACGCTTGATGTGATTGCTCGACATCCTGAAAATTTCAAGGTGCTGGCGTTGACCGCGCACCGGAAAATTGATCTGCTGTTTGATCAAGTCATGAAATTTACACCGCGGTTTGCAGTGATCGATGAGGCGGCGGCGGCGAAACAGTTGTCGACGCGCCTGCAACAGGCCGGCAGCGCGACAACGGTTTTGCATGGCGCAAAAAACCTCGAAGAAGTTGCAGCACATGCGCAAACCGATACGGTGATGGCGGCAATTGTCGGCATTGCCGGACTGCGCGCCACGCTCGCCGCGGTAAATGCCGGCAAACAGGTACTCCTCGCCAACAAGGAAGCGCTGGTTACCGCCGGGCCGGTCTTTATGGAAGCGGTTCGCGCCCATCGCGCAGCATTGATTCCGATCGACAGCGAACACAACGCAATTTTTCAGTCGCTGCCCGCTGCATTCGGCGGCGACCTCAAAGCCGCCGGTGTGCGCCGGATATTGCTGACCGCGTCCGGCGGACCGTTTCGCGAAATGCCGCTTGAAAAACTTGGCGATGTAACGCCCGACCAGGCTTGCGCGCATCCGAATTGGGTCATGGGGCGCAAAATATCCGTCGATTCGGCGACGATGATGAACAAGGGACTCGAAATTATCGAGGCGAGCTGGTTGTTCAATGCCACCGAGCAGCAGATTCAAGTCGTTATTCATCCGGAAAGCGTCATTCATTCAATGGTCGAATACATCGATGGCTCGGTCATTGCGCAACTCGGTAATCCGGATATGCGCACGCCGATCGCACACGCGCTGGGTTTTCCGCTGCGCATCGAAGCCGGCGTCAGCTATCTTGATCTGGCGGCAACCGGCCGGCTGAATTTTTTAGAACCCGATGAGCGCCGCTTCCCTTGTTTGCGTCTGGCGCGCGAGGCATTGCGCGCCGGCGGCTGTGCGCCGGCGGTGCTCAATGCGGCGAACGAGATCGCAGTTGCGGCGTTTTTGAATTCACAGATGCGTTTTAACCAGATACCGCAGTTGCTCGAAGGCGTACTGGAATCGACCGTCAATACGCCGCTGCGCGAGCTGGCGGATGTTTTCGATGCAGACCGCCGTGGACGTTACGGCGCCGAACAATGGCTGATGCACCATGCGCACGCCGGCAATGCCGTGCAATCACGCCTTACCGCCTGAAAAATATATGAACCTGCTTACCACAATTGCGGCTTTTGTTTTCGCGCTCGGAACCTTGATCGTCATCCACGAGTTCGGTCATTACCTGGTGGCTCGCTGGTGCGGTGTCAAAGTGCTGCGGTTTTCGCTCGGTTTCGGCCGTCCTTTGTTGTGCGTGACGCGCGGGCGTGATCGTACCGAATGGGTGATCGCGGCATTCCCGCTAGGCGGCTACGTCAAAATGCTCGATGAACGGGAAGGCGAGGTCGCGCCGGAAGATCTGCCGCGCGCATTTAACCGGCAATCAGTAACACGACGTTTCCTGATTGTGCTGGCGGGGCCGGTGGCAAATTTCCTGCTCGCGATCGCGCTTTACTGGGTTGTTTTTGTCAGCGGCATACCCGGCATCCGGCCGGTCATCGGCGCGATCGTGCCGGATTCGCCTGCGGCGCACGCGCAGCTGGCCAGCGGCGACATCATCGTCAAAATCGGCTCGCAGCCGGTGGCTACGTGGCAGGATGCACGCTGGCATCTGCTCAAATTCGCCGTTGACCGCCGGCCGGTCTCGCTGGAAGTGCATAACGAGCGCGGTGAAATCTACTGGCGAAATCTGGATTTGTCCGGCCTTAAACCCGAGGCGTTCGACGGTGATTTTCTGCGCGCGCTGGGATTTGCACGAATGCAGCCGCCGCTGCCGCCAATGATTGGCCGCCTGCTTCCGGGCGGTGCCGGTGAACGCGCGGGATTGCTAGCGGAAGATCTGGTCATCGCCGTTGACCGGGTTGCAATCGCGCGCTGGGATCAACTGGTGAGTGTTATCTATTCGAGTCCGGGAAAACGCCTCTCGTTTGAAATAAAACGCGGCGAACAGATACTCGAAATAGCGGTGACCCCCGACCCGATACTGGAAAAGTCGGTCAGCATCGGGCGCATAGGCGCAACACCGCATATCGACCGCAATGCGATGCAAAAATACATGGTCGAAGTTCGTTATGGCGTGCTGGAAAGTGTGCCCAAGGCGCTCGAGCGCACCTGGGATACGTCAGTATTCAGCCTGCAAATGCTCGGTAAAATGATGGTCGGCGAAATCTCGTTGAAGAACCTGAGCGGGCCGATTACGATTGCCGACTACGCCGGACAATCCGCCCAGGTCGGCTGGATTTCCTATGTCGTATTTCTGGCCCTCATCAGCATCAGTCTGGGCGTGCTAAACCTGCTGCCCATCCCCTTATTGGATGGGGGGCATTTGATGTATTATATGCTTGAAATTTTTAAGGGAAGTCCGCTTTCCGAGAAGACGATGGCGATCGGCCAGCAGATCGGAATGGCGCTGCTGCTGGTATTGATGGTGTTTGCGATCTACAACGACATTACGCGACTGGTGAACGGCTGACATGAACTTGGGCAAGCGACTGGCGGTACTCATAATCGGCTTGATAGCGGCGCTGAACGCCTGCGCTTTTGACCCGTTTGTCGTCAAGGACATCAGGGTCGAAGGCATTCAGCGCGTCGAGGCCGGTACCGTGTTCAGCTACCTTCCGGTGAAGGTCGGCGACACCATGACCGATGAAAAAGCCTCGCAGGCAATTCGTTCGTTGTTCGCTACCGGTTTTTTCAAAGACGTCAGCCTCGAAGTCGACAGCGGGGTTCTGATCATCATTATTCAGGAGCGGCCTTCGGTCGCCCAGATTGATATCAACGGGGCCAAAGAATTCAACAAAACCGACCTGTTGAAGGGTTTGCGCGCCATGGGGCTTGCTGAAGGCCTGATTTTTGACCGCGGGTTGCTCGACAAGGCAGAACAGGAACTCAAACGTCAGTACGTAAGCCGTGGCAAGTATGCAGCGCAAATTACGACCACGGCGACGCCGCTGGAACGAAATCGTGTGGCCGTGCGCTTCGATATCGTCGAGGGCGATGTTGCGAAAATCCGCCAGATCAGCATTATTGGCAACAAATTATTCAAGGAATCGGACTTGCTTGGCAATTTCAAGCTGCGCACACCCGGATTAATGACTTGGTACACCAAGGACGACCAGTACTCCAAACAGAAGCTGGCGGGTGATATCGAGGCGTTGAAATCCTATTATCTCGATCGCGGTTACCTCGAATTCAACGTTGACTCGACCCAGGTCTCGATCACGCCCGACAAAAAGGACGTTTATATTTCAATCGGTGTTACGGAAGGTCCGCAGTTTTCCGTGTCGAATGTGAATGTGTCCGGCGACATGCTGCTGCTGCCGCGCGAAGAAGCGCTGAAGCTGGTGCAACTCAAGGCAGGGGACATTTTCTCGCGCGCCAAATTGACTGAATCGACCAAAGCGATCAGCGACCGTCTCGGCAACGATGGTTATGCTTTTGCCAACGTTAATGCGGTGCCGGATATAGACCGCGAAAAGCGCAGCGTTTCGTTTACTTTGGTCATCGATCCGGGTCGTCGTGTTTACGTACGAAGAATCAACGTCGCCGGCAATACCAAAACGCGCGACGAGGTAATTCGGCGCGAAATGCGGCAACTCGAAGGCGGCTGGTATTCGGCGGATAAAATTACGAAATCGAAACAGCGCGTAGACCGGCTTGGATACTTCAACGATGTGAGTGTTGAAACGCCTTCGGTCGCCGGCACTGCGGACCAGGTCGATGTCAATCTGAGCGTCGTCGAAAAGCCGACCGGCAACATCATGCTGGGCGCCGGTTATGGCAGCACGGAAGGCTTGGTGCTTAGCGGCGGCGTTGCGCAGCAAAACGTGTTCGGCACCGGAAATTATCTTGGCGTGCAGGTCAATACCAGCAAGGTCAACACGGTTTATTCGCTGTCCTTTACCCAACCGTACTGGACCGTCGACGGAGTAAGCCGCGGTTTCGACATCTACAAGCGCAATTCCGATCCGTCAGCGATCGGCGCGGGTTTGTACCGCACAAAAACTCTTGGCGCCAATGGCAGAATAGGCGTGCCGTTTACCGATATCGACAATCTCACGCTCGGCCTGGGCTACGAAGAAACGAACATCACGACTTTCGTCGACAGCCCGGCGCGTATCCTGGCCTATGTAACGACATTTGGCAGCGCCAATACGACGATACCGGCGACACTTTCCTGGAACCGCGATACGCGCGACAGTGCCATCTATACAACCAAGGGCGGCACCCAGCGCGGCATACTGGAGACAGGAATACCCGGTGGCTCGCTGCGCTACTACAAACTCGGCTACCAGAATCAACGCTACTTCCCGCTCAGTTCCAAATTTACGCTTTATCTGAATGGAGAAGCCGGCTACGGCGCCGGACTGGATGGTCGGCCGTTGCCGTTTTTCAAGAATTACTATCTGGGCGGCGTCACATCGGTGCGGGGCTTTTCGACCTCAACGATCGGCCCGAAATACAGCGACGGTTCAGCCGTTGGCGGCAGCAAAAAAATTCTGGGTAATGCCGAGATATTGTTCCCGGTACCCGGCATGACAAATGACAAATCAATTCGGCTGAGCGCGTTTGTCGACACCGGCCTGGTAGGCGAGTCATATACATTTGCCGACCTTCGCGCATCGGCCGGTCTGGGCATAACCTGGGTCTCGCCGTTCGGTCCGATCAAGATCAGCGTCGCCAATGCGTTTCGCAAGCAGCCCGGCGATTCCACACAGAAACTCCAGTTTACTTTCGGACAACAGTTTTAATACCGCGCCAGACAAATACTGGCGGCACGACAGAACCAAAGCAAGGAGAGCAACTTGAATAAACCGGCTATCTGGGCACTTTTTAGTCTGCTAGTTGGCATTCTTGTCAGCACGGCAGGCTCGGCGGCTGATTTGAAAGTCGGATTTATCGATGCGGAACGGATCAACCGTGAGTCGGTTCCGGCTGAGCGCGCAACCAAGAAGCTGGAAAAAGAATTTGCGCCGCGTGAGCAGGAATTGCGCAAGCTGGAACAGCAGATCAAGGCGCTGCAGGGACAGATCGAAAAAGACGGACTGACCATGAGCGAATCCGACCGGCGCAACAAGGAAACAGAGCTGGGCCGTCAGACCCGTGAATTTCAACGCCTGCAAAGAGAATTCCGCGAAGATCTGAATTTGCGTCGTAACGAAGAGCTTGCTGCGTTGTTTGAACGCGCCAACAAAGTCATTAAACAGATTGCCGAAGCGGAGAAATTCGATTTGATCATTCAGGAAGCGGTCTACCGCAGCCCGCGGATCGACATTACGGAAAAGGTGTTGAAAGCGCTTGCCTCGGACAAATAAGTCTCCGTCCGGAAACGTATCGGTCAAACGGAGCGCCGGCGTCAGCGCGCTGCCGGAGCAAATTTTGGAAAAGCGCAAAGCATATACTCTCGGTCAGATTGTCCGGCAGCTCGGCGGAGAGTTAATCGGCGACGCCCGCATCCGCATTCACCAGGTCGCCGCACTCGAATCAGCGCAGGCCGGAAACATTTCCTTTCTGGTGCAGGCGCGCTATATCGCGCAACTCAAAAACACCGCCGCATCGGCAGTCATAATGGGGTTGGAATCACGGGATGCCACGGCGCTGCCGCGTATCCTGTGCAAAAACCCCCATGCGTATTACGCAGCAGTGGCCGGCTTGTTGAATCCCCCCGCGCAGGAACGGCCCGGCATACATAAATCGGCGGTCGTCGACAAATCTGCGCGCGTCGCAAAAACCGCCCATGTCGGCCCCTGCGCGGTCATCGCGAAGGGCGCGCGCATCGGTGCCAATTGCATCGTCGGCGCCGGTTGTTTCGTCGGCAAAGACAGCAGCATAGGCGCAGATACGCGCCTCTATGCCAACGTCACGATTTATCAGAATTGCCGGCTTGGCGATCGCTGCATCGTGCACGCCGGCGTGGTTATCGGTGCCGATGGATTCGGCATCGCCAAAGACGGTGCGATCTGGAAGAAGATACCGCAGATCGGCGGTGTCACGATCGGTGACGACGTTGAGGTCGGCGCTAATACCACGATTGATCGCGGCGCGCTCGACGACACGTTGATCGGCAACGGTGTCAAACTGGATAATCAGATTCAGATCGCTCACAACGTGTCGATCGGCGACAATACCGCCATCGCCGCCTGCGTCGGCATTGCCGGCAGCGCAAAAATCGGCAAAAACTGTGCGTTGGGCGGCGCTTCGATGATTTACGGCCACATCACGATTGCCGATAATGTCAGCGTATCGGCCGGCACGCTGATCATGAAGTCGCTCGAGGAACCCGGTACTTACACCGGCGTATTTCCGTTCTCGAGTCATCAACGCTGGCTCAAGAACGCAACACATTTGCGCCAGCTCGACGAATTGGTCAAACGGGTGCGGGTACTCGAAAGCCGGTCGGGAAAAACAGGGAAAGAACAGCCATGAGCGGTATGGACATACATCAGATACTGCAGTTTCTGCCGCATCGCTACCCGTTTCTGCTGGTAGACCGCGTGCTTTCGTACGAGCCCGGCAAAAAAATCGTTGCCTTGAAAAATGTGACGATAAACGAACATTTTTTTGCCGGTCACTTTCCGCACCACCCGGTGATGCCCGGCGTCTTGATTATTGAAGCGCTCGCGCAAGCCGCCGCTATCCTGACCTTCAAAACCCATGATCGCAAGGCCGACGATAATTCGGTCTATTATTTTGTTGGCATTGACAAAGCGCGATTCAAACGCCCGGTAACGCCCGGTGACGCGCTCGAACTGCATGTCGAGATCAAGCGTTTCGCCCGCGGTATCTGGTGGTTTTCGGCGCAGGCGATGGTCGGCGACCAGCTAGCTACCGAAGCAGAGCTGATGTGCACCTTGCGCACCATCGAAAACAAAGCGGAATAGCGGCGCATGTCTGTCACCAGAATTCACTCGACCGCGATCGTCGAGCCCGGCGCCAAGTTGGCTGCAGACGTGGAGATCGGCCCATATGCGGTGATAGGCGCCAATGTCGAAATCGGCGCCGGCACCCGCATCGGCGCGCATACCGTGATTGCCGGCCACACCAGCATCGGTAAAAATAACGAAATTTTCCAGTTCGCATCCCTCGGCGCAGCGCCGCAGGACAAGAAATATGCGGGAGAACCGACGCGTCTTGAAATAGGCGACCACAATACCATACGTGAATTCTGCACCTTCAATGTCGGCACCGTGCAGGATGCGGGCGCAACGCGCCTCGGCAATGACAACTGGATGATGGCATACGTGCATCTGGCCCACGATTGCCAGATCGGCAACCACACGATCTTTGCCAACAATTCACAACTGGCAGGGCATGTGCATGTCGCCGACCATGCGATTCTTGGCGGTTTCACGGCAGTGCATCAATTCTGTCGTATCGGCTCGCACAGCATTACCGCCATCGGCACTGTTGTTCTGCAGGATATCCCGCCGTTCGTCACCGCCTCGGGCAATACCGCGCAACCCTATGGCATTAACAGCGAAGGGCTCAAGCGTCGCGGATTTTCCGCTGATGCGATTATAAGAATTAAAAGAGCTTATAAAACATTATACAAATCCGGCCTCGGCCTCGACGACGCCCGGCGCGAAATTACCGCAATGGTTGGCGAATGTCCGCAACTGCAACTGCTGATCGATTTTCTAGGCGCCTCCACTCGTGGCATCATCCGCTGAAGGGCCGGCGCCAACTACGATCGGCATCGTCGCCGGCGAAACCTCAGGTGACCTGCTCGGCAGCCAGTTGATAGCGGCGCTGCGCCGGCTCATCCCTGCAGTCCAGTTCCAGGGAATCGGCGGTCCGCGCATGGAAGCCGCCGGCATGGACGTCTGGTATCCGCTGGAAAAACTTGCGGTGCGCGGTTATGTCGAGGTGCTGCGCAACTTTGCCGAGATCATCGGCATTCGGCGCAAGCTGAAGCAGCGTTTTTCCCGTCGGCCGCCCGAGCTGTTCATCGGCATAGACGCACCGGATTTCAATCTGTCGCTGGAGGCGCATCTCAAGCGTATCGGTGTGCCGACCGTGCATTACGTCAGCCCTGCGATCTGGATGTGGCGCCGCGAACGCCTGCCGAAAATAAAACGGGCGGTCAGCAAAATCCTCACGCTCTTTCCGTTTGAAGCCAGGCTATATGAAAACGCGGGCGTCGCTGCCGACTTTGTCGGTCATCCGCTGAACGATATGCTCGATGCCGTACCGCGCGGCAAGGCGGCGCGCGAGCAATTAAAACTGCCGCTGGAAATTCCCATTTTCACCCTGATGCCGGGCAGCCGCCGGAGTGAAATCGAGCACATGGCGGCCCTGTTCATAGAAACCGCAAGGGCGATTTCACGCCAGTTGCCGAAAGCGCAATTTCTGGTGCCGCTGGCAACGCGGGAAACGCGCGATATGTTCGAGACGGCGCTGTACCGCAACGACGCGGCCGAACTGCCGCTGACCATCATGTTCGGCCACGCGCACGAGGCGATGGCAGCCAGCGACGTGGTACTGCTTGCATCCGGTACTGCGACACTGGAAGCAGCGCTATTGGGCAAACCGATGGTGATTGCCTACCGCATGCCGGCCGCAAGTTACTGGCTGTTGAAGGGCAGGGGTTACCTGCCTTATTACGGGTTGCCGAATATTCTATGCGAAAAATTTGTCGTGCCGGAATTCATTCAGGATGACGCGACCACCGGCAATCTGTCACAGGCCATGCTAAACCTCTATCGCGACGCTGTCGTGCGCGAACGGCTCGAACACAAATTTGAAGAGCTGCGCGCGAGTCTAGGTCATGGCGCCGCCGAGCAGGCGGCCCGCGCGGTCGTCGCCGTGCTTGAGAAAAATCGTGATCTGCGGCGTTGACGAGGCCGGGCGCGGTCCGCTCGCCGGGCCGGTATACGCAGCGGCGGTGGTGCTGGGCAATTGGCATGGCATCAGCGGCCTTGCCGACTCGAAGAAGCTCAGTGCCAAACGCCGCGAAACGCTTGCTGCACAAATAAAAATGCACGCCACCGCGTGGTTTGTCGCCAGCGCCACTGTTGAAGAAATCGACGAGATCAATATTTTGCAGGCAACCTTGCTTGCCATGCGGCGCGCGGTTGAAGGTCTGACCATCAAGCCGGATGAAGTGCTGGTCGATGGTCTGTTCGTGCCGAAAGTTAGCATGCGCGCACGCGCTATCGTACGCGGCGATGACAGCGTTGCAGAAATTTCCGCGGCATCAATTCTTGCCAAAACCTCCCGCGATGCGCATATGCTCGAATTGCATCAGCGCTTTCCGCAATACGGTTTCGACCGCCACAAAGGCTATCCGACCGCGGCGCATCTGGCAGCGTTGCGCGAAAACGGCGTTTCTATCGTGCACCGGCGTTCGTTCGCGCCGGTGCGGGCGCTCATGCGTGCCGGAAGTGCGCAGTGAAGCACATCAGTTCAGCGGATAACGCGCAATACCGCAACCTGCTGAAGCTCGCGCAATCGTCACGCGAGCGGCGCAAGGCCGGTTTGTCGCTGCTGGACGGCGTGCATCTGGTTTCTGCCTACGGCGAACGCTTTGGCGCACCGATGGAGGTCGCGATCAGCGAATCGGCATTAGCGAATGCGGAAATCAGCGCGTTGCTCAAGTCTCTGCAGCCACTCTCGCCGCTGGTATTGCCGGATGGGTTGTTCGCGGCGATTTCGACCGTCGCAACGCCGACCGGCATCATCGCCTCGATCGCAACACCACGCGCACCGGCGCTGCCAGCCAGCCTCGAAACCTGCCTGCTGCTCGAAGACATCCAGGACCCCGGCAATCTCGGTTCGATTTTGCGCAGCGCCGCCGGCGCCGGCATCAAACATATCTGCCTGTCAAAAACCTCGGTGCACAGCTGGTCGCCACGCGTTCTGCGTGCGGGCATGGGCGCGCACTTCATGCTCGACATCCACGAGCAGTGCGACCTGGTTGAAATCGCGCGCGGTTTCTCCGGTCGCGTCATCGTCACGGTAAAAAACGCGCAGAAAAGCGTGTTCGAAACCGACCTGACCGGCACGCTTGCAATGGTATTCGGCAATGAAGGCGCGGGCGTCTCGCCGGAATTGCAGGCGATTGCGCATGCAGCGGTAACGATCCCGATGCCGGGTGCTGTCGAATCGCTCAACGTTGCCGCGGCGGCGGCGATCTGCCTGTTCGAGCGAGTGCGTCAGATCAAGAGCAGCGGCAACTGAAAATCAGTAAATCCGCCGCACTAGTTTCGCTTCCTGCAATATAGTTGTCGCCAGTTCTTCCACCGACTTGCTGGTGGCATCGAGAAACGGAATGTTTTCCCGCCGCATCATCGCTTCGGCCTCGCGCACCTCGAATTCGCAATTGCTCAGCGTCGCGTAAGTGCTGCCGGGGCGACGCTCATTGCGGATCTGCTGCAGGCGCTCCGGCTTGATGGTCAGACCGTAAAGCTTCGCGCGCAGATTCTTCACCTGTCCCGGCAGCTGCTGGTTGGCGAAATCCTCGGGGATCAGCGGATAATTTGCCGCACGAATGCCGAACTGCATGGCGAGATACAAACAGGTGGGTGTTTTGCCGCAACGTGATACGCCGACCAGTATCACATCCGCCTCGCTTATTTCCCGTGTGCTCGCGCCGTCGTCGTGGCCGAGCGAATAATTCACCGCCTCGATGCGGTGATGGTAATTGGCAAAATCGTTGGCGCTGTGGGATTTTCCGACCGCGTGCAGGGCGGCTACGCCGAGTTCTTTTTCCATTGGTTTAATGAAAATTTCAAAACAATCGAGAAACAGGGCATTGGCCCTGGACACGACCACCGCAATGTCGGAATTGACCAGCGTGCTGAAGATGAGCGGGCGCACGCCGTCGCCAGCGCCCTGGTCGTTGATTTGACGAATCGTCGCCTCGGCCTTGGCGACGGTATCGATAAAGGGCAGGGTGACCTCATTAAACGCCACCATTTCGAACTGCGTCAGCAGGCTGTGGCCGAGCATCTCCGCGGTAATGCCGGTACGATCGGAAATAAAAAAGGCGCTGCGTTTTTGCGGCATCGCAATGTTCCGTGGAGAGATAATCGGTAAAATAGCCGCTTTTGGTGCTTTGCACAATCGGTGGCCACAGGATGAAAACTGAACTACGGGTAGTCGATTTTACGCAGTTGCGCATCAGCGATGTCGGCAGCGTTGGCGGGAAAAACGCGTCGCTCGGCGAGATGATCGGCAACCTGGCCCAATCCGGTGTGCGAGTACCCGGCGGCTTTGCGACAACCGCGCATGCCTTCCGCGAATTTCTGGCCCATGAGGGGCTCGAAAAACGCATCGAAGCTGCGCTGGCGACTCTCAATGTAGACGATGTCAATGCGCTGGCCAAAGCCGGCGCTGAAATACGCGGCTGGATATTTGCGCAGCCGTTTCCGGCGGAACTTGAAACCGCGGTAAAGCTGGCCTATAAAAACATGCAGTCGTCGGCCGGCGATTTGTCCGTTGCAGTGCGGTCGTCGGCAACCGCCGAAGATCTGCCGGATGCGTCGTTTGCCGGTCAGCAGGAGACCTACCTCAATATTCACGGCATCGACAACGTGCTCACCGCGATCAAGCACGTATTTGCCTCGCTCTACAACGATCGCGCGATTTCCTACCGCGTCCACAAAGGTTACATACACAGCGACGTCGCATTGTCTGCCGGCATTCAACGCATGGTGCGCAGCGATCTCGGCGCTAGCGGCGTCATGTTCACGCTCGACACCGAGTCGGGTTTCGATCAGGTGGTGTTCATTACTTCGGCCTATGGACTTGGCGAAACCGTCGTGCAGGGCCAGGTCAATCCTGACGAGTTCTATGTTTACAAGCCGTCACTGGCTGCCGGCAAAACCTGCATCGTCCGTCGCAATCTCGGCTCCAAAGCATTACGCATGACTTTCACCGACGCGCGCAGCGCCGGCAAATCAGTGCAGACCAATGAAGTGCCGGAAATCGAGCGCCGGCGCTTTTCCATCAGCGATGCCGAGGTTGAAGAACTGGCGCGTTACGCGGTGATTATCGAAAAACACTACAAGCGCCCGATGGACATCGAATGGGGGCGCGATGGCAACGACGGCAAACTCTACATCCTGCAAGCACGCCCTGAAACGGTCAAAGCCAGCGAGAAAGTCGACACGCTGCGCCGCTATCGTTTGAAACAGCGCTCCGACGTGCTGGCGTCCGGCCGTGCGATCGGTCAGCGTATCGGCGCGGGACCGGTCAAACTGATCAAGACCGCCGCGGAAATGGATCGCGTCAAACCGGGCGACGTTTTGGTCACCGACATGACCGACCCCGACTGGGAACCGGTGATGAAACGCGCCTCGGCGATCGTGACCAATCGCGGCGGCCGCACCTGCCATGCTGCAATCATTGCGCGCGAACTCGGCATACCCGCGGTGGTCGGTTGCGGTGATGCAACGCAGGTGCTGAAAGAAGGCAAAACAGTGACCGTGTCTTGCGCAGAAGGCGATACCGGTTTTGTCTACCGTGGCGAGTTGGAAATCGAAATCATTGATCTTTCGCTCAACGCCATGCCGAAGGCGCCGGCAAAAATCACCATGAATGTCGGTAACCCCGAGCTGGCATTTGAGTTTCGTCGGCTGCCGAACGAAGGCGTCGGCCTGGCGCGACTCGAATTCATCATTGCACGCATGATAGGCGTGCATCCGCGCGCGGTGCTGGCCTATCCGGATCTGCCGGGTGACCTGAAACTTGCCGTCGAACAACATGCGGCGGGCTACGCCGATCCGGTGACGTTTTACGTCGAGAAAATCGTTGAAGGGGTATCCACGCTGGGCGCGGCGTTCTGGCCGAAGCCCGTGATCGTGCGACTGTCGGATTTCAAATCGAACGAATATTCTAGCCTGACCGGCGGTTCCAAATATGAACCACACGAGGAAAACCCGATGCTCGGTTTTCGCGGCGCCTCGCGTTACATCTCGGCGAGCTTCCGCGAATGTTTTGAGCTCGAATGCCGCGCCATGCGCAAGGTGCGCAATGATATGGGGTTGACCAACGTCGAACTTATGGTGCCGTTCGTGCGTACCGTTGGTGAAGCGAAGCAGGTGATCGACCTGCTGGCGCAAAACGGGCTCAAGCGCGGCGAGAACGGGCTACGCATCATCATGATGTGCGAAATTCCGTCAAACGCGATTCTGGCTGACGAATTTTTGCAATATTTCGACGGTTTCTCGATTGGCTCCAACGACCTCACGCAGATGACGCTGGCGCTCGACCGCGATTCCGGCATCATCGCCGAGGGATTCGACGAGCGTGATCCGGCGGTCAAATACATGCTGCACCTCGCAATCCAGGCCTGCCGCAAAGCCGGTAAATATGTCGGCATCTGCGGGCAGGGGCCATCCGACCATCCGGACCTCGCGAAATGGCTGGTCGAGGAGGGTATCGAGAGCCTGTCGCTGAATCCGGACACGGTAGTTGAGACATGGCTTTATCTGGCGCGCGAAGCAAAACTGACAGCGCATTGAGTTGCCGCCGGCGGCCGATTTTCATTGAGCCGCGCAGTTGTTTGGGCTAGAATACGAAAACGGTATGATATGAAATGACTAAATATATTTTTGTCACAGGTGGTGTAGTTTCCTCCCTAGGCAAAGGTATCGCTGCCGCTTCCCTCGCCGCCATTCTCGAATCGCGCGGCCTCAAAATCTCGATGCTGAAACTGGATCCCTACATCAACGTGGATCCGGGCACCATGAGCCCGTTCCAGCATGGTGAAGTTTTCGTCACCGAAGACGGCGCCGAGACCGACCTCGACCTTGGCCACTACGAACGTTTTGCCAGCGCCAAGATGGGTAAGCGCAACAACTTCACGACCGGTCAGATCTACGAAAGCGTAATCAAGAAAGAGCGCCGCGGCGACTACCTCGGCGGCACCGTGCAGGTGATTCCGCATATCACCGATGAAATCAAGCATTCAATCCGGCGCGGCGCCGGTGACGCCGACGTCGCCATTGCCGAAGTCGGCGGCACCGTCGGCGATATCGAATCGCTGCCCTTCCTCGAAGCGATACGCCAGATGGGCATCGAACTCGGCCGCAACAACGTCTGCTATATACATCTGACGCTGATCCCGTACATCGCCTCGGCCGGCGAAATCAAGACCAAACCGACCCAGCACTCGGTCAAGGAGCTGCGCGAAATCGGTATCCAGCCCGATATCCTGCTGTGCCGCGGCGACCGGCCACTGCCTGACGACGAGCGCCGCAAGATTGCGCTGTTTACCAATGTGCTGGCTGAAGCGGTCATTTCGGCGGTCGACGTCGACAGCATCTACAAGATTCCCGGCGAACTGCACGCGCAGAAGCTCGATGATATCGTCTGCCGCAAACTCGAACTGACGCCGCCGCCGGCGGATCTCTCGGCGTGGACCAAGCTGGTTTATGCGCTTGAGCATCCGAAGGGAAATATTTCCATTGCGCTGGTCGGTAAATACGTTGATCTGACTGAGTCATACAAATCGCTTTCCGAAGCGCTGATTCATGCCGGCATCCACACCGGTGTCGGCATCAAGATTCATTACGTCGATTCCGAATCGATCGAAACAGGCGGCACCGGCGCGCTCGAAGGCATGGACGCGATTCTGGTGCCGGGCGGGTTCGGCAAACGCGGCGTTGAAGGCAAAATCAAAGCCATTCGTTATGCGCGCGAAAACAAAGTGCCTTATCTCGGCATTTGTCTCGGCATGCAACTCGCCGTCATCGAATACGCGCGCAATATCGCCGGGCTTGAGGCAGCGCACAGTACCGAATTCGACCAGACCACGCCGCATCCGGTGATTGCACTGATCACCGAGTGGCAGGATCGCGACGGCCGCGTCGAACAACGCGATGAAAATTCCAACCTCGGCGGCACCATGCGGCTGGGCGGCCAGGAATGCGTATTGAAGGCAGGCAGCGAAGTGCGCCAGATCTACGGTGCCGAACGCGTCACCGAGCGGCATCGCCATCGTTACGAGGTCAACAATCACTACCTGCCGCGTATCGAGGCGGCTGGCATGCGCGTCTCCGGCGTCTCGGTAAAAGACAAATTGTGCGAAATGATCGAGCTGCCCGGGCATCCGTGGTTTGTCGGCTGCCAGTTTCACCCTGAATTCACTTCGACACCGCGTGCAGGGCATCCGCTTTTCAATGCCTTTGTGCGTGCCGCGGTACGCAATGCCAAAACCGCGCCGACCGTGCTCGAAGCCGCGCCCAAACTTCAAAGCATTGCATAGGCCTTGCCATGCGTTTGTGCGGATTCGAAGCGGGCCTTGATAAGCCGTTATTTCTGATTGCGGGTCCCTGCGCCATTGAGTCGCGGCAGCTGGCAATGGATACGGCCGGCGAACTAAAGGCGATTTGCGCCGCAGTCGGAGTGCCCTTTATCTACAAGTCATCGTTCGACAAAGCCAATCGAAGTTCCGACAAATCGTTTCGCGGCGTCGGCATGGACGAAGGCCTGGACATACTGGCCGACGTCAAAAAAACCATCGGCGTTCCGGTACTGACCGACGTGCATGAAATCGACCAGATCAAAGCGGTTGCAGCCGTCGTCGACGTACTGCAGACGCCGGCCTTCCTGTGCCGGCAAACCGATTTCATTCACGCTGTTGCAACCTGCGGTAAACCGGTCAATATCAAAAAAGGCCAGTTCCTTGCCCCCGGCGACATGAAAAACGTGGTCGACAAAGCGCGCTCGGTGAGTGGCAGCGACAACATCATGGTATGCGAACGCGGCGCAAGTTTCGGTTACAACAATCTGATTTCCGACATGCGTTCGCTGATGATCATGCGCGAAACCGGTTGCCCCGTTGTATTCGATGCGACACATTCCGTGCAACTTCCGGGCGGGCAGGGAACCTCCAGCGGCGGGCAGCGCGAATTCGTGCCGGTGCTGGCGCGCGCCGCCGTGGCCGCCGGTATTGCCGGCATTTTCATGGAAACCCATCCGAATCCGGCCAAGGCCCTGTCCGACGGCCCGAATGCGTGGCCGCTGACGCATATGCGGGTGCTGCTTGAAACGCTCAAGATGCTGGATACGATGGTCAAAAAGAATGGTTTTGCCGAACAACTTGTTACGGGGCAGAAAAACAAATGAGCGCAATAGTCGATGTGATCGGACGCGAAATTCTTGATTCACGCGGTTTGCCGACCGTGGAAGCGGATGTATTGCTGGAATCCGGCGTGCTTGGCCGCGCTGCCGTGCCCTCCGGCGCATCAACCGGCAGCCGTGAAGCGATCGAATTGCGCGACGGCGATGCAAAACGTTTTAACGGCAAAGGCGTGCAGCGCGCGGTCGAACACGTCAACACAGAAATTTGCGAGGCCATCATCGGCCTCGATGCAGTCGAGCAGCGGTTTGTCGATCAAACCATGATCGAACTCGATGGCACAGAAAATAAATCACGCCTCGGCGCCAACGCAATACTCGCCGTATCTCTGGCCATCGCCAAAGCCGCAGCCGATGAGTGCGGACTGCCGCTGCACCGTTATCTCGGCGGTGCCGGCCCGATGGCGATGCCGGTGCCGATGATGAACGTCATCAACGGCGGCGCACACAGCGACAACAGTCTCGATCTGCAGGAATTCATGCTGGTTCCGCTCGGCATGCCGACTTTCAGCGAAGCGCTGCGCTGCGGCGCCGAGGTCTTCCAGTCACTGAAAAAACTGCTGCACGATAAAGGCCTGTCGACTGCGGTGGGCGATGAAGGCGGTTTTGCGCCGCGCCTGCCCAATCATGAGGCGGCAATCAAACTCATCATGGAAGCGATTGAAAAAGCCGGCTACCGGCCCGGCGACGATGTTGCGCTGGCGCTCGATTGCGCCGCATCGGAATTTTTTTCCGACGGCGAATACACGCTGGCCTGCGAAGGCCGGACCCTGAATGCGGCAGCGTTCACCGATCTGCTTGAATCCTGGGTCGATAAATACCCGATCATCAGCATTGAAGACGGCATGTCGGAAAATGACTGGGACGGCTGGAAACTGCTGACCAAACGAATCGGCGACCGCGTGCAACTGGTCGGCGACGATATCTTCGTCACCAACACAAAAATCATCGAGAAGGGCATTGCCGAAGGCATCGCCAACTCGGTGCTCATCAAGGTGAACCAGATCGGCACCTTGACCGAGACGCTGGCCGCTATCGAAATGGCGAAACGCGCGCGGTATACGGCGGTCGTTTCGCATCGTTCCGGTGAAACCGAGGACACCACGATTGCCGATATCGCGGTGGCGACCAGTGCCATGCAGATCAAGACCGGTTCGTTGTGCCGTTCCGACCGCCTGGCAAAATACAATCAACTGTTGCGTATCGAAGAAGATCTCGGCGATGCGGCGGCTTATCCCGGTCGCAACGCCTTTTACCAGATACGCAGGCCCTAGCGATTGCGGACGTGAAATATCTGACGCTGGCGCTGGCAGCCTTGATTGCACTGCTGCAATATCCGATGTGGCTCGGCAAGGGCGGCTGGTTGCGCGTCTGGGATACCGATCAGCAATTGCAGGCGCAATATGAAAAAAACCGCAAACTACAAGTACGCAATGTCGCACTCGATGCCGAAGTGCGCGACCTCAAGCAAGGCCTCGATGCAGTTGAAGAACGCGCGCGCAGCGAACTCGGCATGATCCGCCAGGACGAAATGTTTTTTCAGGTCATGGACGAACGACGCAACAACGCGCCGCCGGCCAAATAAAATCCACGATGACAGCATTACTGATCGACGGCGCGCTGATTGCGCGCAAACTGCTTGAAGAGCTGCGGCCGCGCGTAGCCGCCTTGACTGCCGGCGGCACGAAACCCGGGCTAGCGGCGATACTCGTCGGCGACAATGCAGCCTCCGAAGTCTATGTGCGCAACAAGATTCGCGCCTGTTCCGATCTCGGCCTCAAATCCGACGTACATCGCCTCGCTGCAAATTGCAGCGAAGACGAATTGATTGCATTGATTGAAAAGCTCAACCGCACCCCCGACATACACGGAATATTGCTGCAGCTGCCGTTGCCGACGCATCTCGATGCGGAGCGTACCACACGTCACATCAACGCCGCTAAGGATGTCGACGGCTTTAGCTGGGAAAATCTGGGCGCGCTGGTGGCAGGGCATCCACAGCTTGCGCCGTGCACCGCGCTGGGCGTGATGGCGATGATCGATCACGAAGGACTCAAGGTCGAAGGCGCCGATGCGGTGGTGGTCGGACGCAGCGTTGCGGTCGGCAAACCTACCGCGTTGATGCTGATTGCGCGCGGCGCCACCGTTACAGTCTGCACGTCAAAAACACGCGATCTCGCGCGCCATACACGTAATGCCGATATTGTTGTGGTCGCCGTCGGCAAACCCGGCACGGTGAATGGCGGCATGCTCAAACCCGGTGCCGCGGTCTTCGATGTCGGCATCAACCGGCTGGCCGATGGAAAAATTACCGGTGACGTCGATTTCGCGTCGGCCAGCGCCGTGGCCTCGCGCATCACGCCGGTGCCGGGCGGGGTCGGCCGCATGACCGTGGCGACACTCATTGCCAATACGGTGAGTGCAGCCGAAAACTTCGTTAAAGCGAAAGTCTGAGCGCCGCCTAGCAAACGAACAGGTTGGCGAAGCCGATCAGAAAATCGGCGCCGAAGTAGCCGCGAAAAGCGGCATAGAGCAACAGTGCGGTCAGCGTCACCGCTACCATCCACTGCAAAGCTTTCGTCAACGGCAACGGGTTCATCCGGCATCTTCTGGATAATTCGTCGACAGTGTACAACAACCCCTCGGCAACCCCCGGTTATAGGTTTGGCATCAGACACATAGCTGCGCGCGGATGCACGTTTCCGAGGTTCAGCGCGGCGCCATCCAACGGCGGCCATTGCCGCCCCGCACTGACGCCAACTTGTATTAGTTAACGATCCCCGTCACGCGCTGACATAGCGCGTGACGCACTCTTATCGGGCAAAACCGGCTTCTTCGGCCGCTACACGAATCTACGCTAACTACCAGAATTCGCTGGAATTTCTTGTTTCCGCCAACCCCTGGCACGCAAAGTGCCTCTATAGCTTGGCATGCAATATCACGATGTTACATGTTAAGACAGGAGATCAATGTGAATAAGACAGGATGGGCGAAAGCGTTTTTCTTATTGGGCGGAATGGCGGCGACCGCGCTCATACCGGTTTTTGCGCAAGCCGAAACCATCGAGATCGGCATCGGCACGCAAAACACAACGACCAACACGGTGACCGGCGGCATCGTCATCAAGGAGCTCAAGCTGCTTGAAAAGCATTTGCCGAGGACCGGCAAATACCAGGGCGTTGAATACAAAATTGACTGGCAGAACTTCACCTCCGGACCGCCGGTAACCAACGGCATGATGGCGAATCGTATCCAGATCGGCATGATGGGGGATTACCCTTTGATGGTGAATGGCTCGACCGGTCAGGAGACGAAGAACGAAACGCAGCTCATCGCCGTAATCGCCTACAACGCTTTTGGCTCCGGCAACGGCATGGTGGTGCATAAAGACTCGCCGTACTACGCACTTGAAGATCTCAAAGGCAAGAACGTATCGGTACCGTTCGGATCGGCTGCCCACGGCATGCTGCTCAACGCGATGAAAACCCGCGGCTGGCCTGAGAACTACTGGAATCTGGCCAACCAGAGTCCGGAGGTCGGCACCACGAATCTGCAGGAAAAACGGCTCGATGGGCACGCTGACTTTGTGCCTTTTGCCGATTTGCTGCCTTATCGCGGTTTCGCACGCAAAATCTTTGACGGCGCCGAGACCAAGATTGCGACTTTTCACGGTGTCGTCGTGCGCAAGGATTTTGCCGAAAAATATCCCGAGATCGCAGTCGCGTACATCAAGGCCTTGATGGAAGCAAACGACTGGTTCCGCAAGAATCCGAAGCAGGCCGCGGAAAAAATCGAAGAGTGGACCAAGATCGAGAAGGAAGTCGTCTATATATTTCTTGGACCAGGTGGAATTCATACGCTGGATCCGACCATCAAGCCGAAATGGCTGGAAACCATCGCCATTGGCGCGGGCGTATTGCGCGGCCTGGGGCGTTTGAAGGAATTCAATATTCCAGCCTGGGTCAACGACAAATACGTGCGCCAGGCCTTCAAGGAACGCGGGCTGGATTACGAGCGTCAACTCGCTTCGCTGTCGAACTATGAAGTCACCGGCAAGGATCCGGTTTGCAATGCTGCAATCACCAAACCGCGTGACGGCGGCGAGATCTGGATCGAAGGCGGCGACATCGTGCCGTTCAGCAGCCAGGGTTGCACCCTGCTGGGTGTGCGTAAATTTACCGGCGAAGGCAAGAAGTTGCGCGCGGTCTATCTCTATGATCGCGGGCTCGGTATCAAGTTGCTTGCCGACAAGGCCTACTATTCCTTCAGCGACAAGGCCGGCAAGAGCGCCGAGGCAATTCCCTTTCTGCTGAAGAAAGACGCACAAGCCCAGGCAACCAAAAGCGGCGGCAGCGTGCTCACCTATGCCGAAGTGCTGGGTTCGTCGAACACAACCGCCGGCCGTTGAGCAAGAACATGGGCGAAGCAATTTCCCTATCGCAGAAGCCGTCCGCGCCCGGTGCGGCGGGTGCTGCGCCGCTGCCGAAAAAATCACCTGAGCCGACGCCGGCTCAATTGATGGCGGCGTGGCTATCGCGCAATTATCTGAGCATATTGCTCTGGTGCGCGTCGCTGGGTTTGTTGTTTGCGATCTGGTATTTCGGCACCAAGTACCGCTTCGTTTTTTTCATCCGCTTTACCAATATTCCTACCCCGGCAGAGGTATTCGACAAGATATTCGAGGTCAACAAGTCGGGCAAATATCTGCTGAATATCGGCATCAGTGTGCGTCGCATATTGGCCGGATTCGGCATTGCAATAATGGTTGCAGTGCCGATGGGGTTGTTGATCGGCCGTTATCGTGCCGCACGCGATCTGCTGTTGCCCGCGTGTGAGGTGCTGCGTCCGATACCCGCCATTGCGTGGGTGCCGCTGTCCATCATGCTGTGGCCGAGCAACGAAATCAGCATCGTGTTTATTACCTTCCTCGGCGCATTCTTTCCAATCCTGCTGAACACGGTGCACGGTGTAACGGCGATCGATCCGGTATTGCTGCGCGCCGGCAGATGCCTCGGGGCTCACGAAGGGCGGATGTTCTGGCATGTAATTTTGCCCGGTGCCTTGCCGCATATTTTTACCGGGTTCGCGGTCGGCATGGGCGTGGCCTGGGTGTCGCTGATCGCCGCGGAAATGATTTCAGGGCAATTCGGCGTCGGCTACTTTACGTGGGAAGCGTATTCCCTGATCAGTTACTCCGAGATCGCACTCGGCATGCTGACGATAGGTGTGCTGGGCCTGGTATGCAGCGGCTCGATACGTTTTGTCGGCAAACTTGCGATGCCATGGGTGAGCTATTCCAGCGGGAGCAATAAATGAGCAGCCAGCCCAAAGGCGCCATCGACATTCATAACCTGCGCGTCGTCTTCGGCAGCAAAGGTTCAGAAGTCGAAGCAGTCAGCAATGTATCGGTCAACGTCAAGCCCGGCGAGTTTGTATCGCTGATCGGGCCCTCCGGTTGCGGCAAATCGACACTGCTCAATATCGTTGCCGGGTTTGTCAACGCAACCAGCGGCACCGTCGAAGTGGACGGTGTGCCGGTGCGCGGGCCGAGCGCGAACCGCGGCGTCGTCTTCCAGCAGTATTCGCTGTTTCCGTGGCTTAGCGTGCGCCAGAACGTCGAGTTCGGTTTGCGCATGCAGGGTATGGCCAGCGGGCAGCGCCAGACCAAGGCGCGTACCTTGCTGGGACTCGCCGGCTTGCTCGCGTTTGAGAACCACTTTCCGGATCAGCTGTCCGGCGGTATGAAACAACGCGTCGGCATCGTGCGCGCTCTGGCCACCAGCCCGCAGGTGTTATTGATGGACGAACCCTTCGGTGCGCTTGATTCACAGACGCGCGTAGTGATGCAGCAGATTTTGACCAATATGTGGCAGCAATTCCGCATCTCGGTGCTGTTTATCACCCACGACATTGAAGAATCAATATTTCTCTCCGATCGCATCTTCGTCATGACCGCGCGGCCGGGCCGCATCAAGGCGGAGATTGCAGTGCCGCTGCCGCGCCCGCGTACGCCGGAAATGACGGCATCGACCGAATTCATCAGCTTGGTGCAGCGGCTGAAAGTGCTGATACGCGAAGAATCGCTGGCAGCCATGGGCTCCGAGTTGAAGGATGGCGGTTTAACGGGTTTCAGCATGGAAGTCGGTCCGCAGGGGATTGGAGAGATGTTGTGATGCTTTCGGCCATTGCCGCAATCACCATGATTGCCGTGTCATTTGATGCGGCAAAACCTGTCATGACCGGAAGCAACAGGTGATGGCGGTGATGGTACGCGAGACTCCCGCGCCGCGCGCCCAGGGCCCCGCTTATCGGCGCATTCGCGACGAAATACGCGAACTCATACAGTGCGGCACCTATAAGCCGTATGACCGGCTGCCGAGCGAAATGGATCTGGTGCGCCGCTTCGGTGTCAGCCGCGTGACGGTACGCCTCGCGCTCGAAGCCTTGCGCAAGGACGGCGTCGTGCAAAGCCTGCAGGGGAAGGGCAGCTTCGTCTGCATGCCCATGGTCGTGCAGGCAGGTGCCGCGCTGCTCGGTTTTCACGAATCGATGGCGGGCAGCGGTTACGCAACGGGCTCGACAGTGCTTTCAGTAAAGGAACGCAAGGCGTCGCCGGAGATCGCCGTTGCGCTGCAACTCAAACGCGGCACCGTGGTACTTGAGGTGCAACGACTGCGCTGCGCGAATGACGAACCGATGTCGCTGGACATAAGCTATTTCCCGCTCGACCTCAGCGCCAAACTGATCAGCGAGGATCTTGCCGGCGATATTTTCCCCTTGCTCGAAAAATGCTGCGGCCTTTCGCTCGGCCGCGCCGACGTGAATATCGAAGCGGTGGCCTGCGATGCCGCAACCGCAGCGGTTCTGCAACTCAAGCCCGGCGAACCGCTGCTGCACCTGCGCCGCCTCACCTGGAGTGTTGCCGGGCGGCCGGTTGACTATGAGCATCTATATTGCCGCAAGGATGCCTGGCAATACCGTGTGCAGCTTAACCGGCGGAGAACGTAATGGGCGCAAGCATGCCGAACCCTGCAGTACTGTCGCCGCTGCCGCTGCACCGGCAAATCCGCGAGGCGCTGCGCACCAGCATCCGCGACGGCACCTACCATGAACACGCCCAGCTCCCTTCCGAAAGCGAGCTGATGGCGAAGTACAAGGTTTCGCGCATCACGGTTCGTCACGCACTCGCCGAACTGCAGCGTGACGGCCTGATATTCAAAGTCACCGGCAAGGGCACCTACGTCTCCAAATCCAAACCTAAAGCGATGCAGGATCTGTCCCAGCTGCAGGGGTTCGGCGAAGCGATGCATTCTCTGGGCCGCGAAACATCTTCGCAGGTGCTGGGCTACGAACGCCTCCGTGCCGACGCGCGGATTGCAGGTCAGCTCGCGCTCAAAGCGGGCGACGCCGTGATTGAGCTCAAGCGGCTGCGCTATCTCGACCGTATGCCGATCTCGCTGGACATCAGTTATTTTCCTGCGTCCATCGGCGAGCAGGTGCTGGCCGCCGATCTTGCCGGTCGCGACGTCTTCTCCATACTCGAAAATGAAATCGGTATCGCGCTGGGCACCGCCGACGTCAGCATTGAGGCCGTGCTGGCCGATGGCGACATCGCCTCGCACCTCGGCATCAACGCAGGCGCGCCTCTGCTGCGCATTGAACGCCTGACGACATCAGCCGACGGGCGTCCGATCGATTTCGAATATCTGTATTGCCGCGGTGACACCATGCGCTACAGGCTGCGCCTGTCGCGCGCGCCTGCCACGGGCGCCCCCCCGGAAGAAGCTTCATGAATCATCAGATCCACTCGGCGACGTCATTTGCAAACGGCGCGCGGCGGCGCTGCCGCTACCCGGCGCAACGACGTTTATTCGCATTCTCAATTTCTCACTTTTCAATCCGGAGGTAATAAATGGCATCCAAAAAACCAAACATCGTCTTCTTCCATGTCGATAACCTGGGCATGGGCGAACTGGGCTGTTACGGCGGCGGCATTCTGCGCGGCGCCGACACCAAACGGATGGATACATTCGCGAAACAGGGCGCGAAGCTGACACACTATGTAGTCGAACCGCAATGCACGCCGACGCGTTCCGCGCTGATGACCGGACGCTTCCCGATCCGTTCCGGCAACCACACGATTGCGTTGGGCGGCAATGCGGGCGGTCTGGTCAAGTGGGAGAAAACGATCGCCGCCATTCTGGCCGACTCCGGCTATGTATCGTCCTGCCTCGGCAAGTGGCATATCGGTGCGGAAGACGGCCGCTGGCCGACCGATCACGGTTTTGACGAGTGGTACGGCCCGTTGCGCACCTACGACGAATGCATGTGGCTGGATGATCCGCACTACGTGCCGGAGCGCGACGGTTTTTCGTATATGCACGAGGGCAAGAAGGGCAAGGGTGTGAAGCCTATCCTCTCGCAACAGCTCACCATGGAAATGAAAAAAACCTGCGATCTGGAATATCAGAAACGCGGTATTGATTTCATGGAACGCAGTGTCGCTGCGGACAAACCGTTCTTTCTTTACTTCAATCACTCGCTGATGCACTTCCCGATGATTCCGCGTGACGAGTTCGCGGGTAAAAGCACCAACGGCGATTGGGGCGACTGCCTGCTGATGCTCGATCATGACTTCGGCGTGCTGCTCGACAAACTCGACAAGCTCGGCATCGCCGACAACACCATCGTCGTCATGTGCGGCGACAACGGCGCCGAGGATCACCTCGCCGGGCGCGGCACCGGCGGTTTCTTCGACGGTTCGTATTTCAGTTCAGCGGAAGGCGGCATCCGTACGCCGCTGCTGATTCGCTGGCCGGGCAAAATTCAACCGGGCATCGAAAGCAACGAGATGGTGCACGTCACCGATATGTTTACAACCCTGCTGGGTTTTGCCGGTTGCGAACCGCCCAAAGACCGCTTGATCGACGGCGTTGACCAGGGTCCGTTCCTGCTCGGCAAGCAACCGACATCCAATCGTGAATCCTGCATGGTCTGGCTCAAGGACGAACTGCACGCCGTCAAATGGAAGGACTTCAAGATCAACTTCAAGCGCCAGCAGCATTTTCATGACCCTGAACTGCCGCTTGGCTTTGCCCGGATCACACATCTGCAGGAGGACCCGAAGGAAAGGGAACCCGTCAATCAGCGCTATGTACGCTGGTGGGTGATGCAGCACGCGCAACGCATCGTGCGGGCGTTTGAGGACAGCACCAAAAAGGAACAACTGATTCCGCCTGGATCACCGGTTGACTTCGTACCGAAAACGTTCGGGTAGTGCAGGCTTCATGCCGGCAGAAACCGTAGAGAAACACGCCACGCCATGCTGTGGAGGGCAGCGTGTTTCTCCCCGGCATGGCGGGGCGGGAGCGGGCAGTGCATTTGATATGGCCGGCCGGGTCGGCATGATCTGGGTACCCGGCGGCAGTTTTCTCATGGGATCGACCTCGGTCTATCGTGAAGAGCGACCAGTACGCACGGAGTCTGTCAGTGGATTCTGGATGGATACGCAGCCGGTGACCAATAAGCAGTTCGGCGAATTCATCAGTGCAACCGCTTATGCGACCTTTTCCGAGCGGCAACCCGATGCGGCCAAATACCCGGACGCAGACCCGGCGCTATTGGTACCCGGCTCATTGGTGTTCAGGAAACCGCCAGGTCCGGTCAATCTGCGCGACTACCGCAACTGGTGGGAGTACGTGCCGGGCGCTTCCTGGCTGCATCCCGAAGGGCCGGACAGTATTATCGACAGTCGCGATAACTACCCGGTGGTTCACGTTGCCTACGAAGATGCCTGCGCTTATGCAGCATGGGCGGGCAAGGAGTTGCCGAGCGAAGCTGAATGGGAATTCGCCGCCCGCGGCGGTCTCGACGGCGCGACCTACGCCTGGGGCGAGGAGTTTGCACCAAACGGCCGCGCCATGGCGAACACCTGGCAAGGCCGTTTTCCATGGGAGAACCTCAACGAAGATGGCTACGAGGGTACTTCGCCGGTCGATGCCTTTCCCGCCAACGGCTATGGTTTCTACGACATGATCGGCAATGTATGGGAGTGGACGGCGAGTTCTTTCGCGCCGCCGCGCACTGATACGGTCAAAAAATCCTGCTGCGTGCCAAGCGAAGCCGGTGCTGATGCGACGCGCCGGGTCGTCAAGGGCGGTTCGCATCTCTGTGCGCCCAACTACTGCCAGCGCTACCGGCCGGCAGCACGTTTGGGAGAGCCGGTTGACACCTCGACCGGCCACATCGGTTTTCGCTGCGTCGTGCGCAAGTCCGCAACGATGCCGCTTTAACGCGTGCAACAATCGCGCAGAAATCCAGCATAACAAAACGCCGCGGCAAGTCAGCCGCAGCAAAATCAAACATGAATACCACAGCCGCACAGTCGCAGTTTGAAGATACGCCGTCGGTGGCCGCGGTTTTGCGCTCGCCCGGCATTCTCATGCGCGAGAGCCTCGCTGGCACCGTTACGGCCCTTGCGCTCATCCCGGAAGTCATTTCGTTCTCGTTCATTTCAGGCGTCGATCCGAAGGTGAGTCTCGTCGCCTCCATCGTGCTGTGCCTGATGATGTCGGTGCTCGGCGGCCGACCCGCCATGGTAACGGCGGCGGCCGGCTCTATCGCCCTGGTGATAGGACCGATGGTAAAGCTGCACGGCGTCGCTTACATACTGCCGACCATACTGCTTGCTGGCGCCGTGCAGATTGCGTTCGGCTTCGCCGGGCTGGCCAGGCTCATGCGTTTCATCCCGCGCTCGGTGATGATCGGTTTCGTCAATGCACTCGGCATCCTGATTTTCAGCGCGCAGGTTCCTCAACTGCTCAATGTGCCGTGGCTGGTTTATCCCTTGTTCGTACTAACCGTTGCGATCGTTCTCATTTTGCCGCGCTTCACGCGGGCGATGCCGGCACCGCTGGTGGCCATTGTGGTCGTCACTGCGATTGTCATGCTGGGCAATCTGTCGGTACCCAACGTCGGCGGCAAGGGGACAATGGCGCCGGGTTTGCCGGGCATTACGCCGTTTCTGGTGCCGTTCGATCTCGCAACGCTGCAGATCATCTGGCCGACCGCGCTCAGCGTCGCCTTCGTCGGTTTGCTGGAAACGCTGATGACCGCCAAATTGGTTGACGACATCACCGATACGCGGTCACACAAGAGCCGTGAATCGTGGGCGCTTGGCGTTGCCAATATTTCCGCTGGTTTTTACGGCGGCATCGCCGGCTGCGCGATGATCGGCCAGACCGTCGTCAACGTAAACATCGGCGGCGGGCGCAGCCGCGTTTCGACTGCGGTGGCAGCCCTGGTGCTGCTCCTGCTCGTCACCATACTCAGTGAACTGATGGCGCAAATTCCGTTGATCGCGCTCGCCGCTGTCATGATGATAGTCGCCATCACGACGGTTGACTGGCGCAGCGTGGAACTTTCAATGCTCAAGCGCATGCCGGTTCCTGAAACCACCGTCATGCTTGTCAGCGTGGCGATCACGGTGGCAACGGGCAATCTCGCCCTCGGAGTAGTCGGTGGGGTGTTGCTGGCGATGGTGCTTTTTGCGCGCCGCGTCGCGCATGTTATCCGCGTTGAGCGCAGGCTCAGCGCCGACGGTCGCGTCGTGCAATATGATGTCTACGGGCCGTTGTTTTTCGGCAGCAGCAATGATCTGGTTGAACGCTTCTCGTACGGCATCGATCCTGTGCTGGTTTCGATTGATCTTACGCACGCTCAGATCTGGGACGCGTCTAGTGTCGCGGCTCTGGATTCGATCGAAACCAAGTACCGCAAGCACGGCGCAACGGTAACCTTTACCGGTCTCGACGAGCGCAGCTCTGCGTTTCACGGGCGACTGAGCGGGCGCATCTAAAGCGTCAAATGATCGGGCATGCGCCGCGGTCAGTGACAGCGCGAACGTGTCAGTGCGCACTGCATCGGCTATAAGCAAATAGTATTTAGGTCTTGAGTGGCTACCCCGGCTCGGCGATAATCGTACGCTTTTGAACGAAAAATGCCGCTCCCGGCAACGAAATCCGCCACCAGCGCTATGCTTAAACTCAAGCACGAACTGTCTTTTTCCGATTTATATGAGCGCGCCGGACTGCAACGTCTCGACGCGGCGTTTTTGCGCGAGCTCGCAGCGTTGGACGCCACGCTTTGCGAGCGTTTGACTGCAGCGCGTGCCGATCCGGCTACGCTTGCCGGCAAACCCGAATCGGAACTGCTGATTGCGCTGGCACCCCACGTCGATGACTTTGTCGGCGCATTGTTCGGTATCGGCAGTGAATTGCAGGCGCTATCCGCACGGCACAATGAGTTGGCGCCGTTGTACAGCTGCAAGCGGTTGTTCGTGCAACGCAAGGCGCTGCACAAGTACAAAGCCGACGCCGCGGCCGATTTCGACGGCAAGGCATTGCGTGTTGAACTTGCTGCTGCATTCGGCGGAACGTTCGACGAACTCCGTTTTGCACAACAGGTCACGCGCTGGCTCGAAGCAGAAGAAACACATGCGGCGCAAATCGATCTGGCGCAACGCTACGCGGCATGGGCGGTGCAGACGCCCGAGGGGCGCGCCTTGCACACCGGCGGCGTACTGTTCAAGGTCCCGCACAAACTCGATTACCAGCATCTGGTGCCATTCGACAGCGACGAATCAAGCAGCTATCCGGTGTATCGGGGCAAAGCCGAACATCTACGCCGCCGTGAAGGCTTTAGCCTAACCGACAAAGGCACCGACCTCGTCGGCGCACTCGACCAGGCGCATTACTGCATCTGGTGCCATGAGCAGGGCAAAGATTCCTGTTCCAAAGGCCTCAAGGAAAAAGTCGCCACCGGCAAGGGCGTTGCGGCGTACAAAAAAAGCCCGTTTGGCGTAACGCTGGCCGGCTGCCCTCTGGACGAAAAGATTTCAGAGTTCCACAAGGTCAAAACCGAAGGGCATGTCATCGGCGCTTTGGCCGTGATCATCGTCGACAATCCGATGCTCGCGGCGACCGGTCACCGTATCTGCAACGACTGCATGAAAGCCTGCATCTACCAGAAGCAGGAGCCGGTTGATATTCCGCAGGCCGAGACGCGCACGTTGAAGGATGTGTTGGAATTGCCCTGGGGTTTCGAGATTTATTCGCTGCTGACGCGTTGGAATCCGCTCAATTTGCAAGCACCTTATCCGAAAGCGCCGAGCGGCAAGCGCGTGCTGGTGATCGGCATGGGGCCGGCCGGATTTACGCTTGCGCATTTTCTGATGAATGACGGTCACGTTGTCGTCGGTGTTGACGGTTTGAAGATCGAACCGCTGACAGCGAAATTTTCCGGCGTTGACGCTCACGGTGAGCGTGTTGCGTTTGAACCGGTGCGCGATATTGCATCGCTGCATGAACCGCTGGACTCGCGCACCATGGCCGGTTTCGGCGGCGTTGCCGAGTACGGCATCACGGTGCGCTGGGACAAGAATTTTCTCAAACTGATCCGCCTGCTGCTGGAAAGGCGCAGCCAGTTTGCGTTGTTCGGCGGCGTGCGTTTCGGCGGCACACTGACGTTGGAAGATGCATACGCGCTCGGCTTCGATCACGTCTCGCTTGCCATCGGCGCTGGCAAACCGACCGTGCTCGATATGCCGAACGCTCTCGCGCGCGGCGTGCGTACAGCGTCGGATTTCCTGATGGCCTTGCAACTGACCGGTGCGGCAAAGAAGGATTCGATCGCCAATATGCAGTTGCGGCTGCCGGTGGTGGTGATCGGCGGTGGCCTGACCGCCATCGACACTGCGACTGAATCGCTTGCGTACTATCCGGTGCAGGTTGAAAAATTTCTGCAACGTTATGAGACGTTGGAAAAGACCAGCAGCGAAGCTGCCGGACGTCTGACGTGGAACGAAGAAGAGCGGGCCGTCGCCGATGAATTTCTTGCCCACGGCCGCGCTATCCGCGCCGAGCGCACAGCGGCGCAACAGCAGGGCCGCGAAGCGGACATTCTGCCGCTGCTGCGCAAATGGGGCGGCGTGACAATCGCCTACCGGCGCCGCCTGGTCGACAGCCCGTCGTACACGCTTAACCACGAAGAAGTGCAGAAAGCGCTTGAAGAGGGCATCTGGTTTGCCGAATGTCTGAGTCCGACCGCTATCGACGTTGATGCCGGCGGTGCAGCGCGCGCCATCCGCATGGCGCGCCAGCAACGCGGCGAAGACGGTAAATGGAGTTCGGGCGATGAAGTCGAATTGCCGGCACGCAGCGTGCTGGTGGCGGCCGGCACCCAACCGAACACGGTGCTGGCGCGCGAAGATGCGGCGCATTTTCCGCTCGACGGAAAATATTTTCGCGCCTGCGACGAGGACGGCAATACGGTCAAACCGGAAACCTCGATTTCCAAACCGAACGAAGTGCGCGTGCTGCTGGCGAAACGTGAGGACGGCCGCTTTGTCAGCTATTTCGGCGACGTACACCCGTCGTTCTTCGGTAACGTGGTCAAGGCGATGGGTGGCGCCAAGCAGGGTTATCCGATCATCAGCCGCGTGCTGTCGCGTGGCGCACCTGCGGTTGCGAAAAACGATATGACGTTCATCAACGAACTCAATTGTGAATTGCGCCCGACCGTGCACGAAGTTATCCGGCTGACGCCGAACATAGTCGAAGTCGTAGTGCGCTCGCCGCAGGCTGCGCGCAGTTTCCAGCCCGGACAGTTTTACCGCCTGCAGAATTTCGAAACGCTGGCGCCGCGCGCGGAAAACACCACGCTCAATATGGAAGGTCTGGCGCTGACCGGCGCCTGGGTCGACAAGGAGCAGGGGCTGGTTTCAACCATCGTGCTGGAAATGGGCGGCTCAAGCAGCTTGTGCCAACTGCTCAAACCCGGTGAACCGGTAGTGCTGATGGGGCCGACCGGCAGCGCCACCGAGATTCCCTCCGGCGAAACCGTGGCCCTGATCGGCGGCGGACTCGGCAATGCCGTGTTGTTCTCGATCGGCCAGGCTTTGCGCCGCGCCGGTTCGAAGGTGCTTTATTTTGCCGGTTACAAACGCATCATCGATCGCTACAAGGTTGAAGACATTGAGGCGGCCGCGGATGTAGTTGTATGGTGTTGCGACGAAGCGCCGGGATTCACGCCCGGACGCCCGCAGGACCGCAGCTTTGTCGGCAATATCGTGCAGGCCATGCATTCCTACGCGATCGGGAATCTTGGCAACCCGGAAGTCGTGACACTGAAAAGCGCCGACCGCATTATCGCCATCGGTTCAGACCGCATGATGGCGGCAGTCGCGCGCGCGCGCCATGGCGTGCTGAAGCCCTTCGTCAAACTGCATCACTTTGCGATCGGTTCGATCAACTCGCCGATGCAATGCATGATGAAGGAAATCTGCGCGCAATGCCTGCAGCCGCATCGCGACCCGGAAACCGGCAAGATCAGCTATGTGTTCTCGTGTTTTAACCAGGACCAGCCGCTCGATCATGTCGACTGGCCAGCGCTCGACCAGCGTCTGCGTCAGAACGGCGTGCAGGAAAAACTGACTGCGCTGTGGATCGGCCATTGCGTCAGGGCAACGGCGTCATCGTCCTAGTCGATCGCTTTTAATGCATCGGCGATGGTGCCGACCAACTGGTCGATCTGCGCCTTTTCGATAATCAGCGGCGGCGACAGCGCAATAATGTCACCAGTGACGCGCACCAGCAGGCCTTTATCAAAGCAGCGCAGAAATGCGTCGAAAGCGCGTGCGCCGGGTTTGCCGGCGCGCGGCGCGAGCTCGATACCTGCCATCAAACCGTAGTTGCGCACGTCGATTACGTGCGGCATTCCCTTCAGGCCGTGCACGGCGTTCTCGAAATGCGGCGCGATACTGCGCGCGCGTTCGAACAGTTTCTCTTCGTGATAGAGGCCAAGCGTCGCTTCAGCCGCTGCCGTCGCCACCGGATGACCGGAATAGGTATAGCCGTGAAACAGCTCGACCATTCCGGGCGGGGCGTTGTTGACGATGGTGTCGTGAATATCCGGGCGCACAATCACGCCGGACAGCGGTATCGTTGCGTTGGTAACGCCTTTGGCAAAGGTAATCATGTCGGGAATGACGCCGAATGTTTCGGCGGCGAAGGCGTGTCCGGTGCGACCGAATCCCGTGATGACCTCATCGAATATCAGCAGCAGGCCGTGCTTGTCGCAGATCTGCCGCAAACGTTGCAGATAACCGACCGGCGGCACCAGTACGCCGGTCGAACCGGCCGCCGGCTCGACGATCACCGCAGCAATATTCGACGCATCGTGCAGGGCGATGATGCGTGTTTCCAGTTCATCGGCAAGATGCGCGCCCCACGCCGGCTGGCCGCGGCTGAAAGCGTTTTTTTCCAGATTGTGCGTATGCGGCAAATGATCGACGCGCGGCAGCATGCTGCCGTAGGCCTTGCGGTTGGCCGGAATGCCACCGACCGAAATGCCGCCGAAACCGACGCCGTGATAACCGCGTTCGCGGCCGATCAAGACTGTGCGCTGGCCTTCGCCGCGCGCGCGCTGATAGGCCAGCGCAATCTTCAGCGCAGTGTCGACGGCTTCCGAGCCCGAGTTCGCAAAGAACACATGGTTGAGATCGCCTGGCGCCATATCGCGCAGCAGATCGGCAACGCGAAATTCCGTCGGATGCCCCATCTGAAATGCCGGGCAGTAATCCATCGTATCGAGCTGGCGTTTGATCGCATCGACAATACGCGGCCGGCAATGCCCGGCGTTGACGCACCACAGGCCGGCGGTACCGTCGAGTACCTGGCGGCCGTCGTCGGTAGTGAAATGCATATCCTTCGCGGCGACGAATATGCGCGGCGCGCTTTTGAACTGGCGGTTCGCCGTGAACGGCATCCATAAGGAATCGAGGCTGTAGTCGCGTGGTTTCATAAGAGTTGTTTGCAACGGTGACGGGGACATTATTTTGCCGTGTCTTTGACGATTCGGCTACTATAATAGCCAACACATCGCATCACGATTTGATGCGGGCAACACGCTGGGGATAACAGTGGCAAGACATCTGGTCTGTCTGACGTTTGATTTCGATGCAATGTCGGGTTTCATATCGCGCGGCATGACTTCACCGTCGCCGATTTCGCGCGGCGAATTCGGCCCCGATGTCGGCGCGCCGCGCATACTTGCGCTGCTGAAGAAATACAAAATCAGCACCTCCTGGTACATCCCCGGCCATACGCTGGAAACCTATCCGGACCAATGTCGTGCCGTATTTGATGCCGGCCACGAAATCGGCCATCACGGCTGGACGCATGTACCGCCGGCCGAAATGACGCGCGCAGAAGAGGAAGCGGGGCTCATGCGCGCCAATGAACAGATCCGCAAACTCAGCGGGCATTACGCGCGCGGTTATCGCTCGCCGTCGTGGGATTTGAGTCCGCATTCCGTCGAACTGCTGCTCAAACACGGCTTCGTTTACGACAGCAGCATGATGGGCGACGACTACACGCCGTACCGCGTGCGGCAGGGCGACGTCATTACGGTTGATCAGCCGGCAAAGTGGGGCAAGCCGTGCAAGCTGGTTGAAATACCGATCAGCTGGTCGCTCGACGACTATCCGCATTTCGAATTTATCCGCACCAAAGACTGGATCCTGCCGGGGCTGCGTAATTACAACAGCGTGCTGGCCAACTGGATCGATGACTTCACCTATATGACCAAAGCCGTCAAATGGGGCATCATTACCTACACCTTCCATCCCTTCGTGATCGGGCGCGGCGGCCGCATGCTGATGCTTGAGCGGCTGATTCGCAAGCTGAAAGATGGCGGCGCGATATTCACTACGGTTGAGGACGCCGCCGCGGAATATGCGAAGCGCACGCCGTTCAAAGGCTGATTGCGCAGTGGCCGGTAATGCGGTGCCGAAACTGCCTGGATATCTGCTGACTGCGCTGCTGCTTGTCATTTGCTTCAGTCACATCTCGCAAGCGGCCGAACTCAAAGTCGGCTCCAAGCGCTTTACCGAATCCTACATACTCGCCGAGATCGTCACGCAGACCGCGCAGCGCGCGAACGAAGCGCAGGTAACGCACAGGCCGGGACTCGGCAACACGGCAATTCTGTTTGCGGCGCTGCAAAGCGGCGCAATCGATATTTACCCCGAATATTCCGGCACGGTCGTGCAGGAACTGCTCGGCGGCAAAGGCGGCGCCACAATCATCGACATAAATAATGCGCTGGCGCCGCTCGGCCTCGCCGCCGCCGTGCCGCTGGGATTCGGCAATTCCTACGCACTCGCGGTAGCGGCAGCCAATGCGCAGGCGGCATCAGTGAAAACCATTTCCGATCTCACCGCACCTGCCGCGCTGCGCTTCGGTTTATCGCAGGAGTTTCTGCATCGCCGCGATGGCTGGCCGGCATTAAAGCAGCTCTACCACCTGGCCAACGAACCACGCGGACTCGATCACGGACTCGCCTACGAAGCGCTGGCGGCAGGGCAGATAGACGTCATGGATGTCTATACGACCGACGCAAAAATCGGCCGTTATGCTTTGCGTGTTCTGACCGATGACAGGGATTTTTTCCCGCGCTACGACGCACTGCTGTTGTACCGCACGGATTTACCGCAACGCCTGCCGGCCAGCTGGAATGCGATCAAAAAACTGGAGAACCGCATCCCGCCGGCGCGCATGATCGAAATGAACGCCGCAGTAGAACTCGACGGCGCGACGTTTGCAGTGGTAGCGATGGCGTTTGTCGACGGCACAAAACTGCCGGTGGCCACGCAAAAACCGCGTTTTATTGACCGCCTGTTCGGTGACGATTTTCTGCGGCTGGCCGGCCAGCACCTGTTGCTGGTATTTCTCGCCCTGGCGATGAGTGCCGCAGCGGGCATTCCGCTTGGCATCTGGGCAGCGCGCTTACCGCTGGCACAGGCCATCATCATGCCGGCGGTCGGCATACTGCAAACCATCCCGTCGCTGGCTTTGCTGGCTTTTCTGATTGCACTGCTCAATCAGATCGGCACGCTGCCGGCGATTGTTGCATTGTTTCTCTACGGCCTGCTACCCATCGTGCGCAACACGGCAACCGGATTGTCGGAAATTTCGCGCGGCCTGCCGCAGGCAGCGGCAGCGCTCGGTTTGCGTTCAGGTTTGATTCTACGTTTGATCGAATTGCCGCTGGCCGCGCGCACCATCCTCGCCGGCGTCAGAACATCCGCGGTGATCAACGTCGGCACGGCAACGATCGCTGCATTTATCGGCGCCGGCGGTTTTGGCGAGCGCATCGTTGCCGGGCTTGCGGTCAATGATCACGCTATGCTGCTCGCCGGCGCGCTGCCGGCGGCGCTGCTGGCGATTTTGATCGAAACCGTTTTTGGACTCAGTGAGCGCCGGCTGCTGCAACGCGGCGGCAGCAGAGGCAGGCAGTCCTAGCGTGCAAGTATGGTCGGTTTTGCTTCTGCCAGCAGATCCGGATAGTCACGGCTGCAATGCAAACCGCGGCTTTCATGCCGCAACTGGGCGCTGCGTACAATCAATTCAGCCGTCTGCACCAGATCGCGCAGTTCCAGCAGATCGCTGCTGACGCGGAAGTTTGCGTAATACTCGTGAATCTCGGACTGCAGCAATTGAATGCGGTGCAGGGCGCGTTCGAGCCGTTTGTTGGTACGCACAATGCCGACGTAGTCCCACATGAAACGCCGCAGCTCGTCCCAGTTATGCGAGATGACGATTTCTTCATCGGCATCGGAAACGCGGCTTTCATCCCATTCGGGTAAAACAGGCGGCACCGGCGCGTTTTCAGCAAGAATATCGCGCGCCGCCGCCATACCGAAGACCAGGCATTCGAGCAGCGAATTGCTGGCCAGCCGGTTGGCGCCGTGTAAACCGGTGCAGGCAGTCTCGCCGATAGCGTAAAGACCCGGCACATCGGTGCGGGCGCGACCGTCGGTAACGATGCCGCCGCAGGTGTAGTGCTCGGCCGGCACCACCGGGATCGGCTCGCGCGTAATGTCGATGCCAAGTTCCTTGCAGTGGATATAGATGTTGGGGAAATGCTGCTTGATGAATTCCGCCGGCTTGTGCGTGATGTCGAGGTAGACGCAATCGATGCCGCGTTTTTTCATTTCAAAATCGATGGCGCGGGCGACGATATCGCGCGGCGCCAGTTCAGCGCGCCGGTCGTGCGCGGGCATGAAACGCGTGCCGTCGGGCAGTTTGAGTATGCCGCCTTCGCCGCGCACCGCTTCTGAAATCAGGAAGGGTTTGGCATGCGCGTGGTAAAGGCAGGTCGGGTGAAACTGGATGAATTCCATATTGCCGACACGGCAGCCGGCGCGCCAGCCCATCGCAATGCCGTCGCCGGTTGAGGTGTCGGGGTTGGTCGTATAAAGGTAGACCTTGCCGGCGCCGCCGGTGGCCAACACCACATGGCGCGCTGCAATGGTCACCACCTTGCCTTTGGCGGTATCCAGCACGTAAGCGCCGAGGCAGCGATTCTCCGGCAAACCCAGCTTGGCTCCGGTAATCAGATCGACCGCGTTGTGATTTTCCAGCAGGGTGATGTTCGGGTGCGCCCGCACCTTGGATTCGAGTGTGACCTGCACCGCATGGCCGGTGGCGTCGTCGACGTGGATCACTCGCCGGTGGCTGTGGCCGCCTTCTGTAGTGAGGTGATAACCGGTGTCGCTGGCAGCGTCGCGCGTGAAGGGGACCCCTTCACCGATCAGCCAATCGACGCATTCACGGCCGCGTTCAACCACAAAACGGGTCACCGCTTCGTCGCACAGTCCGGCGCCCGCAACCAGGGTGTCGCGGACGTGGCTTTCGGTGGTGTCGTCGCCCGCCAGCACCGCGGCAATACCGCCTTGCGCCCAGTTGCTGGCGCCGTCGAGGAGTTCCTTTTTGGTGACCACGCCGACTTTTCGCTGCGCTGCAAGGTGCAGGGCCAGCGTCAGCCCGGCCAGTCCGCTGCCGATGATCAGAACGTCAAATTGATGTGCCATGTTCGCATGCCGGATAAAACCCGATGTTACCGCAATGAGAACCGTTGCCATGTGCGCCGGACAGTGAACTAAATCCATACCACTGCTGTCTGTCCGGTATTGGTTGTGATGCCGCGGTCCCGGGCGCATAGCCTGCGGTATACTTGGCGCCTTGTTTCGGCGGGCGGCGCGCTTGCAAAACGCAGGATTTCGGGAACCGGTTTCATGGGCGAGCGTGAAGTTGACCAACAACTGGTCGAACAGGCACAACGTGGCGATAAACACGCGTTCGAGCTGCTGGTCGTCAAGTACCAGCGCAAATTGGCACGCCTGCTGTCCCGTTTTATCCGGGACGCCGGAGAAGTAGAGGATGTAACACAGGAAGCCTTTATCAAAGCGTACCGTGCCTTGCCGTCATTCCGCGGCGACAGTGCGTTTTACACATGGCTTTATCGCATCGGCATCAATACGGCAAAGAATTACCTGGTCACCATGCGCCGGCGCGCGCCGACGGTGACGGAAGTTGACAACGAGGAAGCCGAAGACATTGAAGACGGCACGCAGTTAAAGGACATGAACACACCGGAGAGTCAGATGATGACCCGGCAGATTGCCGAAACCGTGAACACGACGCTGCAGGGCCTGCCCGAAGAATTGCGAACCGCGATTACGCTGCGTGAATTAGACGGATTGAGTTATGAAGAAATTGCGCAAATCATGAATTGCCCGATCGGTACCGTGCGGTCACGCATATTCAGGGCGCGTGAGGCCATTGCAGAGAAACTGCGGCCGCAACTGGACGTACCGAAAGACAGGAGATGGTGATGGATAAAATCTCGGCATTCATGGACGGTGAAGCGGCGCCCGCGGAAACCAAACAGACGCTGCAGCGCCTGCGCAGCGACGAAGGGTGTCAAAAACTCTGGAATTGTTTTCATCTTGTTGGCGACGTCATGCGTGGCGATCCTGTCCTGCGTGAAGATTTTGTTGAGCGTCTGCGCCAGCGCATGAATGAAGAACCGACGATTCTCGCGCCGCGTGTGCATTGGCGTTCGACTAACAATGTCGTTTATAAAGCCGCGGCCGCAGTTGCCGGCGTCGCCATCATTCTAACGCTGGTTGTGAATCCTCTCCGTCCAAAGGGCGGTGATATTGCCGCCGCGCCGAAAACGGAGCAACCGCAGATCGCGCAGACCGACCCGGCAGAAACGCGCGCACCGCGCGGCGCCATCGCGAATCCGGCGCAGGTCAACGAATATCTGGTGGCGCACCAGGAATTCTCACCGCGCACCGCCTTGCAGGGTGTAGTGCCTTATGTGCGCTCCGTTTCAGAATCCCATGATGGCAATCGCCGTTAATCGCCAACGCCGGATGCGACCGGCCGCGCCGGTTGTGTTCGCCCTGATCGGCGGCATCGCCTGCGCAGGCGCGGCCTGCGCCGAATCGGCGGACGCAATGGCATGGCTGCGAAAAATTGCGGCAGCATCGCGCCAGATCAATTACGCCGGCACTTTTGTCTACCAGCACGGTCGCCAGGTTGAAACTTCACGCATTGCGCACTGGGTCGATAGCGGCGGCGAACAGGAGCGGCTGGAAACAATGGACGGCCCGCCGCGCGAGATTATCCGCACCAACGAAAACGTCACCTGTTATCTGCCCGAGCACAAAACGGTGCTGGTAACCAAACGCCATGGACGGCAGTTTCCGTCGCTGCTGCCGGAAGATCTGGCCGGCATCGCGGACAACTACAACGTACGCAAGACCGAAACAGAACGCGTCGCCGGCGCGGAATGCCAGACAATTGCGCTGGAACCGAAAGACAATCTGCGCTACGGCCATCGCTTCTGTGCAGAGCTTGTCTCCGGCCTGTTATTGAGGGCACGCACCTATGGCGACAAGAATGAAATGGTCGAATCGTTCGCCTTCACGCAATTGCTGCTCGGCAATGCTGTTCACAAGGACATGTTGAAGTCGGCCTACGCTGCAAAAAGCCAGGGCTGGCGGGTTGACCGTTCCGCACTGGACCGCGGCGAAGCCACCGGCGATTCCGGCTGGACATTGAAGAACCAGCCACCGGGATTCCGCAAGATCACGGAAATGCGCCGCGCCATCGCCGGGCACGCCTCCGTCTCCCATCTGGTCTACTCCGACGGACTCGCTGCAATCTCCGTATTCATCGAACCGATGCCGAAGACACCGCCGGCAGCCGGCCCGCTCGCCTATCAGGGTTCGGTCAACATCTACGTCAGGCCGCAGGCGGAACAAATGCTCACCGTCGTCGGCGAAACGCCGGCGCGAACCGTGCGCCAGGTTGCCGAATCACTCAGCCCGCGCGATCGATAGTGTCAAATTGAATTTCCGGCGCGTGCCGGCTTGATAAAACCAAATGCTGTTGTCCTAAGAGGAAACCAGATGTTGCGAAAATTGTTACTGCTAGTGATTTTGTTGTTGCCGGTTCAGGGCATGGCGCAATTGCCGGACTTTACAGACCTGGTGGAAAAGCAGGGCTCCACCGTGGTCAACATCAGCACAACTCAAAATGCGCGTACTCAGGGTCAGGGGGTGACGCCGCAGGTGCCGCAACTGCGTGAAGACGATCCGTTTTACGAATTCTTCCGGCGTTTTATTCCGAATCCCGGTCCGCGCGAATTCCAGAGTAATTCGCTGGGCTCCGGATTCATCATCAGCACCGACGGCTTCGTGCTGACCAACGCGCACGTCGTCGAGGCTGCCGACGAGATCACCGTCAAGCTCAACGACAAACGCGAATTCAAGGCCAAGGTCATCGGCAGCGACAAGCGTACTGATATCGCTTTGCTCAAGATCGAGGCCACCGGATTGCCCGCCGTAAAGTTCGGCGACGCCAACAAACTCAAGGTCGGTGAATGGGTCATCGCTATCGGCTCGCCGTTTGGTTTTGAAAACTCGGTGACGGCGGGCATCGTTAGCGCGAAAGGGCGCTCGCTGCCGCAGGAAAATTTTGTGCCCTTCATTCAAACAGACGCCGCAGTGAATCCCGGCAACTCGGGCGGGCCGCTGTTCAACATGCGCGGCGAGGTAATCGGCATCAACTCGCAGATTTACAGCCGCACTGGCGGCTTCATGGGATTGTCGTTTGCAATCCCGATTGACGTCGCCAACGACATTGCGAATCAGTTAAAAGCCACCGGCAAAATCACCCGCGGTCGCATCGGCGTGGTGATTCAGCCGGTGACCAAAGATCTGGCCGAATCATTCGGCCTCGGCAAACCGACCGGCGCGCTGGTGAGTTCGGTAGAGAAGGGCAGTCCTGCCGAAAAAGCCGGCATCGAGGCCGGCGACGTGATTCTGAAGTTTGACGGTAAAACCGTGGCCTCGTCGGAAGATCTGCCGCGCGTGGTCGGCACCACCAAACCGGGCGCCAAAGCGGTGGTTCAGTTGATGCGCAACAAGGTCGCTAAGGAAGTATCGGTCGTCGTCGGCGAAATGCCGGACGAGGCGCGCAGCGCGCAACGCCAGCAGCGGCGCGGCCAGCCCGGCGGCAAACCGCCGGTAGAAGCGGTCAGCAAACTGGGCATGACACTCTCCGAGCCGTCAACTCAGCAGCGCGAGCAGCTCAATATTACCGGCGGTGTGCTGGTCGAAGACGTGGCGCAGGGCGCGGCAGCGCGCGCCGGCATACGCAAGGGAGACATCATCCTCGCGGTCAACAATCAGGACGTCAAATCGCTGGAACAATTCGGCCAAATGGTCGGCCAGTTCGAGAAGGGCAAAATTGTCGCTTTGCTCGTGCGCCGCGGCACCAACGCGCTTTATATACCGCTGCGGATTGAATAAGCGCGCGGTTCACTTCACTGTCTACGGCCGCCTCTATTGCCATCTCTGTGATGACATGGTGGCGGCACTGCGGCAGCGGCCGGGCGCCGCCGGGTGCGTTATCGATATTGTGGATGTCGACCGGGATCCGGCGCTGGAAGCCGAATTCGGCGAGTGGGTGCCGGTCCTTTTCGCCGATGGCGAACGCCTGTGCCACTATCATCTGGATACGCTGAAAGTTGATGAATATTTAAGAAAAACCGGCTAAAATCGCAGACGTTTTGGGGCACCGGCGAGTGCCCTTTTTATTGTTTATTTTGCTTATTTTCGGCGCACGCCCGCGACCTGCCTGCGAACCGAACGCCTATGGATCACATCCGCAACTTCTCCATCATCGCGCATATTGACCACGGCAAATCGACCCTGGCCGACCGGTTCATCCAGTGGTGCGGCGGGCTCAGCGACCGCGAAATGGAAGCCCAGGTGCTCGATTCTATGGATCTTGAGCGTGAGCGCGGCATCACCATCAAGGCACAGACTGCGGCGCTTGAATACAAGGCCCGCAACGGCGAGATCTACCATCTGAACCTGATCGACACGCCGGGCCACGTCGATTTTTCGTATGAAGTATCACGCTCACTGGCGGCCTGCGAAGGCGCGCTGCTGGTGGTCGATGCCTCGCAGGGCGTAGAAGCACAGACCGTGGCCAACTGTTATACCGCGACCGAGCAGGGCGTCGAGGTTGTGCCGGTGCTCAACAAAATTGATCTGCCGTCAGCCGAGCCCGAACGCGTAATCGCCGAGATCGAAGAAATCATCGGCATCCCGGCCGACGATGCGGTACAAGCCAGCGCCAAGACCGGCGTCGGCATACAGGACATCCTCGAAGCCGTGATCAAGCGCATACCGCCGCCCAAGGGCGATCCGGCGGCACCGCTCAAAGCCTTGATCATCGACTCATGGTTCGACAATTACGTCGGCGTCATCATGCTGGTGCGCGTCGTTGACGGCGTGCTGACACCGAAAGATCGCATCCTGCTGATGTCGACCGGTGCCCAGCATCTGTGCGAGCAGGTCGGCGTCTTCACGCCGAAATCGCGCGCGCGCGAACGGCTGTCGGCCGGCGAGGTCGGCTTCATCATCGCCGGCATCAAGGAACTCAAGGACGCCAAGGTCGGCGACACCGTCACGCAGCTCGACCGTCAGGCGCAGGAAGCGCTGCCGGGTTTCAAGGAAATACAACCGCAGGTTTTCGCTGGGCTCTACCCGGTTGAATCCAACGAATACGATGCACTGCGCGATGCGCTGGAGAAACTGCATCTGAACGACTCCTCGCTACGCTATGAGCCGGAATCGTCGCAGGCGCTGGGTTTCGGCTTCCGCTGCGGCTTTCTCGGCCTGCTGCACATGGATATCGTGCAGGAACGTCTGGAACGCGAATACGGCATGCATTTGATTACCACCGCGCCCACGGTCGTCTATCAGGTTGGTCTCAACGACGGCACCACCATCGAAATCGAAAACCCGTCAAAACTGCCGGACGCCGCGAAGATCACGGAAATCCGCGAACCGATCATTACGGCCTCGATACTGGTGCCGCAGGATTACGTCGGTGCCGTCATTACCCTGTGCGAGCAAAAGCGCGGCGCGCAGAAGAACATGCAATACCTCGGCCGCCAGGTGCGGTTGACGTACGAGTTGCCGCTGAATGAAGTGGTGATGGATTTTTTCGATAAACTGAAATCGGTCAGCCGCGGTTACGCCTCGCTCGACTACGAGTTCAAGGAATATCGCGCCGACGATCTGGCGAAACTCGACATCCTCATCAACGGCGACAAAGTCGATGCGCTGTCACTGATCGTGCACCGCTCAAGCTCAGTGCACCGCGGCCGCGAACTGGCGAGTAAAATGCGCGAACTGATACCGCGCCAGATGTTCGATGTGGCGGTGCAGGCCGCCATCGGCGCGCATATTATCGCGCGGGAAAATGTCAAGGCGCTGCGCAAGAACGTGCTGGCAAAATGCTACGGTGGCGATATCTCGCGCAAACGCAAGCTGCTGGAAAAACAGAAGGCCGGCAAGAAACGCATGAAACAGGTCGGCAACGTCGAAATACCGCAGGAAGCCTTCCTCGCGATTTTGCAGGTGGAGAAGTAAATGCGTTTTGACTCATTTTTCCGGGTGTTGCCGCGAACGGGGCGGCAGGCATGAATTTCCCGTTGATCATGTTCTCGCTGCTGGTTGTCTGCGGCCTTGTCTGGCTGCTCGATCATTACGTGCTGCGCCGCCGGCGCGCTGCGGAAGCGCGCGAACCCTGGTGGGTCGAGTACGCAAAAAGTTTCTTTCCGGTAATTCTGATCGTTTTTGTACTGCGTTCTTTTCTCGTCGAACCATTCAAGATTCCGTCCGGCTCGATGTTGCCGACGCTGCTGGTCGGCGATTTCATCCTGGTCAACAAATTCACCTATGGCATCCGCCTGCCGGTGATCAATCTCAAGGTGCTGGATCTGAATGATCCGCAACGCGGCGACATCATGGTGTTCCGCTACCCGGAAGATCCTTCACTTGATTACATCAAACGCGTCGTCGGCATACCCGGCGATAAAATCAGTTATCAGAACAAACGCCTCTCCGTGAACGGCGTGGAAATCCGCACCGAACCCGACGGACAGTTCAATTACGTTGAAACCGGCCTGAGTTTCGTTACCGCGCAACGCTACATGGAAACGCTCGGCACGCACCGGCACGCCGTGCTCATTCAACCGGAGATTCCGGTGGTGCGGCAGGGCGATGTGCGTCGCTTCCCTTACCGTGAAAATTGCGTCTACAATGAAAGCGGATTTACCTGCACCGTGCCGGCCGGCCATTATTTTATGATGGGCGATAATCGCGACAGCAGCAGCGACAGCCGCTACTGGGGATTTGTGCCCAACCGCAATATCGTGGGCAAAGCGTTCCTGATCTGGTGGAATTTCGATCAGTTCAAACGCGTTGGACAATCGATCGAATAACGGGAGAATGCAATGAAAAAACAACTCGGCGTATCGCTCAGTGGTTTTATGATGGTGCTGGTCGTGCTGGCGATATTTGCGTTTTTCGGCTTCAAGGTTCTGGGGCCCTATAAACAGTTCTACACGATACAAAAAGTCTTTAAAACAGTGTCCCTGCTGCCGGAAGTAAAGGCTGGCGGACGCCGTGAATTTATCAATGCTTGGGCTAAATACTCGATGACGGAAGGCGACGTTAATGTCGTCAGCGGTGATGAAGTCGAGCTGACCAAAGACGGCAATGAACTTATCATCAGCACCAGCTACTCAGTACGCGTACCCCTGTTCAAGAATGTGAACCTGCTGATCGATTTCGCGCCGACGTCCGCCGCGAAATAGGGGCACGCAGGCGAAACCGACTCCATGGAGCAACGTCCGGTTCTCGAAATCGCCGGTTATCGATTTGCCAATCCGCCGTTGCTGCGGCAGGCGCTTACGCACCGCAGCCACAGCGCCGATCACAACGAACGGCTGGAGTTCCTCGGCGATGCAATCCTCAACTGCGTGATTGCCGCCGAGCTTTACCGGGTTTACCCCCTGCTGGCCGAAGGCGAGCTCTCGCGCGTGCGCGCCAGCCTGGTCAACGGACAGAATCTGGGCAGTCTCGCCAATGAACTCGGCATTGGCGCCAAACTGCTGCTGGGCGAAGGCGAAGTCCGCAGCGGCGGTGCGCAACGCCCGTCCATGCTGGCGAATGCAGTAGAAGCAATCATCGGTGCGGTATTTCTCGACGGCGGATTTTCCGCAGCACAATCGTTCACGCTGCGGATATTTGCCGCATCGATGAAAAATGTCGATCCGCGCGTCGCCGGCAAGGATGCAAAAACGCTTTTGCAGGAACTGCTGCAGGCGCGCCATCTGCCGTTGCCCGCGTATACAGTCATTGCCACCGCTGGAGAAGCGCATGAGCAATCATTTCAAGTCGAGTGCTGCGTGCCGGAACTGAATGTCAAAACAGAAGGCGACGGAGCAAGCCGGCGTGCAGCTGAACAGGCGGCAGCTCGACATGCCTACGATCTGATTGCCGGCCGCTGAATGCCCGATAAAACTACAGCTGCGGATTTTCGTACCGGCTATGTCGCTATCGTCGGACGCCCCAACGTCGGTAAGTCCACCTTGCTCAATCGTTTGGTTGGTCAAAAACTGAGCATTACTTCGCGCAAACCGCAAACAACACGGCAACGCATTACCGGCATCGTCACACTGCAAGACGCGCAGCTGCTGTTTGTTGATACCCCGGGGTTCCAGAGCAAACACGGCAGCGCGCTGAACCGCAGCATGAATCGCGCGGTCACGCAGGCGCTGGCGGGCGTTGATGTGGTGCTAATGGTGCTCGAAGCCGACCACTTCAGCGACGAAGACCGCGCGATCATGAGCTTGCTGCCGAAAGACCGGCCCGTCATGTTGGCGATCAATAAAACAGACCGCTTGGGCGACCGTCTCGAACTGCTGCCGTTTATCGTAAAAATTACAAAACACCGCACTTTCGACGAAATCCTGCCGGTTTCCGCGTCGAAAAACCATGCCGTCGGCGCGCTGGCGAAGGTGATTGCAAAATATCTGCCGGTGGCGCCGGCGATTTACACCAACGACGAAATCACCGAGTCGAGCGAACGCTTTCTGGCCGCTGAACTGGTGCGCGAGAAGCTGTTCCGTCTGCTCGGCGACGAACTGCCTTATGTCTGCGCAGTATCGATTGACCGTTTTGTCATGGAAGGACGCATGCGGCGTATTTCGGCCTCGATTATCGTCGACAAGGAATCGCACAAGGGCATCGTCGTCGGCAGCAAAGGCAGCCGCCTGAAAGAAATCGGCACACGCGCCCGCCAGGACATGGAAACCTTGTTCGACGGCAAGGTTCACCTTGAATTGTGGGTCAAGGTGAAAGGCGGCTGGAGCGATGACGATCGCGTGCTAAAACAGCTGGGCTATGACTGAGCAGGACAGGGCGCGGCAGGATGCGCAACCGGCGTATCTGCTGCATAGTTACCCGTACCGCGAAACCAGCCTGGTCATCGAAACATTTACGCGGAATCGAGGACGCGTCGCGCTGGTCGCGCGCGGCGCGCGGCGGCCGCGTTCGGCGTTGCGCGGCGTACTGCTGGCGTTTCAGCCATTAACAATCAGTTGGTCCGGGCGCTCTGAATTGCGCACTTTGCACAAAGCCGAATGGCAGGGCGGCCTGCCACTGCTCAAAGGCGAAGCGCTGCTGTGCGGTTTTTATCTCAATGAGTTGCTGCTTAAACTGGTGGCGCGCGACGACGCGCACGCTGCACTGTTTCAGGCCTACGATGAAACCCTGCATGCGCTGGCAAACGGCGCAGCGCATGACGCGACGCTGCGCCGCTTTGAAAAGCAGTTGCTGAAAGAACTCGGCTACGCGCCGTCGCTCGAACGCGAAGCTGCTTCCGGCGCGGCCATTGTCGCCGACCGTCAATATCATTATCTGCTTGAAAGCGGCCCGGTCCGCGCCGGCCCCGCCGGCAACGACAGCAATCAAAACCGGTTAGAATTGAGCGGCCAGACTTTGCTCGATATGGCGCGCGACGATTACAACAATCCGCTCACACTGCAGCAAAGCAAGGCGCTGATGCGCATGCTGATCAATCACTATCTTGGCAACCAGATGCTCAATACCCGCCAGCTGCTGAAGGATTTGCAGCAACTATGACGCGGCTGAGCGTAAATCTGAACAAGATTGCCTTGCTTCGTAACGTACGTCCGCTTGGCATACCCAGCGTTACCGGCGCCGCTGTCACCGCCATCAAGGCGGGCGCGCATGGCATCACTGTGCATCCACGCCCGGATCAACGGCATATCCGCACAGAAGATGTGAGCGATCTCGCGCAATTGCTCGCGCAGCACAAAAACATCGAATTTAATATCGAAGGCAACCCGTTTCACGGTCTGCTGGACATCGCGCGCAGTGCGCATCCGCAGCAATGCACGCTGGTGCCCGACGAAGAAGCCGCCGCAACTTCCGATCACGGCTGGGATCTCCGGCGCGACGGCGAACGTCTGCGCCCGCTCATTAAGGAATTACGGGCAATGGGCATACGCGTCAGCCTGTTCATGGATCCGGTAGCGGAGGCCATGCCGGCCGCGCGCGAACTCGGCGCCGACCGCATCGAGTTGTACACCGAACCGTACGCACGCGCTTTTGATACCGGCAACGCCGAGAGCGAACTCGCGCGTTATACAGCCGCAGCTCGTGCCGCAGCAGCGGCCGGCCTCGGCGTCAACGCGGGGCATGACCTCAACAAGGAAAATCTGCCGACGTTTCTCTCTGCCGTTCCTAGCGTGCTCGAAGTTTCCATCGGGCATGCACTGATTGCCGATGCGTTGGAATATGGACTTGCACAAACCGTACGCGACTATCTGGCTGCAATTTCACGCGTAGGTGCAAAAACATGATTTACGGAATCGGTATTGATGTCGTCGAACCGCATCGCGTCGACCGTCTGCTCAAAAAATACGGTGATCGCTTCGCCCACCGCGTGCTGACGGCGCGCGAGTGGCCCGGTTACACCAAAACAATCAATCCGGTTTTTTTCGTCGCCAACCGCTTTGCCGCCAAAGAAGCCTTCTCCAAAGCGATGGGCACCGGATTCCGTTATCCGGTCACACTGCAGTGCATCAGCATCGTGCAGGACAAATGCGGCAAACCCGGTTTCGAATTTCATCCGCGCCTGCAACAGATGGTGGATAGCGAAGGCATCAAAGGTCATTACGTCACTATCAGTGACGAAAAAAGCCTCGCCTGCGCCTGCGTGGTGCTGGAAAAATGAGCGCTACCCGCACACAGCCACTTGGGCCGGTGATCGTTGATATCGCCGGGCATACACTGACGCCGGAAGAACTCACGCGGCTCCTGCATCCGCAGGTCGGCGGCATCATTCTGTTTTCGCGCAACTATGAATCGCCGGAACAGCTGACCCGCTTGACCAGGGAAATTCACGCGCTGCGCCAGCCGCCGTTGTTGATTACGGTGGATCATGAAGGCGGGCGTGTGCAGCGCTTTCGTGAAGGATTTACCGCGCTGCCGGCAATGCGCGAACTCGGCGTGATCTGGGAAACAGACCACGCACAGGCCAAAGCGCTGGCGCAGCAAACCGGTTATGTGCTCGCCGCGGAATTGCGCGCCTGCGGCGTCGACCTGAGTTATACACCGGTACTCGATGTTGATTTCGGCAACAGCAGTGTGATCGGCAACCGCGCCTTTCATCACAATCCCGCCGCCATCACCGAACTGGCACTGGGCCTTATTCATGGCTTGCGCGACGGCGGCATGTCTTCGGTCGGCAAACATTTTCCGGGGCATGGCCACGTGCGCGCAGATTCGCATCTTGAAATGCCAATCGACTCACGACCGCTCAGCGAAATAGAAAACAGCGATCTGCTGCCGTTCCGACGCCTGATCGACAACGGCCTCGGCGCCATCATGCCCGCGCATGTCGTTTATCCCGAGGTCGATGACAAACCCGCCGGCTTTTCAAAACGCTGGCTCGGCGAGATTTTGCGCGGACAGTTGGGTTTCGAGGGCATGATATTCAGTGACGATCTGTCGATGGAAGGGGCACGCAGCGCCGGCGACGTCATCGCACGCGCGCACGCGGCCTTTACTGCCGGCTGCGACATGGTGCTCGTCTGCAACGACCCGGTTGCAGCGGAACGTCTGCTTGCGGGTCTCGATTACCGTATGCCGGCAACTTCGCTGACGCGCATCGCCCGTATACACGGTCGGGGCGGTGCGGAGTCGTTGAAAAAACTCCAGCATGATGCGCATTATGTCGCGGCGGTTGCCGCCGTTCGCCAGATCGGCGCAAGAGACGGCGAACTGCCGCTCACGCGCTGAAAACCGGCTCAAACTCCGTGGGTTTTTCTGCGAATTGCCGCGATTGCCCGCGTCTCGCGCATTTTCTCGAAGAGGTGCGCGCAGAACATCCCGACTATCACGCCAAACCGGTTGCACCGTTTGGCGCGAAGAAACCCGGGCTGTTGATTGTCGGGCTGGCTCCCGGCATGCACGGCGCCAATCGCAGCGGGCGGCCGTTCACCGGCGATTTCGCCGGCATACTGCTCTACCAGACGCTGCACAAATTCGGTTTTGCCAGTGCACGGGCATCCGTCCATCGCGACGACGGGCTGGAATTGCGCAATTGCCGCATCACCAACGCAGTCAAATGCCTGCCGCCGCAGAACAAGCCGGAAACGTCTGAAATCAAACGTTGCAATCACTATCTTGCTGAGGAATTGAAGGCGCTGCCGAAAGGGGCGATCGTGCTCGCACTCGGCGGCGTCGCCCATCAAGCCGTGCTAATGGCGACCGGCGAAAAACGGTCGGCATTTCCATTCGCCCATGCCGCACGTCATGATCTGGGTGATGGCATGATCCTCGTCGATAGCTATCACTGCAGCCGATATAATACGAACACGCGCCGCCTCACCACCGCCATGTTCGAACAGGTGTTCACAGACATTCTGAAAATTCTCGACGGGAGAAAATCCGCTTGAGATACACATTCAACACAGCGCATCCGGCATAAGTCGGACCTTCGGTGAACAACTGTGGCCACTTTTGATCCGGCGGAAATCCTCGCCACGCTGCCGCACCAGCCGGGCGTCTATCGCATGCTCGGCGCAGCAGGCGAGGCGCTCTACGTCGGCAAAGCGCTCGATCTGAAGCGGCGCGTCTCGTCCTACTTCCGCAACCAATCGGCGCTGTCGCCGCGCATACAACTGATGCTGGCGCAGGTCCACGCGCTCGAAACGACGGTGACGCGCTCGGAAGGCGAGGCTCTGCTGCTGGAAAACAATCTGATCAAGTCGCTGCATCCTCGCTACAACATACTTTTTCGCGACGACAAGTCGTATCCGTACCTGATGCTGTCGGGGCACGCTTATCCGCGTCTGACCTCGCATCGCGGCAGCCTCGATGCGCGTAATCATTATTTCGGCCCGTTCCCGCATGCCGGTGCGGTGCGTGAAAGCATACAGATGCTGCAAAAAGTATTTCGTTTACGCACCTGCGCCGACAGCGTGTTCAACAACCGTTCGCGCCCTTGTCTGTTGCATCAGATCAGGCGCTGTACCGCCCCCTGCGTCGGCAAAATCAGCGATGAAGACTACGCCGCCGACGTGCGCGGCGCGACGCTGTTCCTCAAAGGTAAGGACGAAGAGGCGGTCGAACGGCTGGCGGCGCGCATGCACGCCGCGGCATCCGCTGAAAATTTTGAAGTGGCAGCTGTACTGCGCGATCAGATCACTGCATTAAGCCGCGTGCGCGAACGGCAGTTTGTCAGCGGACACACAGCACGCGATGCCGACGTCATCGCCTGCGCCTTCGCCGGTGAAATCGTCTGCGTCAATCTCGTCATGATCCGCGGCGGCCACCATCTCGGCGACCGCAATTTTTTCCCGCAAAACGCCACCGGATTCGACTGCGGTCAGATACTGGAAGCGTTTTTGAGTCAGCACTACGCCGAACAGGATCCGCCGCCGGTTCTGGTCGTTGGCGCAGGACTTGAGCAGGAAGCCATCGATAATTTGCAGAACAGTCTGGCGGAAGGTGTCATTCGTATCGTCACCAATCCAACCAGCGACCGTCGTATCTGGTTGGCAATGGCAACTAAAAATGCCGAACTCGCAGCGCAGCGTCAGCTCGGTTTGCGCGCCACACAGGAAGCGCGTTTGCTGGCGTTGCAACAGGCGCTGGACGCCAACGAAGGATTGCAGCGCGTCGAATGCTTCGATATCAGCCATACGATGGGCGAGGCGACTGTCGCCTCCTGCGTGGTCTACGACCGTTCGGCCATGCAAAACGGTGAATACCGTCGTTTCAATATTACCGGCGTGACACCCGGTGACGACTACGGCGCGATGCGCAATGCGCTGACGCGGCGTTATCAGCGTGTGATCGTCGAAGAAGGCAAATTGCCGGATCTATTGTTGATCGACGGCGGCAAAGGGCAGGTGGGCATTGCGCGCGAAGTCCTGGCCGAACTCGGGCTGCAGGATTTGATGGTAGTCGGCGTCGCCAAAGGCGAAGCGCGTAAACCCGGTCTCGAGCAATTGATTATTCACGGCCGCGCGGACGCGTTACAATTGCCGCCCGAACATCCGGCGCTGCATCTGATTCAACAGATACGCGATGAAGCGCACCGTTTTGCGATTCAGGGTCATCGCGCCAGGCGCGGCAAAACGCGCAATACGTCGACACTGGAAGAGATCAGTGGTGTCGGCGCAAAAAGGCGGCAACGCCTGCTCACGCGTTTCGGCGGCCTGCAGGGTTTGATGGCCGCCAGCGTCGACGATCTGGCGCAGGTTGATGGAATAAGCGGCGAACTTGCCAAACGAATTTACGACACACTGCATTAGACCATGCCGCTCAACATTCCAAATCTCCTGACGTGGTTGCGCATCGTTCTGATCCCGTTGATCGTCGGCGTGTATTACATGCCGGAGAGCGTGCTGACGTACGAAAACAAGAACATCGCCGCCACCAGCATATTCATCTTTGCCGCGCTCACCGACTGGCTCGACGGTTATCTCGCCCGCGCGCTGAACCAGATGTCGTCGTTTGGCGCCTTCCTTGATCCGGTCGCCGACAAACTGATGGTGGCCGGCGCATTGATCATGCTGTTGCAGCTGGAACGCGTCGAATCGGTAGTGGCGCTGATCATTATCGGCCGCGAAATTGCAATTTCGGCGCTGCGCGAATGGATGGCGCAGATCGGCCAGTCGCGCAGTGTCGCCGTGGCCTTCGTCGGCAAGATCAAGACCGTGGCGCAAATGGTCGCCATTCCGCTGCTGCTCTATGAAGAAGATTTGTTCGGCCGGATTAACTGCCGCTGGCTGGGTACCATCCTGATCAACGTGGCTGCCGTGCTCACTGTTATTTCAATGCTTTACTACTTGAGAAAGGCGCTGCCGCTGGCCTCCCGCCCCGATTGAGCCGGGCAGGAAAAGTGCGTATAATCTGCGGCCTAACGCGGGAATAGCTCAGTTGGTAGAGCGCAACCTTGCCAAGGTTGAGGTCGGGAGTTCGAGACTCCTTTCCCGCTCCAGAATTCGGAAGTGCGTTGACGATGCGGAGCAAAAAACCGCTGAAAACACATTTCACAGTGAGTTTCCGCGCGTATGCGTGACGCTCCATGTAGTTCCCCTGAATCGGGAATGTTGCGGCGGATGGTAAACCGCCGCTGGTAGTTCCGATTTTTAGAGGCTGGACCCGGGCGGGGTGGCAGAGTGGTCATGCAGCGGCCTGCAAAGCCGTGTACGCCGGTTCGATTCCGACCCCCGCCTCCAATTTTCCGCATGCCCGGGTGGTGAAACTGGTAGACACAAGGGACTTAAAATCCCTCGCCGGGTTATTCCGGCATGCCGGTTCAAGTCCGGCCCCGGGCACCAAGATCAAGATAACAAAACGTGCGAAATGCGCTTCGCAGGCGTTTTAATGCCTGCTAGCATGAGTAATGTCTGCCACCATCTCCGCCGGTAATTGATGATTGTCTTCAATCTCAGCTGCGACCATGACCACCTGTTCGAAGGGTGGTTTGAATCGACGGCTAAATTCGAAGCGCAGCAGGAATCCAGACTGCTCAGTTGTCCGGTTTGCGGCAGCGCTCAAGTCAACAAGCAATTGCACGCCCCCTACGTGAATACCAGCGCGGGCCGGACTGCGCCTGCACAAGCGGTCGCGGTGCAACCCGTTGAGCGGCAGCAGGCGGTATTTCACAAAGCCATCAGCCGGCTCGTTGAGCATGTGATCGCCAATACCGACGACGTCGGCGACGCCTTTCCCGAAGAAGCGCGCAAAATTTATTACAGCGAAGCGCCCGAGCGCGCCATTCGCGGCAATGCCACAGCTGACGAAGTAACCGAGCTGCGGGAAGAGGGCATAGACGTTGTCCCCGTGCCGATCCCGAAACACCGCCTCGGCAATCCACACTGATTGCGGCGAGCTTCCCGGCTCGCGCACCGCACGACTGTCATCCCCTGCGGGGGGAATTATATACTTGACTCCCTTGCTGAAAAAGTGTCAAAATTCAGGAGACAGGCCGGATTCTTAACACGAGGGGCGCTATACGCTCTCGCTGTTATCACTCTTTGGTGGTATCCAGCGGATAAGGTTATAGCCGGGCTTCTTCATGAACGTAATCCCGAATTCGCCATCCCCAAGATTTCCGTATTGAGCACCATAAGCGACTTCGCAAGTCCATCCAAATATATCAATACAAATTATCTTTCCGTAGAGAAATATAAAAATGTTTCCGCTATGTATATTTTTAACTTCGTCCTCCGTGAGCGGGTCATCAAGTCCGATACTCATATCGATGGAGGATCCGGGGAACGAAATGCCAAGGCCAATCGGTTGGGTATCGTACGGCGGGTCGTTGGGAACTTTTTCTTCGCCCCCTATTCCATAACCACCAAGAATTTCTACAACTTCGGCCTGCGATCTGCCGGTATTAGCGAATTTAAAGGACATATTTGGCTTTTTCCCGACCTCAATACCAGTAACAGTCCAGTGATCGACGCGAAGATTAGCCCTCTCGGCAAGCCGCAATCCGTACTCAGCAACTTCCGCGCTTTTAGTTGCGGCAATAGCGGATTTTTCTGCAACCTCAATAGATTCTTTCAGGACAAATTCTTGCCTAATCATGAACAGGCATTGAAAGTAAACCACGATGCACAGGACGAGGGTAAAAAGTCCAACCGGATCGTCGAGAGTTTTAGTGACGAGCCCGCAGCCAGTAGAGCACTGGCTAGGATGTGCGGCTATGGATTCTTCTTGTTCACTGTTATTGGGTTTTGCTTTCAAAAATATCGCAGCGGAATAGTTGGGTACGTCTTTTTGCTTTTGAGCTTGCCTCTCTTTTTTATGATGCTCTTGGCAGCTTCCTATGGTTGAGTTGCAAGAAAAATATGCGGCCGTCACCAACAAAAAAGGTGCTGCGATTAGTATCGAAAATAGCCATCTTGGCATATTAGAAGGCCTTATCTCTTTGCCAATTTCTTCGAGCGCCTCGCTCGTTTCTTCGCTGGCGCACTCTTGGGCTTTGGCTTGTGCCCGAGAACCTTATCGACAATCCGATGCAATGCATCGGGTATCAGATGATGCGGGTATGGCTTCTTCATTGGATAAGCTTTTTATACGTGATGCGTTTTCCCACGGTCGCTTTCGTCATGCTCTCCAAGCGGTCAAGCGTATGACGCTTCACATTGCCATCGTTGAGCCTGAACGTGAACTCGTCAACGTATCGCGCAAGATGCTTTTTGCTGGTGTGGTGATAAACGCCCGTGATACCGCGCTTCATCAAAGCCCACACAGATTCGATGCCGTTGGTGCTGACATCGCCACGCACGTATTCACCCGTGCCGTGATTTACCGACGCATGCTTGTATCCCGAGTATTTCACTCTCCGGTATCCGCTGTGATCGTCCGTGTAAACCGTCGAACCGGGTTCTATGTTGTTGCGAATTTCTTCATTGAGCGTAACGGCATCGGTGCCGGAAAGCAGTCCTGCAACCGTTCGGCCACCACGCTGACGCATGCCAATGAC